>JAISGK010000028.1 GCA_031263155.1 Clostridiales bacterium
GCGCCGGCAATAAAATTTCGAATGGCGATGGGCACGCTGATTATAAAGCAGAAGACTGGCCATTCCGATGAGGATATACTGCAAGACATCCTAGAAAACCCGTATATGCAGTTTCTGATTGGGCTGCACGAATTTATGAATACCCCGCCATTTGCGGCAAGCTCAATAACAAACATAACAAACTTCAGAAATTAGGTTAGTCCTCCTCCTGGGAAGTCCCAGGAGGAGCAAACCAAAATCCATAGATATAGTTTTCGTAGAGGTGTGGCCATACATTGGGGGCGGGGAGCTAGGATTAAGCCTAAAATTATTTATAAAAGAATACTTTATAGAATAGTTACGCCGATACTACCAAAGGGGAGACCACCAAAGGTTCTCCCCCACCGTTTTTTACGATTTACGATCACGATTTAGACAAGGGGTCACGCATTGCGCGACCTCAGCTTTTGCGTTTGTTGCGGCTCAAAAAGTCGGGTATAACAAAACTTGGGGGTTCGGCTGTAGCACGGGCACGAGGCAATTCCACAGCGCGTTCCGCGTTAGTAAGCCGCTGCTCTTGCCGATCCGCAAGGGTCTCTCGGCGTGTTAATATGTCACGAGTTGGAAATTGTTCTATATTTTGCCGAACCGGCGTAAACGTTTCAAACTGCGCCAGACGTTCGCGGCGTTCATCCAGGCCCGTCGCAATTACCGTAACAATTACCTCATCCTTAAGTTCAGGATTTATCGTCGCCCCGAATATGATGTTAGCTTCAACATCTATAGCGTCACGTATAATATTCGCGGCATGTGTAATATCCCTTAACCCAAGCGTCGCGTCGCCGGCAAAGCTGATAATGGCGGCGGTGGCGCCATCAATTGTTGTTTCCAATAAGGGACTCTTTATAGCCATTTCGGCGGCGATCTCAGTTTTGTTTTTACCGGCGGCGCGGCCAATGCCCATGTGCGCAACCCCGCCTGTGTAGGTCGCCGTGCCTGGGACCGCGTCATCTTTGGACTTCATAATAGAACGCACGTCGGCAAAGTCCAGGTTAATTAACCCTTCTTTCAATATCAGATCACTTATACCCAACACACCTTGACGAAGGACTTCGTCCGCCTTGTTAAAAGCCTCGTTAAAAGGCATATCATCATCCATTTGCTCTACCAAGTCTACCAATTTCTGATTCGGGATAATCAGCAATGTATCGACACTATTTTTAAGCTCCGCGATGCCCTCCAGCGCGTTACGCATCCTCACTTTACCTTCAAAATCGAACGGCGTGGTGACGACGCCCACTGTTAAAATCCCCATTTCGCGGGCGATGCCCGCTATAACAGGCGCGGCGCCCGTGCCCGTACCGCCTCCCATGCCCGCAGTAACAAACAGCATGTCTGTATTTTGAATGGCTTGCGCCACTTGGTCACGCGTTTCTTCCGCCGCGCGTTTACCTATTTCGGGTCTGCCACCCGCGCCGAGCCCGCGCGTCAATTTTTCGCCCAATTGGAGTTTCGTGGGCGCGTTGGAACGCTCTAACGCCTGCATATCCGTGTTTACCGAAATAAAATCTATGTACTGCACATTTTCTGACATCATGCGATTAACGGCGTTGTTACCGCCACCGCCCACTCCGATAACCTTAATGCGCGCCTTGCTGCAATGAGCAATGTCTATGTTAATCAAAGAATATCCTCTCCCGTTCGTAAGAAATTCAAACAAGGTGCATAGCGTTACCCGTCGGGCTGAATTCTAATAGTAATAACCTCTGCCACCATTTCATCACCATCCATTTTACGTCAGCACTTTAAATATGTAATGCCGCTTAATATTACTTATGTCCAGCACACCAGCCATATCGCGGGCATCTGGCAATTGATCAAGTATCTCGTTAAGCGTGCGAAGTTTCTCGTCCGCGTACTTTGTCGCGCCAAATTCCACATTCATATTGTACGCGCCCAATATAATATTGCTCGAGTCCGCCACATCTATGGAATATATATAATCAATGTCATATTTTGATAAAAGTTTGAGCATAAAGATGGCAGTATCAAAGGCAGCGTTGTTTTTCACAGTTAACGTTTCGCCCAATCTAAAACCGTCAAATCTGAGCCCGTATATAACGGGCAAGCCAAGGGCTTCGTCCGTTATATAACGCACACGACACTCATGATCTACGCAAAGATAATCCTGTAGATATGGCACATAGCCCGAAAGCTGTTTTTCGTAAACTTGCACCTCAACTATGTTTGGAAATCGCTTTTGTATAACCACGCTATCGACTTCGTCCAGCGCGATTAAAGCGTCTCTTACACGCTGGTCGGGCACAAACAAGATATTTTGCGGCACTGCCAGGGCTTGCATAACAGTGTCGGCACTTATGTTATTAATGCCAACAATGGTAACGCTTTCAGCCGTGACCAAAAATATCGGCGAGAATAATATAATTGCAAGGGCAACAGAGCCAAAGCACGCCCCGGCTGCCAAACGAAATTTTGTGCTTAACGAATTTCTAGGCGAGCCGCTTTGTGAACCGTAAAATTCGCCAGAGTTAAGTTTACTCAAATCAGATACAACCTTGTCAAGTTTAGATGTATTGAATCATGCGAACGGGATATAGATAACTGGGATCGATACATATGGCATGACACCAAGTTCATAACAAATTCGTCTATTTTCATCATACATAACTTTTCCCTTTATGTCAACATCGAGATAACAGTAATTTCCGAAAAATGAACCAGTGCTTACTATTATCAACGAACGAAAAACATTTAGCAACCATTTTAGCACAACATTATTCCGTATTTTTTTCAGGTGAGAAGATAATGTCGATTGTAATGTCGATTGGTTTGTATTTTAGCGCAATATTACGTTTAAGACGCGCTTTACATTGTCCAGCCGCGCTGTGTTGACAATAACGCCTACGCGCATGTCTTCCGTGTTTAGCCCAGCGGATCTAAAGAATAGGTTTTCGCTTATATCCAAAGCGACGTTGTCGATCAGCAAATCCCCTACCCTACTTTGCAATTCTTCATCCATAACTGTAGTAATGTCAATCAACATCTCGCTATTTTTCAAGCTTTCCAGTTCAAATTTATTAAACACGATGATATCTAGCTCAGCCGCCGCGACCATAACCATAAACTTTTGCGAATTTGCCATATCGGCCTGCGTATCACCAGTCGCTCCGTAAATGACCGTGCTGTACACAGCGTCGCTCAACTTCTCTTCATCAGTCATTGCGGCATCGGCAATTGATGTTTCCACTTTAAGCAGCATGTCATCCGCAAAGTAACCACCGTAATAAACTATTTGCGCGAAGGTGTCTTTCGGAGGGTTCAAGATGCCGTTGACAACACTTCCAATTATGATTGCTCCAATGATAAAGCCTATAATCGGAAATTTGTAATACTCCCATATGTAGCCGGCTTTATCCTTCATGCTCATGTCTTTCATTTTCGCGCTTTCGATGCGCCAAAAATCTTTTATTTTATCTCGCATGTTGCGTATTCTTCCTTTATGCCCTAAAATGTTTAGGGACATTATAACAATGGTTTTATAAATAGTAAAGGGGGGCAGCCATGCGTGTGTCGCATCAGCACAACAAACTTATTGTGAGCGATCGTGAATGTTTTGATATAAAAAGCACTCTCGAATGTGGCCAGTGTTTTAGATTCACTAAGATCTCCGACGCCGCCGATCAATCCGCTTACCGCGTTGTAGCCAAAGATAAATTATTGTTTATGACGCAGGTCGGCGATGTCGTCACCATGTATCCCATCGACGCGCAGGAGGTTTCGTTATGGACCGACTACTTTGACTTGGATAGGGACTACTCTGTTATAAAAGAACATATATCCGCCGACATGGTTATAAAATCCGCGTGGGAGCGTTGCGACGGCATACGAATACTTCGGCAAGACCCGTGGGAGGCGCTTGTGTCGTTCATAATATCGCAGAACAACAACATCCCACGTATAAAAGGCATAGTTGAAACGCTGGCTAAAAGATTTGGCGAGCCGATAGCGTCGTCGGTGGATGAAATTTTGTACAGCTTCCCTACTCCACAGCGATTGGCCACAATTTCGCTTAACGAATTGCTGGATTGCAAGGTGGGATTTCGCGCGAAATATATATTAAACGCGGCCACGCGCGTTGCAACTGGCAACTTATGCCTGGAGTCATTAGGGGATATGAACATTGACGAGGCTCGCGAGCAATTAATGAGCATATACGGGGTTGGCAGAAAGATCTCCGATTGTGTGCTATTGTTCGCTTATGGAAAAACGGAGGTATTCCCCGCCGATGTGTGGATAAAGAGGATCGTCGCGCAGCGTTTCTTTAATGGGGCCAAACTGACCGACAAAGATATACAGAATTTTGCCGCAAACAAGTTTGGCGAATATGCGGGCTTTGCCCAGCAGTATCTGTATGCATACGCAAGAGACGGCGCGAAGTGATTTGTATTAAAAAGCGATCAAAATCGAGTAAGAAGGAGTATAAACAAGTAATTAAGCGTTAATGATTAAATTAGCGATTAATCGTAAAGATAGTGCGCTTGCAAAACAATGCCATTTTTATTAAAATTTCTTGCGTGGTTAGCACTCAATAAATGTGGGTGCTAATAAAAATTAAACTATTTGTTACAGGAGGTAAATTTATGCAACTTAAACCATTGGGCGACCGTGTAGTTATCAAACAATTGGAAGCTGAGGAGAAAACCAAAAGCGGTATCGTTTTGCCCAGCGCGTCCAAGGAAAAGCCACAAGAGGCCGAGGTTGTATCAGTGGGCCCAGGGGGCGTGGTTGACGGTAAAGAAATCAAAATGGAGGTAAAAGCCGGCGATAAGATTATTTACAGCAAATATGCCGGCACAGAGGTTAAATTGGACGACAAAGAGTACATCATCGTTCGCCAAAGCGATATTTTGGCTATTGTAGAATAATAGGATAATATCGAGCAAACAAAATTACGGAGGGTTAATCTATGGCAAAACAATTGAAATACGGCGTCGAAGCCAGAACCGCTCTTTTGGCTGGTGTTGATAAGCTGGCCGGCACGGTTAGGATAACACTGGGTCCCAAAGGCCGCAATGTCGTGCTTGACAAAAAGTACGGCACACCCCTTATCACTAACGACGGTGTTACAATCGCCAAAGAGATTGAACTGGAAGACGCCTTTGAAAATATGGGCGCGCAGCTTGTAAAAGAAGTGGCCACAAAGACCAACGACGTGGCTGGTGACGGCACGACGACCGCTACTGTGTTAGCTCACGCCATGATCGTAGAAGGGCTTAAAAATATAGCGGCGGGCGCTAATCCCATTATTTTGCGTAACGGTATGAACAAGGCCACAGAAGCGGCTGTTGAAGCCATTAAGAACATGAGCCAAAAGGTAGACGGCAAAAATCACATAGCCAAAGTAGCGGCCATATCTTCTGGATACGAAGAAGTGGGGAGCATGATCGCCGATGCCATGGAAAAGGTGTCCAACGATGGGGTTATCACTGTAGAAGAATCCAAGACCATGATCACCGAGCTTGAATTGGTTGAAGGTATGCAATTTGACCGCGGGTATCTCTCCGCCTACATGTGTACCGACATGGAAAAGATGATTGCCCAGTTGGATAATCCCTACATCCTTATCACAGAGAAGAAGATCAGCAGCGTGCAGGATATTCTGCCCATTTTGGAGCAAATCGTTCAGACCGGCGTGCCCCTGCTCATCATTGCGGAGGATGTGGAAGGCGAGGCTTTAACGACTCTGGTGTTGAACAAACTGCGCGGCACGTTCAGGTGTGTGGCTGTTAAGGCCCCCGGTTTTGGCGACAGACGCAAAGCCATGCTGGAAGACATCGCGGTGCTGACAGGCGGACAGGTCATATCCGACGAACTGGGCATAGATATAAAGGACGCTACCATAGAGAGCCTTGGACGCGCCAAGATGGTTAAGGTAGATAAAGAGAATACCATCGTTATAGACGGCGCGGGCGAAAAACGCGACATTAATTTTAGAATAGGCCAAATCAAGTCTCAAATAGAGGATACCACCAGCGACTTTGATCGTGAGAAATTGCAAGAACGCTTGGCAAAATTGTCCGGAGGCGTAGCGGTTATAAAAGTGGGCGCTCCGACAGAAACCGAGCTTAAAGAAAAGAAGCTGAGAATGGAAGACGCTTTAGCCGCCACACGCGCCGCTGTTGAAGAGGGCATTTTGTGCGGAGGCGGAGCGGCGTATATTCACGCCTCCAAGGACGTTAACGCGGTTATCAATCAATTGCAGGGAGATGAACGTACCGGCGCGACTATAGTGCTTAAGGCGCTTGAATCGCCTGTGCGTCAGATTGTGGACAACGCGGGCCTGGAGGGTTCTGTCATTGTCAATAAAATGCTGGAAATGGAAATGGGCGTAGGCTTTGACGTGATAGCCCAAAAATTTGTTAACATGGTAGAGGCGGGCATTATAGACCCCACAAAGGTCGCGCGCAGCGCGTTGCAGAATGCGACGTCGGTGTCCTCCACCCTGTTGACTACAGAGGCGGTCGTGGCCGACATAAAGGAAGCCGAACCCCCAATGCCAGCGGGCGGCGGCGGAATGGGCATGATGTAATAAGCAATTCGATATCGTACCTTAAGGGAGTTTCGAGAGAAACTCCCTTTTTAGTAACATCAATTACTACCTTGCATAACGCGCCTTTACCACCACGCTGAAACCGTAATATTTTTCAACATCTGCGGGTGTCTGCATATCGAAGAACGCAGAAGTCATTTTCGGGTATTGCTCTGCGGTCATTCCACTTGGTATGTAGCCGCGAATCCGCCGAATAAGCCGCTCACGGTCACGCGCTCGCAATTCCTTCGGCGGATTGATAACGAGCAGCAGCGCAATTGGCTTGCGAAATTTCTTGCCCGACGCAAGCCACCGAAACAGGCTGTCCTTGAACTTCATTCCCATCTCAAGCGGGAACGCTGCAATCGGGTTGGTCAGCATTAGGTAATCGCTCGTCCTGCGCTTGTCCATCGCCACCTGTACCGCCTTGTTTGCAGAAGTGTTCGCGAAGTTTTTCACCTCAATGAATAACTGTTTATCGCTGTCCTCCGCGATGAAATCCACAATCTTCAATCCAGCGCATTGATTGGCGGGCGTGTCGTATTGCTCGGCAGATTCAAGCGCAGAAAAGTCAAACAGCATATCGCTCTCGGTAAACATCATTTCAGTTTCACCCCAGCATTCTCCGCCGCCGCTTCCGTAACGCGCCGAAGAAGGGTATCACCCGCGTCCTCAATCGCGCTGTTCGGCAACGAAACATAATCGTCCGCGACATCGGCGACAACCCTGTCGCCCTCTTTACGCAGGCTGAAGTAGCGGAGCGCGTCGCTTGATTTTTTGTTCAACTCAAACCAACGGGAAACATCGTAGCTATGCGTAGCCACGAAAATCTGAACGCCATTGCGAGACAGTTCAAGCAAAACATCCACAAGCACAGGCACAAGCTCCGGGTTGAGACTGTTTTCCGGTTCGTCCCAAAACAAAACCGCGCCGTGCGAAAGCTGACCTCCCGCCACCAACAAACCGAGGTAACCAAGTTTCTTAAAACCAGAGGCTTCGTTTGAAAACGGTATTCTCCTTCCGTCAGTCCGCACCGTGTAGAATGTACCCTCGCTCTGCTCCCAAACGACAGTACCGCCTATGACATCAGAAATCTTCTGTCCAATAGACTTTTGCGCCTTTGTCTGCTCACGAGTCGGCACATCCATTGCGGCAACAAGAACGTCCTTATACACATCACTGAAACCTGTTTGCTTCTGCTCAATGAAAGTCAGCAAGCCTTTGGCGTGTTCGAGTATGTCCTTTTCGGGAATGTAGACGCTATGCGCGGTCTGATAACGCGAGTACATATACTTCATCAGTATTGTTTTGCCGCTCCCATTGCCGCCGATAAGCACGTTCACGCCGGTGCAGAAGTCCGCCGCAAACTTGCCCTCGAATACAAGGTAATCCTTTATTTCCACGCGAGTAATCGCGTTAGCCATCGTCATAACCTCCAATGAATTTGTGTGGCGCGGTTTCTTCACCCGCGATTATTTCAATGTATTTTCTCCAACAATGTTGGCCTCAAATCTCCCGGCGGCCCTCCAGAGCGCGCGCCAGCGTAACTTGATCCACAAATTCCAAATCGCCGCCGACTGGTACGCCATGTGCTATGCGGGTAGTCTTAATCTCCAGCGGCTTTAATATTTTGGCAATATACAGCGCTGTCGCCTCGCCTTCCACATTGGGATTTGTAGCGAGTATAACCTCATTTACCATGCCGCCGCGCAGTCTGTCAAGCAGTTCCCTAAGCCGCAGATCGTTTGGCCCAATGCCGTTCATGGGAGATATGGCCCCGTGCAGCACGTGATACAGCCCATTATACTCGTTGGTGCGCTCATAGGCGGCCATGTCGCGCGGGTCCTCCACAACCATAATGGCGCTAGGGTCTCTATTGACATTGCCGCATACCGCGCAAGGATCGCTCTCTGCCATTGTTTGACACACAGAGCAATACGTGACACCGCGCCGTGCCTCTAAAATGGCGTTTGCCAACGCTTCCGCGCGCTCTGGTTTTTGCGATATAATATAAAAGGCAAGCCGCTGAGCGGACTTGCCTCCAATGCCTGGCAGCCTACCGAACTCTTCTATCAGGCGGCCTGTCTTTTCTCCATATGTGTTCAAAACAACCCTCCGGGCAAGCCCATACCTCCTGTAAGCGCGGACATTTTTTGCTGATTTTGCTCTTCTATGCGTCTAAGGGCCTCGTTAATCGCTCCCTTTATTAAATCTTCCAGCATTTCAACATCTTCGGGATCAACTACCTCGGGGTTAATAGCAAGCGTCTCAATTTGTTTTTTGCCGTTAACTACCACACGCACCGCGCCGCCGCCAGCCGTGGTCTCCACCGTCAATGTCTCCAACTCCGCTTGCATCTCTTGCATTTGTTGCTGCATCTTTTGCGCTTGCTTCATCAAATTATTCATGTTCATGCCCCCAAAACCGGGCGCTCCATTAAAACCTTTTGGCATATCGTTACCATTCCTCTATTTTTATGTTGATCTTGCTTTGCAATTCTTCAAATGTATCCGTTTGCCCATACAGGCGCTTGTGCTCGGTGTCATAATCGTCGGACAGCGAAAAGCGCACCTCAAATTCTTTGTGGTAGTTTTGTATCAGGTTGTTTACAATATGGTTTTGTTTAGACGCCAGCCAATCGCGGCTGGCGGGATCCGGGCATATAATGTGCATCGCGCCGCCATCAAGATACCCCGGTTTGCATCGACACAAAAGCGCCTTGGTCGCGTTGTCAAAGCAATTAATAAACTCCAGCCAATGGCGAAACACATTTTGAATATCTTCTGGTACGGCTTTCACGCGCGCGGGCGACGTTTGGATGCCGTCGCTCGCCCCATGTGGGTTTATGCCGGGTGTGCCGCTCAATACAGGAGGATTTGAAATCAATTCCGCCAGCCTTTGCTCCAGTTGATTTATTCGAGACTCAAGAACACGGATATCCCCGCTATCAATGTGTGATATGCGAGCGTCGTCATCACCAGGAGTTTGTAAACTGTCAAAATCCGTAAGATTTGTTTGTGCTTCGGCCCCGCAGAGTTTTATCACAGCCACTTCCAACAAAATGCGCGGGTTGGCCGCGTAACGCATTTGATTGGTAAGCGTCGAAAAGGCGTTGATATATTCCAACATCGTTTGCGGCGTAATTTTTTTACTTGCGCTGCGTAGGCGTTCCGTATATTCCTCGCTAAAATCCAACGATGGAGAAGGTTTTTCCATCACGCTTGCCACTACGATGTTGCGAAAATGCTGTATGCAGTCTTGAGCGAATTGATAAATATCTTTGCCGTCGGATGAAATTTTGTCAATGACATCTAAAGCTACAGATGAGTTCCCCTTGCCCAGGGCGTCGGTAAAATCAAACAACACAGAAGGATCGACCGCTCCCACCAATTCCAGCACTTTGGGCAAGGTTATTTTTTCGCTCATATAGCATGACGCGGCCTGATCCAGCAGCGACAGCGCGTCACGCATCGCGCCGTCCGAAATGTCCGCTATATATTTCAGCGCGTCGAGGCTTATGCTTATGGATAGATTATCGGCATAACCTTGCATGGCACTGGCTATGTCTGAACTGGATATGCGCTTAAAGTCGTAACGCTGGCAGCGCGACAGAACGGTCGGCGGCAGTTTTTGCGGGTCTGTCGTCGCGAGTATGAATATCACGTGCTCCGGGGGTTCTTCCAGGGTCTTGAGCAGCGCGTTAAACGCCCCTGTGGACAACATATGCACCTCGTCTACAATATAGACCTTGTAGGCGCAATCCGTCGGGGGGTATTTGACTTCTTCGCGTATGTCGCGTATATTGTCAACGCCATTATTGCTCGCCGCGTCTATGTCTATCACATTAACGCTGGTGTCGTTGAGAATATCCCTGCACACGCTGCATTCGTTGCACGGCTCGCCGTCGCGCGGGTTAAGGCAGTTGGCCGCGCGAGCGAATATCTTTGCCGTTGTCGTTTTGCCTGTGCCCCTGGTGCCGCAGAACAAGTACGCGTGCGAGAGTTTATGGCCCACCAGTTGGTTTAGCAACGTGCGCACAATCGCTTTTTGCCCAATCACATCAGCGAATTTGAGCGGTCGCAGTTTTCGGTACAGCGCCATATAAGGCATTTTATCACCGTCAATGTCTGTAACGGGGCGCTCGTTGGTGTCTGCGGGCGCGCACTGCGCGCCCTTACGAAATCATACCCGCCACTCGTTAATATCTTAATTAATAAGTTATGATAGAATCTACGTTAAACCCGTCAAACAATTTGCGTCCGTTTAGTTCACTCAGCTCTATCAAAAATACGAGACTGATCACACGCGCGCCGGCTTCTTCCAGCATGTCAACCACAGCGCGAGCTGTGCCTCCGGTGGCAAGCAGGTCGTCTACAATGACAACCCTTTGCCCCGGCTGTACTGCATCGCGATGCATTTCGATAACTGCGGCTCCATACTCAAGATCGTATGTTTTAGATACCGTATGAAACGGCAGTTTTCCTTTTTTGCGCACGGGAACAAAGCCCTTGCGCAGCTTGTACGCAACGGGCACGCCAAAAATAAAACCCCGCGACTCCGGCCCCACAATCAAATCAAAATCCAGCCCGCACAACTTTTGGGCCATTTGGTCTATTGACGCGGCCAGGGCGTCTTTATCCCGCAACACGGTAGTTATATCGCGAAACACAATACCCTCGCGGGGAAAGTCATGAACCACGCGCACCATATTTGACAAATCCATTTTAAGCACCCCAATGACAGACATAGACTGGCGGTCGGAAGCTACTGGCCGGAAGTTATTCTTTCGCGCGCAAACGAATGTCCTTTATATCCATCTGCACGGTGATATTATAATTATAATCATTTATCTCCAACGCGTAAACACAATCCATAACAAAATTTGCCCCGCGTAGTACGCCGCCGCAAATTTTCATGATTTCATATTCGTCGCAAAACTCTCGCAGCATTTCTTTAAAGTGATCATTGAGTCCGAAACATATCCCTTTTATTCTCCTGTTCGACTCCCCTGCCCTAAACGAGAAAATCATTGTGCGCTTGTCGTCGATCATACGAAGGGATTCGGGGGTCAGATTCTTTACACCAAACAATGGCTGTGGGTTGTCATTGCCAAATGGGGCCAGAAAGGACAGTTCGCGGGCTAATTCGTATGTCGCCTCTTCCAGATTCAGTTCTTTGTCTATACGGATGCTGGGTATTAGATCTCCATCAGATAACTCACATTCGTCATTAAGGCATTTTCGCAGCGCGGCGAGATCACCGGGTCGCATCGAAAGCCCCGCCGCCATAGCGTGCCCGCCAAACCGTATAAACATTCCCCTGTGTTTATACAGCGCGTCGAACATGTTGTAAGCCTCAATAGAGCGGCATGATGCCTTTATAAGATCGTCCGATGGGGTAAACATAAGAACAGGGCGATACACCAATTCCTTTACTCGCCCAGCGACAATGCCCGCGACGCTCTCGTCCACATCTTCATCAAAAAGAACGAGCACCTTGTCTAGTGGCATAGACTCTGAAAGAGTCTGCTCTTTCAGCTTTTGCTCCACCCGTTCTACCGCTTTGGAGGTCATAACTTTGCGCCGCTCGTTAAGCTCTGCAAGCTCATTCGCTATGCGTTCAGATTCGGCCAGGTCGCTTGTGATGAAGAGATTGACCGCCAACGTCGCTTGTGACAGTCTACCAGACGCGTTAATACACGGCCCAATGATAAACCCTATGTCGAATGTGCTTATAACTTTTTTTTCTAAACCCTTTGCGATTAGCAGAGCGTACAGACCTGTATTGATCTCCTTGTTATTATTTATAACATTCAATCCCGCGCGAACGATAACGCGGTTATCCTCTTTCAACGGCACTATGTCGCACTCGGTCGCGATGGCTGCAAGGGCAAGAAACTCGTCGCACATGGCGCATCCTTCATCAAGGCGCGTGTAAAGCTCATGGCTGAAACGATAACAAATGCCCGCAGCGCACATCTGCTTGAAGGGATAGGCGCATGCTTGCTGTTTGGGGTCAACTATCGCGTCTGCGCAAGGCAATATGTCCATAATGGCGGTGTCCGCGTCCGCCTCGGCCTTTACAAAACCCGGCTGGTGATGATCGATAACGATAACCTTCAAGCCCAGCGACTTTGCCTCGCGAATTTCATTAATCGCGGCGATGCCGTTATCGCAAGTGATAAGCAGTTTCGCGGTTTGGGAAATCAAACGTACAGCGTCCAGATTAAGACCGTAGCCTTCCTCTTTACGCTTGGGTATGTAAAAATTCGCGTTCGCGCCAAGACCGCGCAGAGTCTTAATCAATATTACGCTGGACATCACGCCGTCGGCGTCGTAGTCGCCATATACCATGATCGGTTCGCCGGATCTTATGGCGCGCGCGGCAATGTCGACGGCTTTGTCCATATCTTTCATGAGTAAGGCGTCGGGCAAAAAATCCAGTCTAGGCGCAAGATACCGAATCGCCGCGTTCTTGCTCCTTATACCCCTGTTGGCCAGCGAGCGAGCCATGGTTTCACTCACGCGCAGGGTCTTCATCATAAGGTGAACATCGGCATCCGTGCGCCGTAAAAGCCAGTTAGTCATCGCTTGTCTCCTGACGCTCATGCGCAAAAGCAGTTTTAGCACTAAATAACATTAAAGAGCAACAAAGATCAACAACAATCAATAAAGACTCAACACGCCTCAACCTCTCCCACATTTTTTAGAAGAATGGAGGCTGTTCCATCGGGCTGGCGCAGCATCTCTATGCAGCCATCTCCCCATAATTCCGCCGGAAATTTTACTTCTATGCCGTTGGAGGCTTTTATGCGCTGTATGCCAAACTGCTGCCGCACAAATTTTTCTCCCAGCGGCATATCGTGGCGCAAACCGGCGTCACGCGCCAGGCCCACATAGCTGTCGCGTATCTCCAAGTTGTCTCCAAACGCCTTGGCCGCCACGCCCTCAACGCTTATATCACCCTCGGCTTCCGCAGCCTGTTCTATCAAGGCTGTCTTGATTTTGGCGGAGGCTTCCACGGAGTTATCAAAGTAGCGCGACGATATTTCTTCCGAAATCTCTTTCAGCATGTCGGCCGTCTCTTTTTTGCTAAGCTCTGGCTGACACTCCAAAAACATTTCGCTAAAATAGTTTTTTTGTTCGCCGTCAATCTCGAAAGGCTTTTCCAGTACCTTAAGCACCATTGGATCGTAAGGTATGAGCACGGCCTCTTCTACCTTGCCACTGTCGAATGGCAACACTATGGGGTATTTTACGATTTGATTGTCAGCGCCGCCTGGCCCCCGCTTTATTTCGTGCGTGAATACCTCGCGATAGTTGAGCTTTAGTATGGCTATGTAGTCTTGCTTTTTATCTTCGAACATAACTATAAGCAAATCGCCGCCTGGTATGGAGGGGTTATGCGCCATTATGTTAGACAAGCGCTTGCCTATGCGCTGACAAGCGCTTTTAAAATAAAGGCTACCGTCCTTTAGGCCGCAAATATAAGAATTAACCTCGCTATCGGCGTTAAATGTCGCTTCTTTGGACGCCGGGTTGTTAAGCAGCTTTTTTACGTGCTTGGTAATGAACGCCTCGCAGGTTTCGCTTTCTATGTCCAGCTCGGTGTCGGACAAAATACAAGTGCCGTTTCCGTTTCCAATACTGTGCAATATAGCTTTTTTTAGTTTCATAAGTATTTCTCCTATCCCAAATATGTTTTTCGTAATTCTAACGTAAATATTACCTCCTGGCAAGTCACAGGATTCAAAAAAAGTCTATACACTCCTGTGCCGTTGTGATAAAATACTGACGAGATCAACACACAGGAGGGGGTTGTATATGAAATCAGTTAATGTTAAACTCGACACTGTTGAAAAGGTCAAAGGTTTTGTTAATATCATTCAAACCTTTGACGGCGATTTTGACCTGTCGAGTGAGCGTTACGTTGTAGACGCAAAGTCCATTATGGGTATTTTTAGCCTAGACTTGGCCAATACCCTACGCTTGGATATCCATGACGGATCCGAAGCGGACAAGGTTATCGAGCTGCTTAAAGACTACTCAGCGTAAGGGACATCCCTTGCTCCGCTTACTGTTGCGGGCAAATATGCAGACACCTGTAGCGCCGTTTTGCGGGCGCGCTTTGTTTCGCGCGCCCGTGAGCTTTATCGGGTAACGGTCACTTGCCGATGAGACGGGTGGGCGCACCCCTGCGAAAGTAAAATCTTTTTGTGAAAACGCACGTTTAGAATAATCAACATAAACGATGTACCTCGCCTATACCTTTTCCAGGTTAAGCCATTCCAGCACCTTTTCTATATGAAAATCCCAATAATCCCACGTGTGAGCGCCGGGGCCCTCGGTGTATGTATAATCATAATCAAGCGTGTTTATAAAATCTCTAAAGCCTATGTTGTCTTGATACAAAAAGTCCTCTGTACCACACGCCTGGTACAGCCTCGGCTTAAGTTCCGCCGGCAGTTTGTTTGTTCTCTGTGCCGCCGCGAACAAGTCGTTAACGCTGCCCTTGTGTTTATCCACATCGATATATAGCGAGAACTCCGCCTGACGTTCGGGAGTGAGCAAGTGCCCAGAATCCACCGCGCCGGACAGCGAAGCGCCCGCGCCAAACACCTCCGGCTTGTTTAGCGCCAGTTTAAACGCGCCGAATCCACCCATAGAAAGCCCTGCCACATATGTATCATCTCGTTTGTGAGACAGTTTAAAAAACCTGCGCGTAATGTCCAGCAATTCTTCGCTTACATACTTCCAATACTGATACCCGTCCTTGATGTGAACAAAATCAGAGTAAAACGATTTTTGCGCGTCGGGCATAATAACCGCGATCTTGTACCTGTCGGCATAACGCTCTATGCTTGTGCGGCGGTGCCAGGCGGCGTGATTGTCAGAATAGCCGTGCAGCAGGTACAACGTCTTGTGCGGGCCTTCGCTATCCTGCGGCAATATGACATCGGCGCAGGTGTTAATCCCAACGGCGTAAGAAAAAAAGTTCATTTGCAGATATGCCATGCTCGTTCCCCGCTTTCATAATAATCATATTTCGGGCCTATTTATGTGGCGGGGCTCATGAACGCCGCGCCCGGGTAAGCGTTATATGGTATATGTTAAAAGCCCCTAGGGATATATTACCATAGGGGCTTTGCGTTTACAATTATTTGTTGCTGCGCGAACGACCGATCCATAAACGATTATTGATTATTGAAGAATCGATACAACCGAACCCGCGCCGACAGTGCGACCGCCCTCGCGGATGGCGAAGCGAACGCCAGGGGCCATGGCAATAGGCGTGATAAGCTCTACAGTCATCTCAATGTTATCGCCGGGCATACACATCTCTGTGCCCTCCGGCAGGGTGATAACGCCGGTTACATCGGTGGTGCGGAAATAGAATTGCGGGCGATAGTTATTAAAGAACGGCTTATGACGACCGCCCTCGACCGCCGACAACACGTACACCTGCGCGGTAAACTTGGTGTGAGGGGTTATCGTGCCCGGTTTTGCAAGCACTTGCCCGCGCTCAATTTCATCGCG
This sequence comes from Clostridiales bacterium, assembly GCA_031263155.1. Taxonomy (GTDB): domain Bacteria; phylum Bacillota; class Clostridia; order Lachnospirales; family WQUN01; genus JAISGK01. The sequence goes on from JAISGK010000028.1 coordinate 16,126, forward strand.
CTCTACTCCGCGCAGCAACACACCGATGTTATCGCCAGCCTGCGCTTGATCGAGCAACTTCTTAAACATCTCTATACCGGTAACTACCACTTTGCGTTTTTCAGAAGTAAGGCCGACGATCTCTACCTCGTCTTGAATCTTGAGGGTACCGGCTTCTACACGGCCCGTAGCGACAGTACCGCGCCCTCTAATGCTAAATACATCTTCTACGGCCATGGTAAACGGCTTTTGATTGTCGCGCTCGGGCGTGGGGATGTAGGTATCCACAGATGCCATAAGCTCAAGAATACCATCGCCCCATTTGCCCGAAGTATCCTGCAACGCCAACAACGCGCTTCCGCGAATGATAGGCACATCGTCTCCGGGGAATTGATACTCGTTAAGCAGGTCTCGTATTTCCATTTCAACAAGATCGAGTAACTCATCATCATCAACCGCGTCAACTTTGTTCATAAAGACTACAATCCACGGTACGTTAACCTGGCGGGCAAGAAGAATATGCTCGCGTGTTTGCGCCATAACGCCGTCCGTTCCGGCAACGACAAGAATCGCGCCATCCATCTGCGCGGCGCCGGTGATCATGTTCTTAACATAGTCGGCGTGGCCAGGGCAATCTACGTGCGCGTAATGCCGGTTTTCTGTTTCATACTCTACATGCGTAGTACTAATCGTGATACCACGAGCCTTTTCTTCCGGGGCTTTGTCAATTTTATCAAACGGTACAAAGTCGCCCAAACCAATTCTATCGTGCAAAGTTTTGGTTATGGCGGCTGTCAGAGTCGTTTTTCCGTGGTCAATATGTCCGATAGTACCAATATTAACATGCGGTTTTGTTCTTTCAAATTTCGCTTTTGCCATTAATTGTCCTCCTAATCAATTTGATCCCATTATAGCGATATATTTAATATTTGCAAGCATTTTTTATTACAACAAGTCAGCTCCGGGTGTTTTTACGATACCCACCGGGAGGCGCTCAGTCATTGCGCCCCAGGGAGATCTTTTCTTGAATACTCTTTGGCGTGGTTTCGTAGTGATGTACCGCCATAGAATAAACCCCGCGCCCCTGAGTACGGCTGCGTAAGTCTGTAGCGTAGCCGAACATTTCTGCAAGGGGAACATACGCGTGTATAACCTGGGCGTTGCTGCGCGCTTCCATGCCTTCCAAATGCCCGCGCCTGCTATTAATATCGCCTATAACATCTCCCATATACTCTTCGGGCACAGTAGCGTCAACTTTCATAATCGGTTCTAGCAAAGCCGCCGCGCCTTTGCGCATAGCCTCTTTAAACGCCATAGAGCCAGCTATGTGAAAGGCCATTTCGCTGGAGTCAACCTCGTGATAACTGCCATCATACACAGTGGCTTTTATGCCGACTACAGGGTAACCGCCGATTAAACCGCTTTTCATGGCTTCTTCTATGCCACCGCCTATGGCGGGCACATATTCTTTGGGAATAACGCCCCCTACAATAGCGCTGACAAACTCGTAAGGCTTTTCGGCGTTGTTGGCGTCCATAGGCTCAAACCGCACCTTACAGTGCCCGTATTGCCCGTGTCCCCCGCTTTGCCGGATATACTTGCCCTCTGCCTCAACCGATTTTGTGATGGTTTCACGATAGGCCACCTGCGGTTTCCCAACGTTTGCCTCAACTTTAAACTCTCGCAGCAAGCGATCTACGATTATCTCCAGGTGCAGTTCACCCATGCCAGATATAATCGTTTGACCAGTATCCTGATCGGTATAGGCTTTAAACGTGGGATCCTCTTCCGCCAGCTTTTGCAGGGCGGAACCCATTTTGTCGCGCCCCGCCTTGGTTTTTGGCTCTATGGCGACCGATATGACCGGCTCGGGAAAGTTCATTGATTCCAAAATAACCTCGTGGTTATCATCACACAGCGTATCGCCGGTGGTGGTAAATTTAAGCCCTACCGCCGCCGCGATATCGCCCGCGAATACCTGATCAATATCCTCGCGATGGTTGGCGTGCATCTGTAAAATACGCCCGATACGCTCCTTTCTATCTTTGGTGGAGTTGTGGATATAACTGCCCGCGCTCAACACACCGGAATAAACGCGAAAGAAAGCCAGTTTCCCAACAAATGGATCGTTCATGATTTTAAACGCCAAAGCGGAGAACGGCTCGCTGTCGGACGCGTGGCGTTCCACTTGCTCCTCTTTATCGGGATCCATTCCCTTAATGGCGGGAATGTCCAATGGGGAGGGTAAAAAGTCAATAATTGCGTCAAGCAGCTTTTGCACACCCTTATTCTTATAAGCCGACCCGCAATACACAGGTGTAAGCGCGCAATCCACACACGCTTTGCGCAGCGCTCGCTTAAGCTCGTCTATGCCCGGCTCGTCGCCTTCAAGGTATTTTTCCATAAGGGCGTCATCGGTTTCTGATATGCGCTCTATCATTTCGGCGCGCAGTTGCACAGCCTTATCCATGTAGCTGGCCGGAATGTCCATCACTTCTATCTCTTTACCCAACTCATCTTTGTAAACATAGGCTTTCATTTCCAACAAATCGACAATACCTGTAAAGGTATCTTCCGCGCCTATGGGTATTTGCATAGGTAAAGGTTTCGCGCCCAGGCGCGCTTTCATCATTTCTATCGCATTAAAAAAATCCGCGCCCAATATATCCATTTTGTTTACAAAAGCGATTCTGGGCACATGATAATGATCGGCCTGCCTCCAAACAGTTTCTGATTGCGGTTCTACGCCGCCTTTGGCGCAAAATACGCCGACCGCGCCATCAAGCACGCGCAGCGAGCGTTCTACTTCCATCGTGAAATCCACGTGGCCAGGCGTGTCTATAATATTAACCCTGTGATCTTCCCACTGTGTTGTAGTGGCTGCCGAAGTAATTGTGATACCCCGTTCCTGTTCCTGTTCCATCCAGTCCATAGTGGCGTTACCCTCGTGTACTTCGCCCAATTTGTAATTGCGACCGGTATAGTAAAGGATGCGTTCGGTCAGGGTAGTTTTGCCGGCGTCAATATGCGCCATTATACCGATATTCCTGGTGCGCTCCAGAGGGAAAGCTCTGTTTGCCACTATTCATCAATCCCTGCCAATTAATTACGCACAAATCGCGCGTCACGATCGGCTATGAGATTTTAGCCAACCAATCGCAAACGCACGCGCGCTTTACCATTTATAATGTGAAAACGCCTTGTTGGCGTCGGCCATGCGGTGCAATTCTTCTTTGCGTTTAACCGCTCCGCCACTGTTCGCCAAAGCGTCAAGTATTTCGTTAGCAAGACGGTCTTCCATAGTTTTTTCGCTTCGTCTGCGAGAAAATTGCACTATCCAACGCAGGCCAAGCGCCTGACGCCTGTCGGGGCCCACCTCTATAGGCACTTGATAGGTTGCGCCGCCTACCCTGCGCGCCTTTACCTCCAACACAGGCATAATGTTACCCAAGGCCTCCTCAAAGGCTTCCATGGCAGAAACACCTTTTTTGGAGGCCACTTGCTTAAATGCGCCGTATACAATCTTTTCCGCCACACCTTTTTTACCGTCGAGCATGACGGTATTGATCAGCTTCGTAACGATTTTGCTGTTATAAAGTGGATCGGGCAAAACGTCCCTTTTGGGGACATGACCTTTTCTCGGCACGGTTCTTCCCTCCCAAAATTTAGACGCCCACAAGGACGCCCCCGGTACTCGCAAATATCACATCACTTAGACCGATGTGTGATATTGTGATCGCGCCTGTACAAACCGGATTTATACAGGGGTTATTTCTTACCGCGTTTTGCGCCGTACTTGCTTCGGGCCTGTTTACGTTTGGCGACGCCAGCGGTGTCCAGCACGCCTCTAATGATGTGGTAACGCACGCCGGGTACGTCGCGCACCCTGCCCCCGCGTATTAAAACCACGCTATGCTCTTGCAGGTTATGGCCTTCGCCAGGGATGTAGCACGTGACCTCCATGGTGTTGGACAAACGCACACGGGCAATTTTACGCAACGCGGAGTTGGGCTTCTTTGGGGTCGCTGTTTTAACAGATGTGCACACTCCGCGTTTTTGCGGGCTGGGAAGGTCGGTATAGCGCGTTTTGTGAGAGTTGAACCCACGCAACAGCGCGGGAGCCTTCGCCTTTTCGCGCGCGCTCTTACGCTCAATACGAACCAGTTGGTTAAATGTTGGCATATTGCACCTCCTTATAAAATAATCCGGTTTGCCACACGGTCATGAGCACAGAACTATAAACACGAGCAAAACGATACTCGTAAAACGAGATTCGTTTTGTGCAACGCTCGATCTATATCTCTGTTTCAATTCAAAGTTGGCAACGTGAAAGATTATAACTGGCCTTTGCCGAAAAGTCAAGGATTTTGCCGCGAGTCTGATACCCAGTCTGATACCCAATTTCATAAAAACTTCTATAAAATCTCAACTACCCACGCTTATGGGGTTACGCAGGTTTTTATGGAAATTTTAGGTCAAATATGATATGCTATGAATTACCGTATCGTTCTTTTCTGAGAAGGTGGGAATGGGCGAGTACGGCGTATTATTTGTTCTAACATTAAGAGGGATTCTATGTTTCGTAAATCACTCAAGTCCATATCAATAATGTTTCGGTATGCACCCGGACTAACCGTTTTGAAACTGTTTCAAATCGGAATATCAGCGGTGCTTGCTCCATTGTCGATTTTCTTCACGCAGCGGATTATTGATACGGTTTCGGGTATCATTATTAACGGCGATAACTGGAATGGGATTATTCCGTGGGTAGCGTTGTTGTTGTTTGCTATGTTTTTTAGTTCGGTCGGCGGGGGTTTCCTCAACGGTATTTTATACATTTCCATTCGTCGCAAACTCAATATTGGAATGACACCGGATGTCGTGGAAAAATTCAAACGGCTTGATTACGCTTGCTTCGAGGATAAAGACGTACAGGACACTTTGCAACGTATGTCAACTGACCCGCAAGATAAAGTGTTCCAGTTGTTTTTAACGATACTCGGTGTGCTTGAATGTATGATAGGCGTTATTGGCGCGGCATTGATTTTTTCGCAAGCCGGATGGTGGTTTGTGGTCGGTTTCGCGGCCTTGCTTGTTCCGATGATATGGCTTGACTTCAAAGCCGCCAATATGATGAACATCATGTTCAACGAGCAATCTACTGACGAGAGAAAAATGCACTACCTTGGCGGCTTGTTATCAAATAAATCATCGTTGTTTGAACTTAAAATATTTCGCGCTACCGACTACATAGCTAAAAAATGGCGCGGTATCGCTCATACTGTGATGGATACTCGTGTCAAAACAACCCTACACGCTCAAAAATATTTTTTAATCAGCACAATTCTTTTCAAGTGCTGGTCGTTTTTTGTTGTATTAAGCCTCGTGACGACAGTTGTGAGCGGCAATATAACGATAGGTATTTTTATTGCGTTGATTGCCTCGACGGGAGCCGTGCTTGATAATGCTGATACCCTGTCCCATACCGTACAAAATATGCGTCAACGGTATTTGCTGATGGAACACTACTACAAATTTTTATCACTCCCGGAAATTAACGCTCACGGCGAACCTCTAACCGATGCACCGCTGCATATTGTTTTTGAAAACGTGGTGTTTACTTATCCGAAAACAGATATAAAAATCTTGAACGGCGTTAGTTTTGAAGTCAAGCAAGGTGAGCGTGTTGCACTTGTCGGGGAAAACGGCGCGGGGAAATCCACTATTATCAAACTCCTGTGCCGCTTGTATAAGCCAGACAACGGTCGTATTCTCATTAACGACATAGACATTCAAACGGTGGACGCCGCCGCTCTGCGTCGCGTGTTCAGCGTGGTTTTTCAAGATTTTTGCAAGTACACATTAACTTTGCGAGAGAACATTGCGTTCGGAGATTTAACAAAACTTAATGATGATAATGCCCTACATGACGCTCTCAAAATGGGGCTTGCCGATGGTATCACCGAACTCGATACGCCACTTGGCAAATTAGAAGAAACAGGTGTGGATATATCCGGCGGTCAATGGCAACGTGTAGCTATGGCGCGGGCTTGTTTGCCCGACAGCGCGTTTGTGATATTAGACGAGCCGACCGCTTCTCTTGACCCTGTTGCCGAAAGCAATATGTATCATAGCTTCGCGGAGGTTTTGAAAAGCAGGGGTTGCATAATGATTTCTCATCGTCTCGCAAGCGCTCGGATGGCGGATAAAATCGTTGTGCTATCGGAGGGCATTGTAACCGAAACAGGCGGTCATGAGGATTTGATGTCGGCAAGCGGCTTGTATGCCCGAATGTATGAAAGCCAAAGCGCGTGGTATGTGAAAGGGGTCGCAGAGGCATGAAAAGTATTAAACGAATATATGCAAGCATTTTCAAATGGGTTCCGGGACCGGCATTGTTCGCGGTCTGCCGCCGCTTGTATGACGCCTTTGTACCCGCTATGGTAACGCTTATTTCCGTAGCTTTTTTCGACAGCGCCGCAAGAGTTTTGAACGGTGACAAAGACTTCACAAGTTTGTACATTTATGCCGGGTTATATCTGCTTGTCTACCTTATAAATGACCTTTTGGGATTTGGCTCATCTATCATCATTCAATGTTGGGTTTACGAAAAATGTACAGCTTTGTTCCGCATGGAGTTGTATGAGAAGTTTGCAAAACTTCCTTCAAAGAAATGCGTGTGATGGGCTTTGACGGCTATATTACCGACAAATGGCGCGACACCCGTGACGAAGTAAACGAAGAATTATGGGCGGTGCAAAAAAAGGATGCGGTATCGCTTTTATGGTGTGACGGAATACGAATTGCCGGGTATTGCATATCTATCGGCGTAGTTTTATGGCTTGTCATACGCGGCGATGTCACGCTTGGCGTATTTGGTGGGGCGATTACAGCATTTTTAAGTTTACAAGGGAGCATGAGAAACTTTTTATCCGACCTCGGACGGATTACCGAACATCTTGCACACGCCGCCGATTACTATTCATTTCTCGATATGCCGGACGAACCGGACGGCGAAAATGAGTATGACGGATTATATGAAAGCATTAGACTTGAAAATATCAGTTTCAAATATCCGAATAGTGAAAACTACGCCTTGAAACCGCTTAATTTGACTATTCGCAAGGGTGAAATAGTTGCAATCCTCGGAGAGAACGGAAGTGGTAAAACGACACTTTCAAAAGTATTGCTTGGATTATACCCGTCGGAAAACGGAACGGTATTATATGATGATACCCCTGTTGAGATTTTTACAAAGGACAGTTTCTATTCTTCTGTTTCCGCGATAGCACAAGATTTTATTTCCTACAATCTGACATTGGGAGAAAACGTTACTATTTCGGACATTTCCCGCTTGAATGATGAAGCAGGGATAAAATCGGCGTTGGCTGACGCAGGTGTCGATGGAAATATAAGCCTCGATGATACGATGGGACGAGAGTTTGGCGGCAAAGAATTGTCCGGCGGTCAATGGCAAAAATTAGCGATTGCGCGGGGATTATTCAAGAATAGCGAGTTGATTGTACTTGATGAACCGACAAGCGCACTCGACCCGCTGATTGAAACGGAAATCCTCTCTAAGTTTATCGAAGCTGCTAAAGGTAAAACAGCACTTATCATCTCTCATCGTGTTGGCCTTTGTAAGTTAGTCGATAGAATTATCGTCATGAGAAATGGCGAGGTTGTCGAAGACGGAACTCATAATACCCTGCTGGCGGCTGACGGTGAATACGCAAAGCTGTATGAAGCGCAAGCAAAATGGTATAAATAAGTCCTGTAGGGACAGAACTTATTAGCCTGTCCCTACAGGGAGTTTATTTTATCTTATCATTACTTGGTTGCGTTCCGATGTCCGTTCCGTCGTATTTTCTCGTATAATATTCTCCGCGCCGCGCCGCAAAATCTCCATGCTGCGGGTTTCATCTTTTAGCCGGTAATAATCCTCGCAGAGCGAAAACCTCTCGGCGGTCAACTTGGCCTGTTCCGTTTTCCACTCCCTGACCGGCAAGCCGGGTCTGCCGTTCATCACTGCGTCAAGATACTCTCAGTTCTGGTTGTGATCTCTGCGATACCTGCAAGGCTTTTCCATCTTTTTTCCTGATCAAGCCAACCTATGTCATTAGATATGCGGCATTCGCGTGTTTCAACGCGTCCATGACCTTTTCCGCTGGTTCGAGCATAATCCAATGTCACATCACATGCGTCAAAGTAGTCTTTCACGTCTTTATAAAGAGTCTCTTGGTTTTCTTTCACAGCCAATATGTAATCTGCGCCGCGCTCGACTATTCTTTCCGCTATTTTTACCTGCGTTCCCATCGCATCTATGGTAACTATACATCCCTTTACCATTAACATATTCAGCAACTTTGG
>JAISGK010000032.1 GCA_031263155.1 Clostridiales bacterium
ATTTTCCTCCTTGGCTAATGGTTGTTCGTCAACTCCCATTATATACCAATTTGTGCAAAATGTCTTTTTATTTTTTATGTCTTCGTCATTTTTTCAAAATGCACGTTTAGAGTATATAAGCGCAAGCGCGGCTGCATCACCTACAAGCGTTACGTTGTTGTGTAGTTGCAGAGCCGAGGCGGGCACTTCCGGCGTTATCGGCCCAAAAAGCGCCCTCTTTACCATTTCAGCCTTACTTCCCCCACTAACGATCACGACAATGCGCCGAGACTGCATTATAGTTTTTATACCCATGGTATATGCTTGCGTCGGCACTTCGTCCTTGCTACCAAAAAAACGTTTATTCGCTTCGCGGGTGCTGTCTGTTAGCGTGACGCAATGCGTGTACGCCTCAAACGCCGCGCCCGGCTCATTAAACCCTATATGACCGTTATGCCCCAAACCCAGCAATTGCATGTCTATTCCACCCAGGCTGCGTATCAATTCTTCGTAGCGAATACATTCTTTATCCGCGTCACGCTCCAGGCCGTTTGGTACAAAGGTGTTTTCGGGGCGAATGTTGATATGCTCGAAGTAGTTAACGTTCATAAAATATCTGTAGCTTTTTTCGTCGTTTGCGGATAGCCCTCGATACTCATCCAGGTTAATGGTTCTTACTTCCGAAAAATCTATGTCTCCTTTTTTATACCATTCGATCAGCTGCGCGTATACCCCGATAGGGCTGCTTCCTGTCGCCAGCCCCAATACGCAGCTTGGTTTTAGGATTACTTGCGCGGATAAAATATTGGCGGCTTTACGGCTCATATCATGAAAATCCCTGGCGCGGTATACGATCATGTCTCTTCCCCCAACGAGCATTTTTGCCATTTTAACATTTCACCGCGCATAAGTCCACAACATATTGAGCTGATGCGACATGCTTATAATTGCAAGTTTAACGAAAATATTTGCGCGGAGCGCTCTTTGCTTTCGCGCCCTAATCATTTATAATAAGAGCGTAAAAGTAAGTCAAAAATTGGCGTGAGGTAAAAGTATGCAGAGATGCTTGGTTGTAGTTGATTATCAGAACGATTTTGTGTCAGGCTCGCTGGGATTTGCAGGCGCGGAGCTGCTTGACTCTTTGATCGTGGAAAAAATACAAAAATACCGCGCCAAAGGCGATGTCATAGTATTCACGTTTGACACCCACGGCCCGGATTACCTTAAAACACAGGAAGGCAAAAATTTAGCCGTACCGCACTGTATAAAGGGAACGGCAGGACACGATCTTTACGGCGAAACGGCTAAAGTAGCGCAATATGACGACAAGCGCTTTTATAAAAATACCTTCGGTTCTTCTGAGTTATATGAATATTTGAAATCAGCTACTTTTGAACGGATCGAACTTGTAGGGCTTGTATCGCATATATGCGTTATTTCAAACGCCGTTCTCGCAAAGACGGCGCAGCCAGAAACCCCGATTGTCGTTGACGCCGACTGTGTAGCCAGCTACGACCAGAAACTGAATCAGGCTGCGCTCGCATTATGATAGGCTTGCAAATAAAAGTGACAAGAAAAATTGACGATAAAGGGCCGTTTTACCACAGCGCAAAAGCGGATTTATCAGTTGGGGATATGCAGTCGCCGGACTAAGGAATTTTCTCGCTAACCGAATGCCTTACACCACGCAAATCATCAGCCACCATTCGAAATTGATTCAGGCTTATTCTTGATAGTACGCGGTATCCAGCGCCAGCGGCAAGATCTTCACGGCCACATCTTGTGCCGTGCCGACCGTCGGGCGTTCCGCGACAATAATGATAGAAATCGTTTCTTCTTTAACATATCCCGCAAACCACGATATAGCGTAATTGATAGTCGCGGTTTGTTCGCCGTTGGCAAGCGGTACGGTATCGCTCACTTGCGCCGCGCCTGTTTTTGCGCCGGCCGTGTAACCCAGCTGCCGCGCTCGCGTACCGAATCGTTGAGCGGCCACGGTTTTAACAGGGGCAGGGGCGTCAGCAATGGCGCTTTCTGACTCCTGCGCGCCTTCCGCCGTTGACGTGTCGCCTGGCATGATGTTTTGTGACATGTCCACGCTCTCAAACCCTGCCGCTTGCTCCATTAGAGAACGCAAATATCGCGCCTCATCAGGGGTCATATTAAAAACGCCTTTCGGGATGTTTTCCGGTTTGCTCAATTGTTCATACTCGCCCGTTTCCCGATCCATTAAGCCCAGAATGGCATGGAGCTGTCGTACCATAAAATCGTTGGCATCAGAATCAGAACCAGAGCCTTCCGGCATTGCGGAACCATTTGCAATTGAGTTTATCATTAACGCCAACTGATAAATATTTATGGCCGTATCCCAGCCATCCTCATTCTGTCCCGCGCCGCTCCAACCTAATCCAAACTCCGTGCGGTTTATCGCGGGAGTGTATCGGCTCACATTTATTACGCGGCTGTTCATGTATTGCAACGTCTTATTAAGCCCCAAATCCTCGCTCGCGTTTTGCAGGTCTGTCGTGCCCAGTTCCGAAGCAAGGCTCGCAAACATGCAATTGCAATTGGCGGCAAATCCATCCGCGATACTCAACTGCCCATGCGCATAAGGGCATGTAACAACCTTTGTGTCGCTGTATCGAAGCTCGCCTGTGCACACGTACTGTATATCAGTGTACGCGTTTACATCAAATACTCCCAAATTTCTATACACAGCCAGCGCGGTAGGTATATTCATCAGCGCGCCGGGCATAAACGTCTCTTCTGTTATCAAATCTGCCGCGTCGCCGCCGGACGGCATGCTGACGTATGCCAAAATCTCTCCCGTAGAATAATCAGACACGATACTGGCGGCGCGAGACGCGCCCGTATCTTTCAACGATTCATAAAGCAGCGCGCTAAGCGACGACGAAACAGATACGTTTATGTCGTAACCCTTGCGCTCATACAAGCCGCTAACACCTAGCAAGGGATCGATCTTGGGCAGCAACATAGACCTGTCTATTGTCGAGACTCCTGTTGTTTCGTCGTAAAGCACATTGTACATAGACTCTAATAGAATCAGCGCGTCATCTCCAGCCCACGCGAGGTTGTCCAACGCGCTTCCTGGGTCAACAGGCCACGCAAGCCCATCGCGGTCTACCAAGCGGCCCTGGTTGCGTACCACGGCGTCTGTCTTCGAATGCTCATTGAGATCGGAGGCGATAAGTGAAGGCGCGTCTACCGTCAAGTTATTGTAAAATCTTCGCCCCGCCTGAATCGTCAATGCCGACAAGGCGAGAAGGAGCGTGCAGCAAATCCATGCCAGTAAACGCATGAGATCATCTCCTTTGGGTAAGTGCGGATATTTTAACAGCGTCACACACGGTTAGGCATAAGATAAACAAAATTGTCAGAGGTATGTCAGATGATAAAAATGGCAATGGGATCCCGACGGAGAGCGCGGTCGCGCATACGGCAAAGGCCACGCACGCTGCAAACAGTACAGCGGAGGCGAAACAAATCATCGCGGGCACGTAACGTTCGGCGCGCGCGCCGGATATAATCCAGCCCCACGATACCAAGAGGCACATCAGCACAAGCAACACGCACACGCGCAAGCCCAATTCTTCGATAATAACCCCCATGGCCAACACAGACCGCGCAAACATTCTAAAAACGCCGTTATAAAGGCCTACCCCTTTGAGCCCACCCGCCGCCGAGTACACGCGCATAAGTTGTATATCACCAGTAAAGTCAAAAGAAATACCAATGGAAACCAACGCGCATATTATCATAAGAGCGGCGCAAACAAGCCAGACACGCTCAAATTTATCAGCGAGTTTGGCGATTGGCATCGCACCGAGCCGCCATAGCATAACGCACGCAACGAGAATAAGGGTTTTATCTGCTGGAAACAAAACATAACCTATGTAAAGTAGAAAAAAGGAAAGCACTACTTCTGGGGTGAGTCTGCGCGGTTGAGACACGCCAATAAAACCAATGACAATCGCTTCAAGCATAAAGAGCGCTACATAGGGTATAAGGCCTGGGGTTATTCCATCGGGCACTATGCCAGGCGACATTTGCAAGTGCGATAACGCGTTGGCAAACGGATAGTCGCCGCCACAACTAAAGCCTGCCAAGATGGAGAAATAAAGCTGTACGGCGAGGCTGCAAAGGCACAACAAAAAAATCGCGATAAAGTGCCCGCGAGGCGGTAGGGCTGTACACACGCTAAATGTATATGTTTTACCAAAGTAGTCATAATTTTGACCATTATGCATTTCATACGGCTCGCCGCGTTTGGGATAAAACATCCAACAGGGTTGTGCGCTGGGGATGGGCTTATTCACATTCGATTGCACGGATATTGATCGCTCTGCTTCTGGTGAATACGCGTTCACTGGTTCGGCAAGGCTTGTTTGCAAAAGAGTGGGAACGCCCATTGCTCGCGCAAGCTCAGTCGGCTCTTCCTCTAATTGCATAATCTCTGGCGATTCCGATTTATCGCTCTTTGTCTGTGTGCCAGAGGCGATTGTGTTATTTTTGATCACAAGATTTAGTTTGCCGCCGTATTGGTTGGTTGCTTCGTATTGGCCGTATTGTTTAAAACGTACATCGTGAAAGAACATTCGCCCTACAATGTTATTTTTGCTGTACACAAAAACAGAACGACCAATGTTGTCAGCAGGCGCGAATTTTGCCAGTCTGTTCCGCTTACGGCATACAAGCAGCCAGTAAATCGACAGCGCGATCATGGCCGCCATAAGGAAGATCACTATTTCGTCAAAATTTTCTATCAAATTTGTGATCGGCATAGGTAACACCCTTTTCGCAACATTGGCAATGTGGCTGTCGTGACAATACAGTACACTTTTGTGACAGTATGCTGTCATGAACAGCGTTATCGCAATAAGTATAACGCACCCTGACGCCGAACGCAAACGAAAAATGTGAAAATATGTAAAAAATCCCTTGCCACTGTAGAGACGGGTATACGGTTTCATCTCAAATGGTCAGATGGCAAAGGAATACGCAATTGCAAAATCTTGCTTACGGCTTACTTACGACTGCGGGTATTTGGAAAGTAATTCCATAAATTCTTCGCCGGTTATAGTCTCTTTTGAGATAAGAAATTCGGCAAGCTCTTCCAAGGCGGGGCGGTCGTTCTTGATTATACGCTTAGCTTTTTCGTAGCATGATGATATAATGGCGGCGACCTCTTTGTCCGCGTCCGCCTCGGTAATCTGCGACACCATCGTAACGCTGCGCCCGTCCAGATACTTATTTTCTATGCTGCTAAGCCCCATCATGCCAAATTTTTCAGACATTCCATACAATTCTACCATGTTGCGCGCCATTTTTGTCGCCTGCTCTATATCGTTGGACGCGCCGGTGGTTTGCAGGTTAAATACCTCTTCTTCCGCCACACGCCCCGCCATGCTTATGGTTATCTGCGTGAGCATTTCGTCTTTGGTCATAAGATAGTGCTCTTCTTCCGGCATTTGCATAACATAGCCCAGTGCGCCCATTGTGCGCGGTACGATGGTGATCTTTTGCACGGGTTGGGAATTTTTTTGTCTGGCGGTCGCCAGCGCGTGTCCTATCTCATGAAACGCGACTATACGCTTCTCTTTCTCCGTCATAATGCGATCCTTTTTCTCTTTGCCCGCTACGATAACCTCGACCGCTTCCATCAAGTCTTCCTGCATAACCTCTTGTCTATTAAACCGCACGGCGCGCAAAGCGGCCTCATTGACCATGTTGGCCAAGTCCGCGCCCGCCGCGCCCGATGTCGCTAAAGCGACCCTTTTAAGATCTACATCGGAGTTGGTTTTTACCTTTTTTATATGAACCTTAAGAATATCCTCCCGCCCTTTAAGATCGGGACGCTCTACGATAATGCGCCTGTCAAACCGGCCGGGCCGCAACAAAGCCTTGTCAAGTATCTCTGGCCTGTTGGTAGCGGCGAGAATGACCACGCCCCTGGAAGAGTCAAAACCATCCATCTCGGCCAGCAGCTGGTTAAGCGTCTGCTCTCGCTCATCATTGCCGCCGATTTGACCGTCACGGCTCTTGCCTATGGCATCCACCTCGTCGATAAATACGATGCACGGCGCCATCTGATTCGCTTGCTTGAAGAGATCGCGAACACGCGACGCGCCCACGCCCACAAACATCTCGACAAAGTCGGAACCGTTAAGAGAGAAGAACGCCACATTGGCCTCGCCCGCAACGGCTTTGGCAAGTAATGTTTTGCCCGTTCCGGGAGGCCCCACAAGCAGCGCCCCCTTGGGCTGCTTTGCGCCTATGTTGGTGTATTTCTCAGGCTTGTGCAAAAAGTCAACTATTTCCATAAGCGACTCTTTGGCTTCTTCTTGCCCCGCCACATCATCAAAGGTAACGCCGGTCTTTTTCTCTACATACACCTTCGCGTTGCTTTGCCCAAATGACATAAAGCCGCCGCCGCGACCCCCGCCCATACCCTTGGACATGCGGTTCATCAAAAACATAAACAGCACATATATCAGTATCATGGGCATGACCCACGTTATAACCGCCCAAACGGCGTTAAGCAATTTATTTTCTATGGGTGTGCTGTATTTAACATTGTGCTCGTTGAGCAGCGGCAACAGATCCTCATCGTAAATGTAACCTGTGTAGTACTGAACTGATACGTTGTCGCTGTTGGATTTTACCCCCGAACTCTGTTCCATGATGTCTTGAATGGACTGGGGAGATGGTATTGGCGTCAGCGTTAAATCGGCGGCCTCTTCCTCTTTTGGGGTTATAACATAGCGATCTGAAAGAAATTGCACCTCTTCGACCTTATCTTGCCTTACCATATCAAGGAATTCATTATAGCTTATGTCCTTTTGCACCACACTGGTAGAGAACAGCGAGACCAGCGTGTTAAGCAGCAGTGAAACCAATAACCCAAACATCAAAATTCCCAACAGGTTAGGCGGGAGCTTCATGCCTCCCCCGCCGCCCTTTTTTTTGTCGTTCAAATGACGCCTTCTTTCTGTAATTGTAGTATTACAATCGGTTGATCATTTTAAATGTGTCTTTTAAGTCATGATAAAGTTTTGTGTACACCGCGTATCTTTTATTATAATTCTCTACCGCATCGGTATTCGGTTCATAAACATCGGTCGCTTTTATTAATTTGGCGCACGCGTCTTTCACATTAGCAAACGCTCCCGAGCCGACAGCGGCCAGTATAGCCGCGCCGAACGCCGCGCCCTCGCTCGAATTAATCTTTTCCACACGCGCGTTAAAAATGTCCGCCGTCATTTGACACCAAAGGGGGCTTTTTGCGCCGCCACCGTAAATGCGCACGGTATTGACATGGGTATCCAGCCCCCGTACAATCTCAAGCGTGTCACGCAGAGAAAAGCTCACGCCCTCCATTACCGCCTGGGTCATATCTTTGCGCTCGCTCGACATTCGCATGCCGACAAAAGTCCCAAGCGCGTCAGGATCGTTCCTTGGCGTGCGCTCGCCGTTAAGGTACGGGAGAAAGAACACGCGGTTGCGCCCTAACTCGTCTATTTTGCTTTGTTCTCCCACATAATCCGTGTTGTTGAGTATATCTTCTACCCACCATTTGTTTGAGCCCGCCGCAGCCAGCGTAACGCCCATCATATGGTAACTGCCCGTGGCCGAACAGAACGAGTGCAGCGCGCCGGGGCCGTAGTCAGCCTTAAAGTCATCCATGGCGACAAATACAACGCCCGAGGTTCCCAGTGAAACGCTGCACATGTTATTAACCACGGTACCGGAACCGACAGCGCCAACCGCTTGGTCTCCCCCGCCGATAACAACCTTAACGTGTGTGCCCAGGCCGGTGAGTTCCGAAGCGCGTTTTGTTATAGTCCCCACCGGCGCGTATGATGGATACAACGCAGCGAGTTGATCCGCCTTTATGCCGCATATGTTTAGCATAAAGTCAGACCACTTTTTATTCGCGACGTCGAGCAGGAGCATACCTGAACTGTCGCTGTAGTCTGTAGCAAAAACGCCCGATAAGGAATAGGCGAGATAGTCTTTGGGCAGCATTATTTTGCGTATGCGGGCAAAGTTTTCTGGCTCGTTTTCTTTTACCCAAAGAATTTTGGGCGCGGTGAAACCCGTAAGCGCTACGTTGCCCGTGTTATCCATGAGTGCTTTGCGCCCTACTACCTCGTTAAGATATTCACATTGCTTCGCGGTGCGCTGATCGTTCCATAAAATGGCGCGGCGAATTACATTGTCGTTTTCGTCCAGCATCACAAGCCCGTGCATTTGTCCGCTAAAACTTACCGACGCTATATCGCCGGGGTCAATGCCATCCGTCAATTCACGCAACGCCTCAGTGGTGTATGTAAACCAGTCTTCCGGCGATTGCTCCGACCATCCATTGTCGTAAATATAAAGAGGATATTCGCGTCCGCAAACCTTGGCTATCGTACCGTTCTCATCCATAAGCAAAGTTTTGACAGCGCTTGTTCCCAAATCCACGCCTACAAAATACATTCTAGCCTCCAAAACTTAGTCACTAGTGAAACAATCCTATGATACTAAAAAATATGTAAATTATCAACCATTTTATCCGTAGCTCGCGCGGCTTGCGAAATACTTGCCTCCGAGTGTCGGATACAGTATCCGAGTGTATTTTTAAGCGGAAGAATGGCCGTTACATATTGTACGTATCTATTCAGGATGACCGGGCTTGCGAGACCCAAGCAAGCGGATCTGTGGTTGCCATTGACCCAGGGATCCGGGCGTTCTTAACGTGGTACGCGGGTGACGGTTGTGGTAAGATTGGGGAGCAAGACTTTAATCGTATTTTTCGTCTTTGCAGGAAATTAGACAGGCTTATTAGTAAACGAGCCTTATCGCGTAACCATAGGGAGCGCAGAGCCTTG
>JAISGK010000075.1 GCA_031263155.1 Clostridiales bacterium
CGCAATAAATTTGAGAAATTACGCCGTGAGTTACATGGTGTCAGCCTGTGGAGAGTTAGTGGAAACAGTCACCTCTAAGAAGCAGGAACTCAACATCACTACTGCATAGGTTTAGTTACCTGTAGGTAGGTATGAGTAGGTTTGAGATAACGGTAATGTTTACTATCAGAATGAAAATATCAAGAAGTGGGCTGCTGCCACTGTCAGCTACTGGGCGAAAATCCAGCTGAAGGACGGCGCGTTCAACGAGTACTACCCATTTGAACACGGTTTTCCGCCGACCGCATTTTCGCTGTTGTCAACGTGCGAGGTCGTGCGTAGGTTAAGTATCAAAAATTACATAAGTGCTATAGAGAAGACCTCAAAATGGCTCTGCGAGCATTCCGAAACCCAAGCTCTTAACCAGGAAATGGCATCTATTGCCGCCTTGCAGGCTGCGCATAATCTGCTTGGACATCAATGGGTTAAGGGCGGCTTAGAAAGGAAACTAACAGTATTTTTATCTCGCCAATCCGCTGATGGTTGGTTCCCTGAATATGGCGGCGCGGATATCGGCTACCTAAGTGTATGTCTGGATATGATGTGCCAGTATCATAAGCTGAGTGATGATGAGCGCGTGGTAGAGCCTATTCGCAAAGTGGTGGAGTTTTTCAAATACTTTGTCCACCCGGATGGTACTGTGGGCGGCGAGTATGCAAGCCGTAATACCACGTGCTATATGCCATTTGGGTTTGAGTACGCTATATCGCTTGGTATAGCGGATGCGGCGGCAATAAAGGCGAAGCTCTACAGCCCAAGTGACGTATGCGCTATGGATGCGGTGGACGACCGCTATTTTAGTCATTACCTACTGCACTCATTTTGCCGGGCATTGGAGCAGGAGCAGATAAACTCTACACAGGGCAACGGCGGTTCCACTCTATCTTATGGACACGGCTTGAGGTCAATCAAAGCCCTGCCGCTTCCCTGTGATATAGCTGAAAAACGCTACTTCCTCGAAAGCGGGCTTGTGCATTACAGCACATCAAGCTATACCGCGATTGTGGGTCTGCAAAAGGGCGGGACGCTGATATTGTTCGATAAAGATAAACCTAGGTTCGTTGATTGCGGCTACCGCGTCAGTTGCGGCAGCAAAACAGCGGCGGCGACCAACTGGCAAGATTCGGGCACGCAGTACAATTTTGATGAAAACAAGTGCGCCACTGATGGTGTAATGTCTAAGGTGACCATAAAGGAGTCAACGCCGATACTATCAATGGGTCTGCGAGTGGTGGCGTTTATGGTTGGCAACAAAATAATAGGCTGGCTCAAACGCAAGATAATACTGGTGAACGATCATATCGACATCGCTTTCAAGCGTGAGATTGAGTTTTCCGAGAACACCGTTACCGTTACAGACGAGCTACGCAGCCCAACCGTAGTACGTTTTGACCGTGCGGATAACATGTCTCTCCGGTATGTGGCGAGCGGAAAACTTTATTCGGCAACTGATTTAATAGCGCAACGAAAGACTGTGGGACAATATAAGGCTGTTAAAATACGCCATGTGTATAACCTGAACACAGATGAAACAAAGGAGATAATGCTATGAACCAACCAATCCATATGGGTGGACGGGCTTAAGATAGGTTCGCTCTATAAAAGAACTAATTGACTGACGGGGAGGTGTAAATACGATGACCCTATCCGAAGCAATTCGCGCACGCCGCAGTATTCGCGCCTATACCGGCACTCCAGTGCTGTTCGAGTACATTGAAGCAATAATTGAAGCCGGGCGCTGGGCGCCCACAGCCACAAACAAACAGGCGGCGCGGTTTATCTATATTGACGACCCGGATACGATAGCTAAGTTCTGCAAGCTCGGTACGGCGCATTTTGTAGATAAATGCAGGCAAATGATACTGGTGCTTTACGATAACCGTATTGACAATCTGGAATATAACGACGATGTGCTAAGTTCCGGCGCGGTCATTCAGAATATGCTCCTTAAAGCAACCGAACTGGGCATAGGCGCGTGTTGGGTGGCCAACCTCCCACCTAAGTTAAAACTACGAAAGCTATTGGGCATTCCCAAATGCTACAGCCCTGTGAGTTTAGTAACCCTCGGCTATCCCGACAAGGAGGCGAAAGACATCTCGCGCAAGGGTGGATTGGTTATACATCATAATAAGTTTGATGCAAGCCTTGACATCCCTGCGAAAATGTCAGGAAGCAAACATTTAGTCCGTAGATTTGTGCGATATATATATATATATATATGCCAAAAGTTAAATTTATTGTGCAAATTGCTGAAAAGTTCGAGAAGAGGTTCGAGAACTGAGAGCGAGCAAGGTAAAACGGTCTACATCGACAAGAGTTTTGGACGGAGCGACAATCGCTGCTGTTGCCTATACATTGAGCAGGTTGTACGAAGGAACCTTTGCTGTCTATGCTGTACCTGCGTAGGCGTGTGTCCTACAGAAGCAATTTCATACGCAGACGAGAAAATTAGTGTTGATCACGAAAAATGTATCGCCTGTGGCAAGTGTGCCAAATGTTGCCCCGGCGATGATCACAGAGCCGAAAGTGCAGACATCGGCAAGTATATAGCGATTTACAAAGGTTATTCTCCCTCATACCGCGATATAGGAGCCTCTGGTGGCGCAGCAACGGGCATATTGGTTGGGCTTTTAGAGCGCGGCGAGATTGATGGCGCTGTAGTTGTTGGGAACAGTGGAGTCACAATCGCGAGAACAAAAGCGGTGATAATAGGTGCAGCGCAGTCGAAATATGTTTTCACCCCTGTAAACGCTATCTTGCGAGAGCTACGTTCGGATGAAAAGTATGCCCTTGTAGGACTGCCGTGCCAGATACAGGCATTACGGCGCGTTAGACCTGATATACTGGCAATAGGACTATTTTGTGGGTTTAACCTATCTCGCAAAGCTACGGATTTTCTTGTGCGCAAGGCTGGTATAACAGGCAAAGTTGAATACCGCGCCAAGCTGGACGGTGAAACGGGGTTCAGAGTAACCGCTGAAGATGGGCGGTCGTGGTTCACTGACAAACACAGCTACACATTATTAAATATGTTCTACACTCGCCATCGCTGCCTAAAATGCCGCGATTTTGCAGCAGAGCTTGCGGATATATCCGTAGGCGACGCATGGGAGAACGCGGGCATGTCGCGAATTATTACGCGTACAGAGCGCGGGGTGGCGGCATTATCGGGCTTGGTACTTGAGAATTCGGGGTTGGATAATATCCTGAAAACACAAGGGCATCTGGTAAAGTTTAAGAAACGCAAAGGACTAGCATACTGCATTATGCGGATTACCAATACCGCACTTGGGCGATTAATAATAAACGTATTGCCATTTAGTCTTATAAAGGCAGTTAGCCGGACACTGAGAGTATTAATGGCAGGAGGAGGTAAGGATGCGTGATCTCTACAAGCGCATATTTGAGATACAGAATAAGCATTGGTGATATGTTGGAAGAAGAAACATCGTGGAGGATGTAGTCGCCCACATGGTTTACTATGTACAACGCCGCCCCATGTCGGGGCGGCCAGGTAAGGGTGATGAACTTTGCATAGATTACTCACCCTCTACCCTTTGATTGATTATTATCAGCCGTGTATGACAGATATTTTTATAAAATATCACTGAACAGGGCCAGGGCTGCCGTTAGGTGCTTCACTGTTACTGCCCGACCCTGCCGCGCCCGGCTCGCACTCTCTACCGCGCGGGCAATCTTTGCGGGCCGCGCAGATAGCGTCGGCCTCTTCTTGCGTTATTACGCCAACCGCTACCAATTCATTCCAAAGGCCCAACTTGCCTTCTTCCTTCTTCTTATCAAAGTAAGCCTTGCGTTCTTCTTCAGACAATTTTTTAATTTTTTCGAACTCTTCTTTGCGTTCTTTCTTATGCTCTTTTAAATAAACTTTTATCTTGTCGCCGGTCTCTTTGCTTATTACGTTGTCTCGCACAAGCGCGTTTACGTCTAATTTGGACTTTTTTTTCTTGTTGGAAGAATGTTCCTTGTCTGGGGTTTTTTGCTCGTTGGGTTGGACGGTTTCGACGGCCGCCGGCGAGGTGTTTTCGCGCAGTTCGGCGGCAAGCGCGGGGGCGTTAATCGCGCAGATTGCCGCGATAGCCAAAATGATTAGCTGAATGGCTTTTTTCATGTGTCCTCCTCAGTTATTTGTTGTTAATGTTATTATTTACACATGTTTGATAAATATGTATCCGCATCCGCTGCACGGCAGTCAAAAAACCAAAAACCGGCTTTTTGACTATGCCCTAAAATATAATTGTTCATAGACATTTAGGATATGATATAATATGCAAACATTAATTACATAACAGGGAGATGGTACATTTGAACGATTTGGTTTCCGCACAACCAATCACCATAATTGCCCTAGTCATATTCTCCGTTGCGTTAGTCGGGGTAGGGATCGCAACTCGCAAACGCGCCAATAACGTGGAGGGTTTTTTGCTTGGCGATCGCGGCATCGGCGCCTGGATGTCCGCGTTTGCTTATGGCACGTCATACTTTTCCGCCGTTATCTTTATCGGTTACGCTGGAAAGCAAGGCTGGGACATTGGGTTGGGCGGTATCTGGATCGGAGTGGGTAACGCCGTGCTGGGCTGCTTTCTGGCGTGGTTGGTACTCGCCCGCCGCACCCGTTCCATGACGCGAGCGCTGGGAGCAAAAACAATGCCCGAATTTTTTGAAGGGCGATATGGTTCCAAGGGCCTTAAATTCCTTTCAGCTATTATCATCTTTGTGTTCCTCGTTCCTTATTCCGCTGCGGTGTATAAGGGCTTGGGTTCGCTGTTTAATACTATATTCCCGGATGTGTCTGTTAACATATGTATGTTGCTAGTAGCGGCGCTCACCGCCGTGTACCTCGTGCTGGGGGGCTACCTGGCTAGTGTGTACACCGATTTCATACAAGGCATTATTATGATATTTGGTGTGGTGGCCATGGTAGTTATCGTAGTTATCAACCCAAATGTCGGCGGGTTCGACAACATCATCCCGCGTTTGCGAGAGATTGATCCCTCGCTTACATCTATCACAGGAGGCAAATATTTTACGTTTCTGTGTGTAAATATCTTGCTGACCAGTTTTGGTACGTGGGGGCTTCCGCAAATGGTCAGCAAATTTTACGCGGTTAAAGATGTGTCGGCCATAAGGCGCGCAACCGTCATCTCCACGTTTTTTGCGGCGTTTATCGGCATGGGAGCGTACTTTGTCGGCTCACTGTCGCGCCTGTTTCTAACGGAATTGCCCGCCGGGGGTTATGACTCTGTTGTTCCTCAAGTGCTGCTAAAAGCGCTGGGGGCTCCGGGTACATTTGGCAATGCCGTTTTGGCCGTTATACTCATACTATTGCTGTCCGCGTCCATGTCCACGCTGTCGGCAGTGGTTCTTACATCCAGTTCCGCCATATCAATAGATCTTATGCCGCACATATCAAAGAATTGGAGCAAGTGGCAAATGCCCGCCATGCGCGCGTTGTGTCTGTTGTTCGTCGCCCTCTCATATGTTTTTGCGACCATGCAAATCGCCATTATCGTTTCTATCATGTCTTTTTCGTGGGGCATAGTAAGCGGCAGCTTTATAGGCCCTTATATATGGGGCTTGTACAGCAAAAAAACGACTAAAGTCGGCGCCTATGCGGGTATGCTGGGCGGTTTGTTCACAGTCGTCATATGCACCCTGGTACAAACAATCACGCAGGATTTCGCGGTGGCAAGCGCAAACGCGCCTATTTATGGCGTGGCGGCTATGGCTGTGTCGTTTGTTGTCGTTCCTGTAGTCAGCCTGTTCACAAAGGCGCCCAACAGTCAACGACCCCATAGCTAAAGCCTATGCTTGACCCATAAGTCCTTAAATCCTTGAAATACTGGGTTTTAGGATAATGTTTCATAACAGCGTGTTGTGTCGGAAACGCCACATTTCCAAGGCTCTCGTAGCTTTGCAAAAAAATGTGGGTCAAGCATAGACTTAAAAGTAGGGGTATCCGTCGCCTAAAATATTGATGGAAAAAACGCTTTGTTCTGCGCTCGATTCTTTTGAAGATTAGGAGGTTCATATGGATAGAAAAATCAAAGTGGCTGTACTTGGTTGTGGAGCCATGGGCGGAACAATTATCGGAAATATTTTGGACTCGCCTTATTTAGATTCTATTGTAGGATATGACATATCACAAAATTCTTTAAAAAAGGTTTGCGATCAATATGGCATTGATACAACGACAGACCTCAATCGTATTTTATCCGACTCTTCCATCAAGCTTGTATATATCGCTTCCAGTAATGACTCGCATGTGCCGCTTTCCATAGCCGCTATGAAGGCGGGTAAGGCGGTCATGACAGAAAAGCCTGTAGGCCTTACGTTTGCGGAAATGGATTCCCTGGTTGCCGCCCAGCGTGAAACGGGGGCTTTTATACAAGTTGGTTTGGAGCTTCGATATTCAACCATTTATAAAACGGCAAAAGAAATGATTGATAAGGGTAAAATCGGCAGCCCTGTTAATTTTCACTATACCTATTCATGCTCGCCTTACGGGGAAGGGAACTGGCGTGTGCACAAAGCCAACTCTGGCAGCGTAATTCATGAAAAACTTTGCCATTATATTGATGTGGTTCGCTGGTGGAATGGTTCAAGAGTAAATAAATATGTTGTGACATCCGCTCAAAACGTTATACCATATTTTGAAATTGAGGACAATGTTCATGTGTCCTATGCTTTTGAAAACGGGGCAGTGAGCCAATTGTTTTTCACAATGACGGCAGCGCCAACAGGGAATTCGGATATGATTCATATGAGTGATGATTTATTTGATCAAGATAAAGATGGGCACAAATTGAATTATGTGATAACCGGAACAAAAGGCGCGATTGAGATCGATGTTTTTCAAAGGCAGCTCAGAGCTTATCGCCACGCGGGCGACCCCGCGTTGAAGGGCGAAGCGGCGGAAATAACGCAAATCATTAAATGGGACAAAGAACAAGACCATGAATATTTTCATAACACATGCGCGCAAAACAGGGATATTATAAAGCGCGTAGCAAATGGCGAGCCTCCTTCCATCCTCATTGAGGATGCGGCGGAAACCATGCGGTTGTGTGTTGAATTTAGCGATGCGCAGTTGAATCGCCCATGGCAGGTTATCAAGAGATAACCCACTCTTGAGAGAGATAGTTCTCCCTCGCCAAGCGACGGGGCGGTCGTTTTATAATTTCTCTAAAAGTGCGTTTTCACAAAATGATTTTGATCTCGTAGGGGCGCGCAGTGCGCGCCCGTGAGGTAGCCGGGCGATTGCCGAGAACCTACACCTACACCAGTATCGAATAACCGGGCGATGGCCTATAAGACGCGCGGGCGCGCAGGGCGCGCCCCTACGAAATCATACCCACTGACCGCTGCGTATCCATATCAAATTTAGAAAATGCACGTTTAGAGATATTTTGGAGGTATGCTGATGATTTTCTACAATGCAAAGCTTATATTGCCGGATTGCATCATACCTTCGGGATGGGTAGAGGTCAAAGGTGGAATATTCACGGACATGGGTGAAAGCGAGCCGTTTGCTGCGGTTGACTGCCAAATAGATTGCAAAGGCGGCTTTTTATCCCCAGGCTTTATTGATATACACACCCACGGCGCCGGTGGATATGATTTTATGGACGGCACAGAGGAGGCTTTTGTCAAGGCTTCCCAAACGCATATGAGGCATGGAACGACCACATTGTTGCCAACAACGCTTACCAGTTCCAATGAAGATCTTTTTGATACAATGTGCGCCTTTCGCAAGATTAAGGATCGGGACAATATGCCGAACCTTCCAGGTTTGCATTTGGAAGGGCCCTATTTTAATGTGGCGCAAAAGGGCGCTCAGAATGAAAAATATATTCGCCAGCCAGAGAGGTCAAATTATCTGGATATCATCAAAAAAGCGGAAGGCTGTATATTGCGGTGGTCGGTTGCGCCGGAATTGCCGGGCGCATTGGAGATGGGCAAAGAGTTGTCAAAAATGGGCATTGTTATGTCTATAGGGCATAGCGACTGTACATATCCAGATGTAGTGAAAGCCGTTCAGAACGGTTATAGGCATATAACACATTTTTATTCGGGAATGTCTGGCGTGAAACGGGTTCGGGGTAAAAGGTTGCTGGGGCTGATTGAATGTGGATATCTGATGGACGATTTGACAATTGAGATTATTGCGGACGGTATGCATCTTCCGCCGGAATTGCTTTCTCTGATTCTGAAATGCAAGGACAATAATAGTATTTCCCTTGTTACCGATAGCATGCGCGGGGCGGGAATGCCGCCAGGGTACTATATATTGGGCAGCCTTCGGGATGGGCAGGAGGTTATTGTGGAGGATGGCGTGGCTAAACTTCCGGACAGGTCTGCTTATGCCGGCAGCGTGGCCACGGCGGACAGACTGGTGAGGGTCATGACAGAACAGGTGGGATTGCCGCTTTATTCCGCCGTTAAAATGTTGTCGCTTAATCCGGCGAGGGTTATTGGATTGGATCAGAAAAAAGGCTCCATAGAGATTGGAAAAGATGCCGATTTTTTGATTTTTGACGATCAAATCAATATAAAAGAGGTTTATGTATGCGGTGAAAAACGGTGTTTATAAAATCCAAGCCGAAAGGGGCGCTCTGAATGAAAATTACGATTGTAGGCGCGGGAAGCTCTTATAGCCCTGAATTGTTGGAAAAGCTGGGTGAGATGCGTGAAGAACTGCCTGTTACAAAGATTTCCCTTATGGACGTGGATCGAGAAAGATTAAACACAGTTGGCGGTTTTTGCGAAAGATACGCAAAGCATTTGAACCTGCCAATCCAGTTTGAAACAACAACCGAGCTGTCAAAGGCTTTGCCTGGCTCTGACTTCGTTGTGGCGCAAATACGCGTTGGCGGCAATGCCGCAAGAATAAATGATGAAAAAATCCCGCTTTCGTTCGGCCTTGTAGGGCAAGAGACCACGGGCGCGGGCGGCTTTATGAAAGCCTTGCGTACAATACCGGCTATGTTGGAGATCGCTCACGCTGTTGAAAAATATTGCCCAAACGCGTGGATAGTGAATTATACTAACCCTACAGGCATTGTAGCGGAAGCGGTAAATAAATATTCAAAGGCCAAAATTGCGGGGCTTTGCGCAGGGGGCTTAAACCCCCGCAACTGGACGGCCCTTGGGTTGGATATCAAAGCGGACAACATTCGTTATGATATGGTTGGCCTGAATCATTTAAGCTATGGTTACAATATAACCATAGGCGGAAAGAAACTGACAGACGAGCAGTTTCGCGCTGTGGCGACATATCGCGGCGAAAAGGACGCCGAGCTTTGCGTCAAACTGGGCGCGCTTCCTTCGCCTTATTTGCAATATTATTATCACAACGCCAAGCGCGTAAAAGAATTGGGTGAGAAAAAACTTAGCAGGGGTGAAGAGGTTCTGTTGGTAGAGAAAGAGGTTTATCAAGATTTTGCCAACCCCAATTGTGACACAAAACCGGAATCCCTTGCCAAACGCGGCGGCGGTGGTTATTCTGATATCGCGCTGGGCTTTATATCGGCGGTTTATAACGATAAGGATTCTTGGATTGTTGTAAACGTGCCCAATAGAGGTACGATTTCTTGGCTGCCTGATGACGCGGTTATCGAAACTGCCTGCGTCGTTAACGCCTCAGGCGCAAAACCTATTAATATGTCGCCCGCGCCAATGGCCATACGTGGACTTATCGCGGCGGTAAAAAGCTATGAGAAGCTTACAGTTGAAGCGGCGGTCAGCGGCAATATGGATTTGGCTGAAATGGCTTTGTTAGCTCATCCGCTTGTGGGTGACTGGGATATTGTAAAACAGATGTTGCCTAAGCTGATTGATGCCAATAAGCAGTGGCTCACTAAATTTTAGGAAGGACAACGCCTACTATGAAATACTTCGTATCCATTGACCAGGGCGGAAGCAAGACGGAAGCGTTGATTTTCTCGGAACAAGGAGAGATTCTTGCGGTTGCTGATGATAGGGGTATACGCAAGCATGGCGAAAGTTATTTTGAAAAACAAGGTTTTTGGATTCGTATAGCTACAGAAAAAGCCATTGAAAAGGCTGGTCTTGCGAAAGGCTCCTTATCCAGCGCGAGCTGCGCGCTCAACGGAGCGGATTGGCCGTCAGACTATATCAGATTGCGTAAGCTTGTTTCAAAGGAACTTTTGATTGATGAAGAAAACATACTCATCGTAAACGACTGTATTGGCGCGATGCGCGGTGGCGCGGACAGCGGCAATCAGGCTGTGCTATGCCTTGGAACAGGGGCGAATTGCGCTGTACGGGCGGCTGACGGAAGAGAATATATATACGGTTACTTTTTTACATCCATCGACCAGGGTGGCAGCGCCATTGGAAACCGCGCGTGGCTCAGCGTTTTGGATTTCTATAATGGGCTGGGCGAGAAAACAATGATAACGGAGCTGTTGCTTCAACGATATGGTTTTACGGACTTCGTTGAGCTATATCGGGAAATAACCGCCGGCAAAATTGAATTTAAAGTATATGAATTTTGCCCTCTGGTTATGCGGGCGGCCAAGGCAAAGGATGCCGTCGCTATAGGGATTTTGCGGCAGACAGGAGGCCGCATGGTTCGTTATATTGAAGAGGGCGCAAAAAGGCTGAATCTTGCTAACCAGCCGATTACACTGGTTTTGACCGGTGGTGTTTTTAAAGGCGATGGCGTTGTCTTTTTTGATACGATTCAACAGAGTATTAAGGAAAAAAGCTTGCCTATAAACTGTGTTTCGGCCTTGCTTGAACCTGTGGCGGGCGCGGCCCTTTTGCTGCTCGACCAATTGGAAGAAACGGAAAGGGGCGCGGCGCTAAGTCGTTTTGATTCTGACGCGTTACGGTTTAATCTGAATCGATTTGATGATGGAGTATTTTAGAAGTACGTAGAAACACGGAAAGGAAAGTGTAGGGGTGGATGTCAAAATCAGTGAAAGCCACGAAGCGATGTCTTACCATGCGGCTTCGCAAGTAGCGGCGTATGTAAGGGCGCGCGAATCGGCGTTAATTTGTTTTGCGGGAGGGGATACCCCTTTAAGAACCTATCAAATATTGATAGAAATGCAAAAAAAAGGTAGGGTTAATCTAAAAG
This sequence comes from Clostridiales bacterium, assembly GCA_031263155.1. Taxonomy (GTDB): domain Bacteria; phylum Bacillota; class Clostridia; order Lachnospirales; family WQUN01; genus JAISGK01. The sequence continues at coordinate 11,165 of JAISGK010000075.1, forward strand.
ATTCCTATTATGTTTCGCTGGATGAATGGGTCGGGCTAGGATATGCAGATAAAGGCTCTTGCCAACAAATGATGCGCGACGGGTTTTATAGCCCGGCAGGCATTTCCGAAAGCCATATATGTTTGTTTGATGGGCTTTCGGGAGATATGAGTGAAGAGTGCGAAAAGGTCGAGGCGTTTATTCGCCGGTTTGGCGGTATTGGGTTGGCGATTCTGGGCATTGGCATGAATGGTCATATTGGCTTTAATGAGCCTAATGGAAGTGATCGGGAAGGCTGCTTTGTCATTGAACTGCATGAAGTCACAAAGCGGGTTGGGCAAAAATATTTTCCCAATGGCGTACCCCTTTCCAAAGGTATAACCATTGGTTATAAAACTCTTGAGAAAGCCGATGAGGTTATTTATGTCGCTGGCGGAGAGAAAAAGAATGAGATTGTAAAGCTGATATTAAACAGCCAGCCCAATCCGGAAGTTCCGGCAACAATGCTTAAAAACCACCACAATATTTGTTTTTATTTAAGCGGTATGTCTTTTATATAATCCATCAAACCTCAAAAACGTACAGAAAGAGGATGCCCGTGGCGGCGTCCTCTTTCATTCCGCGCCGCTCCATAGCAGAGCGTTCGCAAATTCTTGCGGGTCAAAGGTTTGTATGTCGTCCAGTTCTTCTCCTGTGCAAATATAACGCACAGGTACGTTAATGGCGTTGCGAATGGCCACGACAATGCCGCCTCGCGCTGTGCCGTCCAGCTTGGTTAATATGATGCCTGTTATGTTTGCCGCCTCGCTGAATAGACGCGCCTGGCTAAGCCCGTTTTGACCTGTCGTGGCGTCCAGCGTCAAAAACACCTCGCGGGAGGCTTCGGGATATTGGGCGGAGATGATGCGGAACAGCTTTTTTAATTCTTCCATCAGGTTTTTCTTATTTTGCAGGCGACCAGCCGTGTCACATATAAGAACGTCCGCCTTGCGCGATTTGGCGGCCGCCACAGCGTCGAATATTACCGCGCCGGGGTCGCTGTTCTCCTCGTGCCGTATCATATCCACTTTGGCGCGATTGCACCACACGCCCAATTGATCTATGGCGGCGGCTCTAAATGTATCGGCTGCGGCGACAATAACTTTCTTGCCCTCATTTTTGAACAAGTACGCCAGTTTGCCTATTGATGTGGTTTTGCCGACTCCGTTAACGCCTATTATCAATATCGTGGTTGGGCTTACAATTTGGAGCGGCTCGCTTTCTCCTAGCATGTTGACTATTTCGCTCGCAAGGAGCTCTCTCACGCGCGCGACATCGTTTGTTCGCTCGGCTTTTACACACGCGCGCAGAGACGTTATAAGGTTGGCAGAGGTTTCAGAACCCATGTCAGCCAATATTAAAAGTTCTTCCAACTCGTCATACAGGTCGTCGTTTATGTTCTTAAATCGCGCAAAAATACCGTCTAGCCTGACGGTAAAGTTTTGTCGCGTTTTTTGCAAGCTATTGAGCATTTTTTGAAAGAAGCTAGACATACGACCTCCGCGTTTCACAAATCGAACGCCCGTATTATATATCAGCGCGAAATTTCGCGCAACATAAAATGATAAAATATAAAATGATTATTTTGTCACCAAATATTAGCGCGAGACTCGCCGATGTAGTAATCTAATATGATTACTACCGAAAAGTCACTGGCGTAAACTAAAGAACCGCCGTGTACCGAACGGTACGCACGGTGGTGTGGAAGGTCGGCTACTCAACTAATGGGTAGCCTCCTATCCGATTGTGTGGATTTTTGGAGCTTGAAGCCTCTAATTCAACTTATCTATAATAGTGGAAAACATTTCCGCCTTTAGCGTTATATTAAGCGCGTCATTTCTTTCATCAAATATAATTCGCGCCTCGGCGCCAAATATTATCTCAAGTTGATTAAGGCGCACATCATAGCCATTCTTTATGTAAAAGTCTATTATTTTGAATATGTTACTAATTGCAACAGAGTGGCCCTGTGACATGTCAAATGAAATTGCTACCGGCGAATGTACGCCCTCTACATCTACCTCAGACTTATCCACATCATTCGTCGGCATCATTTCCGGCTGTTTGCCGCGAAGGGGTTCAGGCTCGTTTGCATCAAACTCAGCGACCTTATCTGTAGCTTCCACTATAGCTTCCGCAACAGGCGCGACTAATTCGCCAAGCGTTTCCTCCAAACCAAATTCCTTTTGCTCAAGCGGTTCTTCGACTGCATCTGTAAGGGCTTGCTCATCTACAGTTCTTTCATCAATTACATCTGAGGTGGAGCTCACATCTGCGGCAGTTTTTTCTTCCTGCGGCGATTCTTCGACTCCGTATTGATCAGAACCGCTTTTTACCGGCTCTTTATTGATCACATCCACATCGACCGTATCATCAAGCACACCATCATTGATCACACCAGATAAAGGAATGGGCATGCCCATAAGCGCAAGTACAACATTCGCCGCCCCTTCATTCACCTGTTGGCTGTCCATATCTTTATCGTTTTTGATCAATTGGCGCATGTCAAGCAGGTAGGCGTTGGGATATTCACGCACGATTGTTTCCGCAATCTTGTTGTAGCGTACACGACGCTGATAGTCCGCGTCGTTTCCATCACTTTTTTGCAACTCGGGCGTAGTCATTATAATCAACGAGGTCTTGGAATCCAGGCTTCCGCAAATGTCGCGCAAGGCGTCGTCCAAATCATCGTCGGCATATACATAGCTTTCGTATTTATTATAAAAATCATCGTTCAGCTGACCTACTCGTTCGGAGTTCACAAACACAGACGGCATATCCACGATATGGCGTGTTGGCTCAGGATGCTCCAAACCGTCGTCGGGTTCTTTCCAAACGAATTTTTGCATACTCAACTCCGAAGCGACGCTGATTAGCACATAATCAAAACCATCAAACATCGCCGACGAAAACACATTCGCCTCTGCCTGCGTGAGAGCGGATATCGCTTCATATTGTTCGGGCAGGTGTTTTAGTTTATATGTAGCATAGTTTATAGAAATAGGGTACGGGAAATATTCTGTCACCGTATCGATATGGTTTTGCAATATTTCCGCTATACCCGATATTTCATAACTACCGCGAATGAACAATCTCTGCGCTCTTTCTTCTTCCTCTTCTTCCAACGCGGCATTAATCCACGGCGGCGCCGGCGTTTCGTACAACTCGCCGATACATCCGGGAGATTTATTAAACGGGGGATAATCCAGCGCCGCAAATGCCCATTGATCCACCCCAGGTATATTGGCGACAGAGTTGTCAAAAAAGAAATGTAGCAGCAAACCATTTTTAATCGCGTAAAACGCGGCGAGCATTTCATCTGAAAAGTCGCTTCTTAACATCACACAGCCAACCGCGACACTCACATCTGACAAAAGGTAGCGCAGCACCCGTTGAGTAATATGCGACCCTGTATAATTCAATACGGTTTTAGACTTTAGAAGATCTTCAACCTGTGTTACGCGGCTTGCCACATCCGCCAGTTCACACTCAATGCCCATGCGCTCTAATAGTGTGGGGCTTATCTGCATGGTTTCAAAATCTATGGGCTGGGAAAGTTTGCATTGGGCAAGGCGCACGTGCAAACGGTCAGGGTATCCGGAAAGCTCCTTAAAATTTATGGCCGTTAACAACTCAGAGGGCGGCAAGGTGTTTATTTCGGGCAGCGCAAGCGCAACGATAGCGCGATCAAACGGGTTGTCGCTTACAAACAGGGCGTACTGGGGTTTAAGCCTGGCGTTGCGCAGCACGTGGCGCACGCGCTCCGCCATGGTTACAGGCTGTGTTGTAACGCAGGGAAATACAAAATGATCCCACATCCCCATCTCTTCCAGCCTTCTTTGCTCTGGCTCAAGCCTCGCCCGCCCGCAGACAGAGTTAACCACAGCGCGATCGCTCAGCTTATTTATGGTGTTCAGATGTTGTACATTGAGTTCGCCAAGCGCCCAGATAACGATCCATATGTTGTCGTTCATCGCAACCCCCACATAATACGGCAATTTTCGCACACTATAATCATATCACTCAGGCTTGATAAAGACAAGGCAAAAATACGGTATATGGATGTACTTGAAGATTGCAAGTTTAATTGTCCTATCCGAAATGCCAATGAGGATTGGCACGAATAAAGACCTTGAGGCCTTTAGCTATAAGATAATACAATATTGGTTTTATATTATTTCACCTGAATATTTTCCTCTCCTTAAAAATAAACACCCATGGTAAATACATAACAACCCACACAACCACCAGCAACCCAGCATAACCAATGAGGAATAATTTATCTCCCATCAATTCAATCAAAATTTCCAACGGCGAACCGGGCGAACCAGCGTTGATAAAAAAGAAATTCGTGCCAAAGACGGTGTTAAACCAATATATAGGCGGTACAATTACCAGCAAAAATATAATGGGACGCCATATTTTCTTTAACGATGGTCTTATATCGCCGCCCTTAAGCTGCATAATTACAAATACGGCGTGCAACGCGTGCGCTACAAAACTTTGTATGCATTGGTAGGTCATAAGGGGGTAATTTGTCCAGTCGCAAAAAGCCAGCGCGGCAAGCGTTCCCGGCAAACCAAGCGCGTACAGTATCTCTCCTGTAAACTTGTTGGGTTTTGTCGCGTGCGCTACGTTAATAAAAATACTTATGCCGCAAAGGTGCAGTGGCAGTTCTTGCAACGGGTAGTAGCCCAATATAACGATAAACGACACCTGCCGCACTATCTCAGACAGCAATATTATCCACGCGGTCACCCGCAGCATTTTTAAGCGTCCTTTTTTATCCGCGCGGTCGTAAAACATAGTCATAAGCACAACGCCAACCAGAAGAGCCGCGAGTATAAACAAATGATCCTTGCCATACAAGGCGAACCCGCTGCCTGGCGGTTCATCGCGGCGGTATGCAAAAAATCCTGTCATAAAACACCCCGTCAAATCAAACTGGCTATATTATATCGCGGCTTGACCATTTCCACAAGACAGGAATTTGCCCTCATCATTACCATTATCATTATCATTATCATTATCCCTTTTTACATAAATTCCTTTGCGTTGAAAACAATAAACATATATAGATATGGGAGTGGACTTCGTGAAGGTCATCGCAACAATAATTTTACTGGCAATGATAACGGGATGCGCATCCGGAAAAGAGTATGCGCGCGACAACGCGGAAGCGTTTTATAAAAATGGTTCTACCAATACTTATAGAAGAGGCGGCAATTATCAGGCCGAACCTACTCCCGCCGTCCAGGCGGCGGAAGAGCCAAAGTCTGACCACGCCCAAATACTGGCGGATGCGATATGCGAATTAGAGGGCATAACAAAGTCGTCTGTCATCCTGATAGGTAATACGGCGATAGTAGGCATTAGAACAGAAGATTTAAGCAGTTTTGATTTGCAGGAGCTTAAGCTGGCGATCGCCAATTGTGTAAAAGCGTTGGACGAAAACATTGATCACGTAAGTGTGACCGACAGCCACGAACTTTCAGAACGCATAAGTCAAATGCATGGGGCAGGCTACGACAGCGATGTGATCAATGACTTTGCGCCGCGCAGTTAGGTGCGCTGCGCAGTTAGGGTTCACACCCTGTAGCGGCTTGAGCCACGCGCCCGCTAAAACTAGATTTTTTCTCCATTTAAGGTGGATTTAAGGCCCCTGCCGTATACTTATCCCAAATAGCTATGCAGGAGGGGGCGCTATGAAAATACTCTACGTCGAAGACGAAAAATATATGGCTCGCGCTGTGGCTCAGGTGCTTCGCAAGAACAACTACAGTGTGGATCTGGCGCACGATGGCGAAAGCGGACTTGACTTGGCGTGTTCTGGTTTGTACGACATCGTTGTGCTAGATGTTATGCTACCAAAGCGCAACGGCATATCCGTTCTAAGCGCAATGCGTAAGCAGGGTCTGGAAACCCCTGTGATTATGCTTACAGCCAAAAGTGAGATCGAGGACAAGGTTGCTGGGTTGGACAGCGGGGCGGATGATTACCTGACAAAACCTTTTCAAACTGACGAACTACTCGCGCGGCTACGTGCCCTTGGCCGCCGAAAAGGGCAGCTTGTGCCAGACAATACGCTTGTTTTTGGCGACATAGAATTTAACCATAACACCCTTAACCTGTCTGGAAGCGGTAAATCGTTTCGGCTCACGCTAAAAGAGGGGCAGCTTTTGGAAATGCTTATACTTAACAAAGGACAGGCGGTGTCGGCTAACAGTATTATCGAAAAGTTGTGGGGTTGGGATTCAGGAGCGGACGACGGCTATGTTCAGGTTCAAGTGTCGTTTTTGAGAAAGAAACTGGCTCTTATCTCCGAAACAGTGAGAATAAAGACAATTCGCGGCGTCGGATACTTGCTTGTCGAAGAAACGGAAAATCAAACCGATGTTTAAGCGACTGCGAAACAATATGCTTATGTTCAATATGGTCAGTATTTCTATCGTATTGATCGTGGCGTTTTGCGTTATATATCTTGTGGCTTACAGTAACGCCAATAAAAATAATGAGTTGAGATTGAACACCGTTTCGTCCATGTTCGTTCTTCCTAATCGTCCGCTGTCAAAAGACGCTCAGGGGGCGCGCGCGGATGGGAGCATAAACGCGGGAGACGTAGAATTATCAGACAATGACCATTTTTCCCCCAACTACTCAGTATCGTTTGTATTATTTATTCGAAATAATAATCTTGAATACATTCACAGCTATCTTGATTTTGACGATAGAATATACACCCAGGCGCTATCCGAAACCGCCGGACAGGTGACAGGGCAAATAAGGTTGGTTGATAAACATTGGATGTTCCGAATGCTGCCAATGCGCTCGCGACCAAATAACATGGATATCCAGCGCATCGTATTTCTCGATATTTCCGATAGCCAAGCTGGATTAAATGTGCTTTTAGTGACGCTTTGCTGCGTTAGCGCGGTAGTGCTTGCCGCGTTATTCTTTCTTAGTATGCGCTTTGCCAACAGAGCGGTACAACCGATTGAGAACGCCTACAACAAACAAAAACAATTTGTCGCGGACGCATCCCACGAGCTTAGAACGCCGATTGCCGTAATAGGAGCGAATATTGACGCCATAGAGGTGAGCGGTGAAGAAACGGTCGCAAGCCAAAAGGAATGGTTTGAAAATATTCAAGCTGAGCTTAAGCGCACAGGGGCGCTAATTGACGAGCTTCTGTACCTTGCCCGATCGGATAGCCAACAAAAGGAAAATATCTTGCCCATAGACCTAAGTTTGGCCTGCGAAATGGCTTGTGTTTCCTTTGAGGCTATACTATATGAAAATAAACTGAGATTTGAAACAGATATAGCCGAACACATCATCGCTTACGCTGATTTTGATAAATTTAAGCAGGTTATATATATTTTTTTAGACAACGCGAGTAAGTACACCGAAAAGGGTGGGGAGATTAGTCTATCGCTCACGGCGGAGAACAAATGGGCCATCTTAAAGGTAGTCAATACGGCGGTGGTTTCCCCATCCGACCTTACTAAAATTTTTGACCGCTTTTACCGACCAGACGAGGCGCGTTCGGTTGAAGCCGGCGGCGCTGGACTTGGCCTTGCGATAGCGCGAACTATCATCGAGCGTTTTGGCGGCGAAATTTCAGCAGACAGCCGTGATAAAAAAACGGCGTTTACTGTCAAACTCAAATTAGCGTAAAACAGGCAAAGAAATCCGGCATAAACAGCGGGATTTTTTTTTGCTTGTTCAAGGTGGGCTTAAGGTTTCTAACCTACGATCCTACAATACAAACAAGTTTCACTCATTATAGGCAGGTTTAAGGTTTGACCGTTAAGATATAGCAAATGAAGGGGGTTTTTAACGTGACGGCGAGGCGCGAATACAAGCACAGCCTAAACTTTGGCGATTATATCGTCCTGCGAAACAGGCTGAGGCACACGATGAAACGCGACCCACACACCGGCCTAAACGGCGAATACAGAGTCAGAAGCCTGTACTTTGACACGCCGGGAGACAAAGCGCTGCGTGAAAAGATAGATGGCGTGGATAACAGGGATAAGTTTCGAATAAGGCGATATTTGAACAGTGAGGATTACATCGTACTTGAAAAGAAAAGCAAGCGGCACGGGTTGTGTTACAAACAGTCCGCGCGGGTGACTGTAGATGAGGTCAGAGCTTTGCTCAATGGCGAGACAAAGTGGCTGCTAGACAAAAACCTGCCCATAGCAAAGGAACTGTATACCAGAATACAGTCCGAATGTTTAAGCCCAAAGACGGTGGTAGACTATATCCGCGAGCCGTTCATCTATGCGGCGGGAAACGTCAGGGTCACTTTCGACAGAGACATTCATACCGGCGTGTTCTCCACAGACTTCCTGAACGATGAAATGCCCGCCGTGCCTGCGGGCGATGAAATCGTTTTGTTAGAGGTAAAATATGACCAGTTTATCCCAAGCCACCTTGTAAACCTCTTAAGGCTTGGCGATCGCAGGGCAAGCGCCTGTTCCAAGTACGCGTTGTGCCGTATTTACGGCTAATTCTATCATTATTTTTGGGGGGAAAATCAAATGACTTTTGGCGACATCTTCAAATCCAGCTTTCTGGATAACGTCACGAGCGTAACAATCTTCGATATGGTTCTCGCGCTGGCTCTCGCTTTTGGCTTGGGCGTGTTCATCTTCCTGGTATACAAAAAAACCTTTAAGGGTGTAATGTACTCATCCAGCTTCGGTGTAACGCTCATCGCCCTAACAATGATCTCCACGCTTGTTATCCTTGCCGTAACAAGCAACATCGTATTGTCGCTTGGCATGGTTGGCGCGTTGTCTATTGTCCGTTTCAGAACGGCGATCAAAGAACCGCTCGATATAGCGTTTCTGTTTTGGTCAATCGCCGTTGGCATCGTCCTCGCGGCGGGAATGATTCCGCTCGCTATGTTCGGAAGCGTCGTAATTGGCGTGGCGCTGATTGTTTGCGTGAACAAAAAATCTCATGACAACCCCTATATAGTGGTAATTCATTGCGACAACCAAGGCAGTGAAAACAAAATATCGCGCGCTCTTAAAGATTGTACGCAAAAATGCGTGATCAAGAGCAAGACAGTCAGCTCGGGCTCCATTGAGCTGCATTACGAGGTGAGGCTAAAATCTGACGACACATCTTTTATAAACGCGCTCTCTGCCGCGCCCGGTGTTTCAAACGCTGTTCTTGTGAGCTATAATGGGGATTATATGGGGTGAGAATATGACAAAGTCTAAATACACAAGCGCGTTTTGCATCGCTGTCGTTATGGCGACACTGGTTGTAACCTGCGCGTTTATGGGCGGATCATCACTCGGCTTAACTGTCGTACACAACGAACCCGCTTATGTGCAGCGGCTTTTTAGTACAGACAAGGTGCATACCATTGATATTGTTGTGTCAGAGCCCGAATGGGATGAAATGATAGCGAACGCGGGAAACGAAGAATATATCCAGTGTTCCGTTGTAATTGACGGAGATGCTGTCAAAGGCGTGGGGTTACGACCAAAGGGAAACTCTTCTCTTTCTATGATTGAGCGTTCTGATTCGGATAGATACAGCTTCAAGGTGGAGTTTGATCATTTTTCCAACGGCACTAATTACTACGGTCTTGACAAACTCGTACTGAATAACATCGCGCAAGACAACACCTATATGAAGGACTATGTGACATATCAGATGATGAATGAGATGGGCGCAGACGCTCCGCTGTCGAGCTTTATATGGGTGACGGTAAACGGCGAAGACAGGGGCCTGTACCTTGCCGCCGAAAGCATTGAGGAGTCGTTTGCGCAAAGGGTTTACGGCAACGACTATGGAGAGATCTACAAACCCGACACTATGGACTTGAACAATCGCGATAATTGGGGCGGCGACGACGAAAACACAATGCCTAATTTCAACGGCGCTATGCCTGGCTTTGGAACTGACGGAACGCAGAACTTTGAAAATAGAGAAATGCCGCAGGACACTATGCCCGGCTGGGGAAACGGCGAATGGCCGCAGGACGGTATGCCCGGTTGGGGAAACGGCGAATGGCCGCAGGACATCGCTCCAGAGGGCGAAAGTGGACAAACTTCGGCATCAGATGATGGCATGACAAACGGCGACCCTCAGGCAGACGGCAACAGGGGTAATATGGGCGGATTTGGAGGAATGTCCAGAAACGGCAGCAACGCGGTTGCTCTTGCCTATTTAGACGACGACCCGGACAGCTACTCAGCAATTTTTGATAGCGCCGCCTTCAAGGTCAGTGAAGCTGATAAAGTTCGACTTATCGAATCTTTAAAGCAACTTAGCGAGGGCGATAATATTGATAAAGTCGTAAACACCGATGAAGTTATGCGCTACTTCGCGGTTCACAACTTCGTCCTTAACTCTGACAGCTACACAGGCAATTTGATACACAACTACTACCTATACGAGGAAGACGGAAAACTGTCGATGATTGCCTGGGACTATAACCTTGCGTTCGGTGGCATGGGCGGCGGTATGCGCGAGTTTGGCAATACCGATACCGCCTTGCAAACAGATACGGCGACGACTTACGTTAATTATCCTATAGATTCGCCCATGCTTTCTGGCTCGACTGACGACAGGCCAATGATAGCCTGGATATTCAACGACGAAAAATACCTGGCGCAATACCATCAAATTTTAGTAGAATCCGCAGCATATTTTGACAGCGGAGAGTTCGCGGCTATGTACGACAACGCTATCTCACTCATATCGCCCTATATCGAAAAAGACCCGACAGCGTTTTGCGCCTTTGAAGATTTCCAAAAAGGACAGACTGCTTTGCGTGAATTTTGCCTACTCAGAGCGGAGAGTATCAAAGGCCAGCTTGACGGCACAATAGCAGCCACAAGTGAAGCGCAAGCCGAAACAGTCAACGCAAACTTTGTGGACGCTTCCCATGTGGATATGACAAGTATGGGGTCAAGTTCAGGCGGGTTCGGAATGGCTCGCGGCGGCGAAAATCGGCGCGCTCGCAACAATTGACTGCTCGGAAAGGGTTACTTTGTAGTTATGAATGAAAATGACGGCGTTCTGCGAGATATAGCAGAGAGACCGTCATTTTTTGCGCGTACTATACGCCCACGCCTATTGCCCGTGATTATATACTCTGTCCCCCTAATTTAACACAGAAAACAACATCTCGCCATAAGACGGATACGGCCAATATTTTTTCGCTACATACTGTTCCAATTGGTCTACTATGCACCGCAGTTCGCTCATAGCGACAAAAATGGTGTAACGGTAATAGCGGGCATCTCCCAGCGCGTCTTGCTCGCCGCTGCCGTTTACTAAAGCGGAATCCAGCGTCTCTAGCTTGTCGTCCAGGCTGTCGCACAGGTCGCTTAGTTTGTTAAGCAGGTGCTCCTCCATTTGCGCGCACAGGCTAAGAGATTTTTTTCCCTGCACAAGGTTAAGCAATTCCACCTCGTATTTCATTACGGCGGGTATAATCTCTTGCTTTGTCATATCAACCATCGTAAGCGCCTCAATGTTAATGGTCTTTACGTAATTTTCCAGCAGCAATTCGTAGCGCGAGTGTATCTCTTCTTCCGCGAGAACACCGTGCTTGGTAAGTACATCTATATTCTTTTGCTCTACAAACGTGGGCAGCGACTCAATAGTGGTCTTATAGTTGTTAAGTCCCCGCCCTTCCGCCTCCGTGACCCATTCTGCCGCATAGTTATTCCCGTTAAATATTATGCGCTCGTGCTTGACTATGGCGTCTTTGATGATCTTAGACAATGCCTTTGTAAAATCGTCGGCCTTTTCCAGCTCGTCGGCAAATTGGCGCAACGATTCGGCGACTATGGTATTAAGCACGAAATTAGGCCCAGCTATAGAGAAAGAAGAGCCCACCATTCTAAATTCGAATTTGTTGCCCGTAAACGCGAAAGGCGATGTACGGTTTCTATCTGTGGTGTCTTTGGGGAAATGCGGGAGAACCTTTGTGCCCAGTTCCATCTGCGCCTTGCTTCTGCTTTGATATACAACGCCGCTCTTGATAGACTCAATAATCTCTGTAAGTTCGTCCCCCAGAAAAATGGAAACAATAGCGGGAGGGGCTTCGTTCGCGCCTAGGCGGTGGTCATTCCCCGCGCTGGCGACCGACACGCGCAACAGATCTTGATATTCGTCCACAGCCTTTATAATCGCCGCAAGGAACAGCAAAAACTGCTCGTCGGGGTTGTCGCCGGGTTCCAGTAGGTTTTTGCCCGCATCTGTCGCGAGCGACCAGTTATTATGTTTGCCGCTGCCGTTAACGCCCGCAAAGGGCTTCTCGTGCAGCAGACACGCCATATTGTGCTTGGCCGCTATGACCTTCATCATTTCCATCGTGATCTGGTTATGATCGGTGCCTACGTTGGTAGACTCAAAAATAGGCGCCATTTCATGCTGGGCGGGAGCGACCTCGTTATGCTTGGTTTTAACTGGTATGCCCAACTTCCACAGCTCTTCGTCAAGCTCTTTCATAAACGCGCTTACACGCGGTTTAATGGTAACAAAGTAATGATCCTCCAGCTCTTGCCCCTTGCTGGGCCGCGAGCCAAACAGTGTGCGGCCGGTGTAGATAATGTCGGGGCGTTTGAGGTACATTTCTTTATCAATAAGAAAATATTCTTGCTCTGGCCCTACTGTGGTTATGACACGTTTGCTTGTCATATCGCCAAAAAGGCGCAGTATGCGCAGGGCCTGAAACGAAAGCGCGTCCATGCTGCGCAGCAAGGGCGTCTTTTTGTCCAGTGCTTGGCCGCCGTAAGAGCAAAAAGCAGTGGGGATACACAGTGAGCCATCTTTTATAAACGCGTATGATGTAGGGTCCCACGCGGTATAGCCACGGGCCTCAAAAGTAGCGCGCAAGCCGCCAGAGGGAAAGCTGGAGGCGTCTGGCTCGCCGCGCACAAGTTCCTTGCCGGAAAATTCCATGATAATCTTATCGCCTTGGGGCGAGATAAAACTATCGTGCTTTTCGGCGGTAATACCCGTCATGGGCTGAAACCAATGCGTAAAGTGCGTTGCGCCGTGTTCCAGCGCCCATTCTTTCATCGCGCTGGCGACGACGTTGGCAACGTCCAATTCAAGGTGGGTACCCTGCGATATTGTTTTGCGCAAAGCGTTGTAGGTGTCTTTCGGGAGCCTGGCTTGCATAACCTGATCGTTAAATACCAAACTCCCAAATATTTCGGGAACGCCCATAACAAAATCCTCCTTTTATTTTTGGTTATGATTATAACAAATACACGCAAAATAAAAAACGCCACGGATGATCATATCCACAGCGTCTTTGCCATAGCAACATTATTTTAACACAGATTTAGCATTTGTCAATACTCAAACGCCAAAAAAATCCCCCTTGCTGTCGCCGTTAAAAACGTAATATACCTTTTGTTCCTGCGGCTTGTAGTACAGCTGAAGACTCTTAAGGTCTTTCATTTTGTTGCCATCTTCTTTCCACACGGTTTTTGCTCTGTCTTCGACGTCTTGCAGTATGATTTGTTTACTGTCGAATTCAACATAAAATTCCGTTTTCATGTGTACCCCCCTTTTGTTTTCGGCAGTTTCGAGGCAGCTGCGGTAAATAGGGTCCGCTATCTTGATCGGTAGGTCAGACCCGCCCAGCGCTCGCTACTTTACTTTCGCTCGCGTCATTACACCAAAGACCATACCAAAAACCGTGCCACTTGTCAAATATCCATTTCTTGCCCATCATCCGAAGTTTCGACATTATCATTTAAGAAATTATCATTTAATTCCAGGGGCTCTTCGCCGCGCAAGGTAGACTCCGATTCTATCTTTGCGATACTTACTTCGTACGCCGTTTTTTCTAGCACACTGCCGTCGTCGCGCTTCTTTTGATAAATTCTGCTCTGCATACGCCCATAAACACGGATATGATCTCCAATTTTTAACCTTCCGGCATAACGCGCGTTGCGCCCCCACGCTATGCAGGGAATGTAGTCAGACTTACCATAAGAACGGTTTACCGCTAACAGGATATCGGCTATTTCACGTCCGAACGGGGTGTTACGATAGATGGGGGGTTTGCAGATAAACCCATTAAGAATGATCTCGTTAGGGTTAATGTCCGCGTCGGAGGGAAGTGGTTCGATATCCTTTGTAAATACGGTAAGCACAAGTTTGTTTTTCTTGTCCGCCTCCACATAATTATTGTAGGATCGGAGCTGACCGGTAATATGTACCGGCGAGCCTTCCTCATAGTGTTCGCCTTCAAGGAGCCTTTCTGAAATAGTAACCGGCAGAATGTCCGACACTTCGCTCAGACGCTGCACTTCCACATGAAACGTAAAGAAACCCTCGCCGTAAACCTCATGACTGAAAGTAAAGCCGGACGCTATCTTACCCGCTATGTTTGCGGCATTATTGGCCGGTAAACCTTCCTGCGGCATAAAAACCCTCTCCTTTCTCTATTCCCAAGCCTACAGGCGTGAAACGCCATCCGCCGTTTTTGCATACGGTGGCTTCTTTTTCTCAGTGTTTCAGCTTTGCTTGGGGAATTGTAATTCTATTGATATTTATTCGGCTGTAACAGTGTTTAGAACATCAACTTCTACACCGGCGACGAGCGCCGCTGCAACGGCGGCCAATATGTCGGGCGGTCTTACCATCATCGGGTTTATATTAACGGGAAATTCTTGCTGTTCTACCTTCCCGCGCAAAGTCGGTATATCCCGTTGAACGCATATTTGCGCTTGCCTCCCCGCCATAGAAGAAGCGGTTACGCAAACCTTGCTGTTAAACCCGTATGTTATGATTAAGCCGTCGCAGTCGACAGCGTTTTGCATGACATCCTTGTCTATGGGAATTATCAGATATTTTGCTCCTAAGAAAATCCGTGAATAGTTACGGCAGTTAAACCCTTCGGACACAACAAGTATATCAGGTGCAATGTGTGGATTCAAGTTATCAGCGTCTCGAATTTTGAAATTTACTGTCGTATTTACAGATATGGCGCAAGCGCATAGTCTCTTAATGAGAGCGCATAGCGATTCATCCCCCAGCACGCACAGCAACGCCATAACGTTTCTCCCCCCCTTGCCATCGTGAATTGCCGCCAAGTGTAATATAGTATATTTTCAACAGTACCAATATAATTATGTTGAAACATTTTTCCACAGAATAACCTTTTTTTGTTTTTGAAGTACCATGCGCGCGTCGTATTTTTCGGTAATATTTACTAAACCGCCGTAGAACACAGCCTGCGCTACTGGTGCATATGCAGTCCATTTTTTAAATTTTGCCTTGATAATGTAGAAGATATGCATTGACTTTAAAAGGCGCGTTTGGTAGAATGTGCCTGTGTAAATGTATTGTTAACACAGGCGCGCGTTTAGAGTTATAATAATCACAATAGCGAAGAAAATAACTACTATTATCTTCTTTTATGTTATAGGGGGCGTTATGAAAAAAATTGTTGTAGTGGGCGCGGGTTATGCGGGTGTGCTTATCGCAAAGCATCTTGCCAAGCGCATTAAAAAATTGAAAAAGATTAATGATTTCAGTATTACAATTATCGATCGGCATCCTTTTCATACAATGCTTACAGAATTGCACGAAGTGGCCGCCGGTCGCGTAGAGGAAGACAGTATCAGAATAGGCCTGGATAAGATATTTTCCGGGCGTGGAGTTAATGTCGTTAGCGATGAGATTTACGATGTAGATACCAAAACTAAAATCATCAAAGGAAAACAGGCGGAATACGCATATGACTATATGGTTGTCGCGGCAGGGTCTAAACCCGCATTTTTCAACATACCCGGGGCGGATAAATTTACCTTCACCCTGTGGTCATACGAAGACGCCATTAAATTGCGTGAACATATTTTTAACATGTTTTGCAAAGCGGCAACTGAACAAGATGAAGAAAAACGCCGCGAATACCTGGCCTTTTATGTTGTAGGCGCAGGCTTTACCGGCGTTGAAATGATGGGAGAGCTGGCCGAATACGTACCCGTTCTGTGCGAAAGGTTTGGGATAGATCCTAAACTCGTCCGCTTGGTCGAGGTGGACATTTTGGAAAGGGTATGTACCATTTTGCCGCCAAAGCAGTCCGACAAGGTAGCCAACAGGCTTAAAAAAATGGGAGTAACCCTGCTGCTTAAAACACCCGTAAGCGAAGTTGGTGAAGACAGCATCAGTTACAAAAGCGAGGGCGGATCCACTAGCGTCAAAACGCGTACAGTAATATGGACCGCTGGTGTAGAGGGCGCGGACTTGCCCACCAACCTGCCTGAGCTTTCTGATGGTGAAACCAGGCCGTTGCGCGGGCGTATAGCGACAGACGAATATCTGCGCGCCAAGGGCGAGCCTAGTGTTTATGTAGGTGGGGACAATATCTATTATATCGCAGAAGGCGAAAAAAATCCCGTGCCTCAAATGGTAGAGAACGCGGAGGCCAGCTCTAAGGTTGTTGCCCACAATATCATCGCCGACGCGTTGGGTAATGGCGAAAAACAAAAGTACGCGCCGAAGTTTCACGGTGTGATGGTGTGTGTTGGCGGTCGCTGGGGAGCCTGCCATTTAGGCCTTCCAGGCAAATTTTTCTCGTTGCCGTCCTTTTTCGCTATGCTATCCAAGCATTTTGTAAACATGCTATACTTTTTGGAAGTCCTGGGTTGGAACAAGATTTTTTCTTATCTGAAACACGAATTTTTCACCATACGTGACAAGAGGAGCTTTGTAGGCGGGCATTTGTCTAACCGTTCGCCGTCGTTCATGCTCGTTCCGCTGCGCATGTTTGTCGGATTTTACTGGCTTCGCGAGGGAATTTTGAAAGTAATGGAGGGCTGGCTAAACGGCCCGGAACTTCTTGATTTTTGGAAGGGCGCGCGCGATTGGTACGCAAGCATACTTAACCCTGTAGTAGCCGAAGCGGGCGAAGCCGTTGTAGACGCCGTCGCAAGCTCCACCGTCGCCGCGGCCGCCTCAGCCCCCGCCGTAACCTATATAGACTGGAATATTTTTGGGATTTTTCGCGTTCTGTTAGTAGAGCAAGGCGAGCTGGCGTTTGCCGTCTTCTTTAGGCCCTTGGATTGGTTTATGGAAAACTTTGTCATATATTCTACGCCCATGTCTAACGTAATGCAGTGGTTTATTGTCCTTTCCGAAATACTGGTGGGTTTGGCGTTGTTGGGGGGGCTGTTTACGACCGCCGCAGGCGCTTGGTCCATATTCTTGCAAAGCATGTTTATAACCAGCACCGGTATATACTATAGCACATGGTGGATGTTGTTTGCCGGCGCGGCCATGATGTTTGGAGCGGGTCGCGTTCTGTCGCTTGACTACTATGTAATGCCCCTATTAAAAAAATGGTGGGCGCGTATAAAACCGATACGGCGACTGTATCTGTATCATGACTAAGTCAGGCGAGGTATCGCTGCCGACCGCCGTAGATATGGTTTCTCAAACCTTGGAAACTATACTAAAATCATGCCCGCCCCCGATATCGCGGGTGACTGCGTATCTGTCCGGCGCGATTGGCAAGCGGGCGCGCGCCGCGCTGCTGTTGACATGCGCGGCGCGTGTAAACACAACAGAAAAAGACCCGCTCTGCTCAAACGGCTCCCTTGGCGCCGCTGCCGATAACCTTGTCGTCCCGACGCGCGCTGTGGACGCGGCTGCGGCAATAGAATTGTTTCACCTCGCGACCCTCGTTCACGACGACATAATAGACGACACGCCGTTGCGCCGTGGCGTCGCCAGCGTACAAAGCGCGTTTGATAAAAGAAGCGCCGTCATTGTGGGCGATTACTTGCTGTGTTTGGCCGCCGCCAGCGCAATGAAGTCCGCCGGGGCGATCGAGGACGACGAACAGCGTGATATAATGCCGACCTTGCACCTGTATCTTCCATCGCTCACAAAAATATGCGAGGGAGAATTCGCGCAGTGGGTAAACGAAGGCAATTACGACTTGGCGCTTAATCGCTATATACGCATCATATCAGGAAAGACGGCGGAATTATTCCGCTTAAGCGCGGTGGCGGGAACAATGGCGGGCAAGTGTGGAAACGAGCGTTTTTATGGGCGCTTGGGATGGTACATCGGCATGATATTTCAGATTGTTGACGACTGCAAAGATTTTGAGTTTAGCGAAAGCGCCGCCAAAAAGCCCGTGCGCCAAGATCTGCCGCAGGGAGTCATTACTCTGCCGCTCATCATGGGCATGTCAAAAGAACCAAGGCTCGCTCTCCTCGTTAAGGATATGTTAAACTCTAACGAGGACGCCGAAAAGATCGCGGTCGCCGTGCGCGACGCCAAAGGCGTTGTTATGGCAAAGGAAATCGCGAATCGATACGCGCAAAAGGCCGGCGCTATTATCGCAAAAATATCCGATGGTTTAAAAGCGCGGCTGTTAACCGAGATTCTTGACAAAACCCTTAACGCTTCCACAGATTTTGAGGTGAGCGCAAAATGAATACCTTCACCCGGTTTCTTAAATTCATAGAAATAACAACCAAACTGGCGAGCCTTGTCCCATTCTTCATAGGTGTGGCTTATGTATTTTACAAAACTGGAACGATTAACGCCGGGCATACCGCGCTGCTGCTGCTTGACGTTATGTTATTTGACCTGCCGGTAACTATGATAAATAACTACCTTGATAAACGCCGTTCGGGTGAACCGCCCCATTTTGGCAAGGCGTTTTCGTTGTCGCTTATAATCATCATGGTCGCCTTGTCTTTTGCCATTGGCATATGGTTTACTGTTAATTACGGCCTGGTGACGCTGGCGGTCGGCGGCCTGTGTTTTTTTGTAGGTATTTTTTACTCCGCCACGCCCATTTGCCTAAATCGCACCCCATATGGCGAGATATTCTCCGGCTTGACGCAGGGGTTTTGCATAACATTTTTGGTGGCCTTTATCAATATGCCCGCGGGATACTTTGCCACGCTTGCTTTAAACGGCGTCTCGCTTAAAGGAAACATAAATATGGTGACCGTGGGTGAGATCATGATTGTTACGTTGCCAGCCGTGTTCTGCATATCCAACATAATGCTGGCAAACAATATATGCGATGTCGAGCGCGACGCAAAGACTGATCGTTACACATTGCCATATTATATTGGGCATAAGAGTTCGCTGGCGCTATATTCAGCCATTTACGGCGCGGCATACGCCGCGATCGTCGTTGGAGTTCTATTGCGCGCGCTGCCGTGGACGTGTTTGCTGCTGTTGCTGACGATACCGCCAATAAAAAAGAATGTAATCCGATTTGTGGAAAAGCCACAAAAGGCTGTCACATTCGTGCTTAGCATAAATAATTTTAACACGATTCTTTTATGCTACATTGTTTTGCTAATACTGGGCAGATTTTTAAGGTTTTCTTAATTGAGACCCCTGTTTAAGCGCGCGGATATCATATTGCTTTTAATAATCGCTATTGTATCGGTCGGTCTTTTGGTATATAATAACTTGCGCCAAAGTGAAAATGTCACGGCGCAGATACTGGTTAACAATGCGGTTGTTACAACAGTTGAATTATCTACCTATACCCAATTCTCTTTGCCCGGCCATGAGCAGATCGTTTTTAACATTAATAACGATGGCATTGCCTTTGCGGCTTCCGATTGCCCTGACAAGGTTTGTGTGCATACAGGTTACATATCTCACGCGGGTCAGACGGCGGTTTGCTTACCCAATCGTGTGGCGATACGGATCGTTGAGCGTATCTTCGACCCCGACGCCCCCGACGCGGTGGCGAACTAACATGTCGATACTGTAATTAAATAGGCGCAATATCTTGTTTGCTGGCAGCGGTAAGCACTGTAGTTATGTATCGGCCCGCCTCGCTGAGGTGATTAGTTGAATTTAAAGTTTTTAACGCGTCTTTCTATCATGCTGGCCATGGTATTGGTATTGTCCGCCGTAGAGCATACGCTGCCCCCGCTTCTACCCTTTTTTCCCGGTTTGACCTTGGGGCTGGCCAATGTTTTAGTTATGTATACCGTGTTTTTTATCGGTGGCAAAGCGGCGATCGGGCTTAGTTTGCTTAAGGCGTTGTTTGTGTTTTTAACGCGCGGAGCGATAGCGGGCTTGCTGTCGTTAAGTGGCGGGGTCTCGTGCGTTTTGTTGGTTATTGTTCTGCTTCGCATTTTTAAAGATAAAATATCGTATATTACTATTAGTGTGCTCAGTGCGATTACGTTTAACGTTGGTCAACTCGTCGCCGCTTCATTTATAGTAAACTTGCCTGGCGTTTTATACTATCTTCCTGTGGCTGTTTTGTGTTCTGTTGTATTGGGTGCAATTACGGGGATTGTACTGAAAATACTGTTGCCCGTATTAAATCGGGCTGATTCTGCCCGGTTATATTAAGGAGGAATTTTATGCAAAAGTTATTGGTAGCGCTTTTAATTTGCGCGACAGCGGCCACGCTCACATCTTGCTCTGGCGGCGGCGGTGGAGATTATAAAACCGGCCTGGGTATCGTCACGCATATCGATTCTAGCGCGGCAGTTACGGCCGACGCGGAAGGTAAAGGCCAAGTAGACTCTTACATCGCTGTTATCTCGCTTGACGCCAGTGGCAAAATAACAAAGTGCTCTCTCGACGTGGCGCAAACAGCAGTTAACTTCGACGCGGCCGGAGCAATTACGTCCGATCTTTCGGCTGGAATTCGAAGCAAACAAGAGAAGCAGGACGACTATGGCATGAAAAAGGCTTCTCCTATTGGCAAAGAATGGTGGGAGCAAGCAGACGCTCTAGAGCAATATTGTATAGGTAAAACAGTGGCTGATGTCGTTGGCTTACGCACGAAGGAAACCGAAGAAGGCCCTGTGCCCGATGTTCCAGAACTTGCCACATCTGTTACCATAGGCGTAGAAGCATTTTTGCAGGCCATAGACAAGGCAGCGGCAAATGCTCAATAGGTTGATAAAGAATCCCTTAGTTAATAAAGCCACCACCTTGTTGGTGGCTTTATTCATGGCGGCTTCATTGACGGGGTGCGAAGGCAAATGGACGAAGTATGAGGGCGCGTTTGACGGACTGTTTGATACGCATTGCGACATGGTTGGCTATGCGCGTTCTATAAGCGAATTTAACAGGTATGCCGACAGATTTTATGAAGTGATGACCGAATACGATAAGTTGTTTGATATATACAATAACTACGATGGCCTAAACAATCTTAAAACAGTCAATGATAACGCTGGCGCCGATCCTGTCGAGGTGGACCATCGCGTTATAGATCTTATACTCTATTGCAAGCAAATATATGATATAACCGGCGGCGCCGTTAATGTCGCCATGGGACCTGTGCTTTCAATTTGGCACAAATACCGCGAAGAAGCAAACGCAAACCCGGCAAACGCGCGCATCCCCACCTCGATGGAGCTTTATGGCCAAAGTGAGCTTATGGATATTTCGTTTGTACAGATTGATCGCGAATCAAGCGCCATATTCCTGGCGCTAAAAGGCATGTCGCTGGACGTTGGGGCGATTGCCAAAGGCTATGCCACATATCAAGCCGTCGAAGAAATGAAAAAGATAGGTATGACCAACATGCTTATTAACATGGGAGGCAACATCATATCGATTGGAAAGCCGCAAGACGGCGCTCGCGCGCGCTGGGGAGTGGGCGTACAAGACCCGCGACTTTCTGTAGACGGCGCAAACAACATTTTGGATACCATATATGTTAACGACATCGCCGTCGTTTCCAGCGGCGACTACCAACGATATTATATGGTTGGCGGTAAGAGGATGCACCACATAATAGACCCCGAAACGCTGTTCCCCGCTTCGCGCTATACCTCCGTCACTGTCGTGCACCCCGATTCCGCTTTGGCTGATGGGCTTTCTACGGCGCTATTCATTATGGATGAGGAAGAAGGCAAGGCATTGGCTTTAGAGTATGGCGCGGAGGCGCTGTGGGTATATGCCGACGGGCAGACACAATACACAAACGGCTACAAAACCATAAGTAAAACATACGGCGGCTATTCCGCCACAGATCCCGAAAGTTTGGAGGCAACAGAATAGGATATGTTATTACAATAAATTTTACGCGTGTCGTAAATGGTGATTAAAGCTCGTACTTCCAGTCAATAATTATGGCTGGAGGTGAAAGTATGAAAAAACTGCCAGAAGACAGTATTTTCAGAAAGAAGAGTTTTTTTGTGGCGTTGTACTCGTGCGTTGGTGTTGTACTCATCCTTGCGGCTGTAATCTCTTATCTCAACGTTAACAACCTGCAAGGCAGGGTAGACCCGAGTGAGAACCCAAACGCCGCAGTAAATGAAAGTCTTAACACGCCACTTAATGTACCCGTCCCTGCGGACGAAGATTTGGCTAATTCACCCGACTTGGCGGGAAATAACACAAGCCAGGGGTTGGCGGCAAGAGACCAAGGGCTTACAATAACGCCCTCGCCATCAACGCGGCCACCCTCGCCGAGCGCGTCTGCGTCTATACAGCCAGATTCGGTAACTCCCGGCGATGACGCGGCTGCCCCATCTGAACAGGTGGCGACAAAAAAACCTGAAAAATCTGGTGTATCGTTCGACGCTTTCGAAGACGGCAACGAAATGACATGGCCTGTGTTAGGCGAAATAGTTATGGACTACAGCATGGATCACGTGGTGTATGACAAAACCTTGGATCAATACCGCACTAACGATAACATATGCATAGCGGCCCCGGCAGGCACACCCGTTAAGGCGACAGCAGGCGGCGTTGTAAAGAAAATCGAAAATACACGTGAAGATGGCACCGCCATCGTTATCGATAACGGCAATGGCTGGATGACTACATACGGTCAGCTTATGGACGGTGTGTTAGTTAAAGAAGGCGATGTAGTGCAGGCAGGCGAGGTAATTGGCGGTGTGTCCAATCCCAGCGTATACGGTGTGCTTTTGGGCAATCACGTGAGCCTAAAGATTACAAAAGATGATGTGGCAGTAGACCCTAAAACGATACTCACATCTCTTATCACAGAAACACAGCCGGATGAAGCGAAGCAGAGCGCTGCTGTCGCAGAAGAAGCATATTAACAGAGCTGATTCTACAACGCTTTTTTGGTAAGGGCGCGCCCCTACGAAAGCAAAATCTCAAAATCCTTTTGTGAAAACGCGCGTTTAAAGATACTAAAGAATATTCGCAAAAGAAAAAAAAGGGACTGTTGATAACTAAGACTTGCGCAAACCGCGAGTTGAGGTATCAACAGTCCCTTTAGGGTTTTAGCGCTCCTATTTAATCTAACCGGTAGTTTTTACGAAAACACGCGCAAATCTGGATAGTTTTTGCCCATTGTCCACGCGCGCCTAAAATCGAAGCCACGAAAGCTCCTTTCGCTTCGCATTTCGCTTGAGGTTAGTCCGGCGCCTTCATTGTTGCTAACCTTGCCAACGCGATTGCTATCATAATAACAATCTTGCACGCGACCCCCATAGGCGTAGCCCACTATGCCTCCCGTACCCGATCCTCCACGTACGCGTCCCGCAGAATAGCATGTCGATATGCTGCCGCGCTCGCTTACGGTTCCGGCTATGCCACCGGCAAACGCGCCGCCGCCCCCGTTCACATCAGCCTGGCTATAGCAGTTGCGAATGACGCCCACATTGGCTCCCACCAAACCTCCCGCAGCATATCCTTGGCTGGAAACCTTGCCGACGCTGTAACAATTTGTTATCGTGCCGCTGTTATAGCCTGCTATCGCTCCAGCGCTGCTGTTGGACGCGTTAGCGCTTACGCTGCTGGCTTCGACGCCCAATGCCATGATCGTGCCTGTGCTGCTGTAAAATAGACCTACATAATCATTGCTTTTGTTGCTGCTTACACGCACGTTGGAAATCGTAAAGCCGCTGCCGTCGAAAATACCGCTAAATGTGGGTATAGGCGCCCAGTTTCGACGCAAGCTAACGTTATTTTGCAATTGATAGTTCGCGCCTGTGCTGTATTCGCCCGAACCGATTTTCACCAGATCCGCTTCGCTGTAAATAAGGTAAGGCGAACGCTCTGAACCGTCACCGCGCAAGCTTCCATCGCTGGCAATGCCGCCGCCGTCATACCCCGGTCTGGCGCTGTTACCCGGTTTATCCCAAGGCCACTTGAACGAATTTGCCATAACATTGCTCGCCGTAAAGCTAAAAACAAAAGACATCGCGAGCATAAATATAGATACGCGTCTAAACAAAGTGATTCCTCCTTCATGTCATACATGATTCATATCGTACATGATAATTAGTCTGCCAATCGGCGCAATTTTTATAAGACAGATTCAAAAAATTTGCGTTTTGAGTGTGCGTGTGGTATTATTGGTAGCTGATTGGCTAGGCGCCTTTGTACCGGCCCTGCCAGCGAGCGGACGATCCGCTGTCGGTCTATGTTAACTTGTTGACAGCTACCGATTATGACCGTCTCAGTAGAAAGGAGGAGCCTCGTGAGCGATATTATAAAGCAGCTGGAGCAGGCTCAGCTTAAAGACAACGTCACACCATTCAAGGTAGGCGACACCGTGCGCGTTCACGCCCGCATTGTAGAAGGCGTGAAAGAGCGTATTCAGGTGTTTGAGGGTGTTGTTTTAAAACGTCAAAACGGCGGAATCCGCGAAACGTTCACTGTGCGCCGCGTTTCTTACGGCGTGGGAGTTGAGAAGACATGGCCTTTACATTCACCTCGCGTTGATCGCATAGAGGTTGTGCGACGTGGCATTGTGCGACGCGCCAAGTTATACTATCTGCGTAAACGTATAGGTAAGGCAGCCAAGGTTAAAGAAGAAATCGTAAAGAAGGCGACATCAAGCGCAGTCAAAAAGTAGACTGCGCTTTTTAACTATGATTAGTGATATGGATAACAACCCGCAACCTATGCCAGTGCAGTGGTATCCAGGCCACATGAGCAAGTCCATTCGAATGATGCGCGAGAGCATAAGTTTGGTAGATGTGTTAATAGAGATTGTAGACGCTCGCTGCCCGCGCGCAAGCCGCAACCCCGACATCGATAGTTTGGCGGGCGGCAAGAAACGTTTAATTGTACTAAACAAGTGCGATCTGGCTGACCCAATAGCAACGACCATGTGGATAAAACACTTTGGCGCGGGGGCGTTGGCAACGAATTCTACTACTGGCGAAGGTATTGAAAAGATAGCCGGCATGTGCCGAAAACTCATGCAAGATAAAATTGAGAAAGCCAAGCGGCGCGGGCGCTTGAGCGTCCCTGTGCGCGCTATGATTGCCGGCGTGCCCAATGTGGGCAAGTCTACGCTTATTAACAAATTTGTGGGCGCAAGCCCCACAAAAACGGGCAACAAGCCTGGAGTTACTCGCGGTCGGCAATGGATACGCCTTAAGCAGGGGTTTGATTTGCTGGACACCCCAGGCATACTATGGCATAGGTTTGACGACGCCGAGGTTGGTATTAACCTTGCCCTAACGGGCGCAATAACAGACAATATATTGGATACTCACGGGCTTGCGCTCATTTTGATGGGTAAATTAAGACAGAGCTACCCCTCTGCGTTGAAGGATCGTTTTGGCGCGGAAGATATAATCGGAATCGCGCGCGCGCGCGGATATGTGAAATTTGCCAACGAGGCGGATACAGAGCGCGCCGCCGCCGCTGTCATTAATGATTTCAGAAGCGGCAAGCTCGGGCGTATAACGCTAGAAAAGCTATAAAAAAACGACATTAAATTTCAATTATAACACGTACAAAGGCGGGCATACTAAGGGTTGATTAAAAATAAGTAAGGATGTGCCCTTATGAAAAAAATCTTGATATGCTTGTCAATTTTTACGATTTTATTTAACGTTGCGCCAAGTGTTGCGCACGCGAATGACGATGGACAAAAAGGGCCTGTCGAAGGCGAAGATTATTTCGAACAAGCCTTGGTTGCCCCGCTAGAGCCAGTGTATCTGCCCATTATTATGTATCACCAATTAACGACAAATCCCGCGCGGCTGGATACGTACATCATATCTCAAGATGAATTTGAGAGCGATTTGCAATTGCTTCAAAATTACGGCTATACCACGGTAACGGTAAAGGATCTGCTTAACTTTTGCCACAAGCGTGAGCCATTGCCCGAACGACCCGTTATGATCACGTTTGATGACGGATTCGAAAGTGATTATATATATGGATTTCCTATTCTAAAAAAATATAATATGAAAGCCATATTCTCTATCATCGGTCGTTATACGGACATGTTTAGCGAACCAGACGCGATAAAACACATTAACTACGCGCATTTGTCATGGGAAGAGATAGAAGAAATGTACGGCTCCGGGCTTGCGGAGTTTCACAATCACACCTATGATCTGCACAGCATGGAGAAGCGCCGAGGGGCGCTGCCATACAAGTATGAAAGCGACGAAGAGTATCGCAAAGTATTAAAAGATGATTTGGGCAAGTTGAACGAGGCATATGAGCAGCGCTTGGGCTACATGCCGGCAGCGTTTGCGTGTCCGTTTGGCGCGTTTAACGACAGGATGAAAGAGGGCCTGCGTTACATTGGCTTTTCGGTGATATTTACTAGCCAGCAAAAGATAAACAAGTTAACCGGCAATCCAGAAGAGCTGATGAGGCTAAACAGGTTTTTACGCGCGCACGGCAAAAGCGTGGATAAGCTGCTGCGGCAGTGGGAGCAATATTACAAGGCGGCTACTCCAACCCCTGTGCCCCCACGAGAAGGACATTTAGAAGGGCCTTTGAAATAAAATCTGGGGGCTGTCCACTAATTTTTAGTGTGACAGCCCGTTATTGCGGCGCCGCCAGCGTTAATTCACACCAGTTTTTTTGGTAAGCCGTAGAATCTCGTAATAGATCTCTTTTGCGTTTAACCCATAAGTATCTAATATCTCCTGTCTGCCACCGTGCTCGACATACGCGTCTGGCAGGCAAAAATTATAAAACGTCTTGGGCCTTATACCCCTTTTGCTCATGGCATTAAGCAACAGCGACCCAAACCCGCCAGAGCTTACATGCTCTTCGAACACAAACACATCCCTATGCTTGGCGGAAAGAGCCAGCATTTGTTCGCTAATGGGGTACACAAACCTCACGTTAACAACAGTGGGTAAGCGTTCTGGTTTAAGAAGCCGCGATATCTCCAACGCCAATGGCAGCATGGATCCGACAGCCAGCAAGACAATACCGTCGCCCTGTGAGACGATCTCCGGCTCGCCGGGAACAAGCGGTTTGTAATTGCCGCTGTGCGCTCGCGCGCCACATTTTGGATAGCGTATGGCGACGGGGCCTTTGCGGCCTACCGCGTATTCCAGCATTGCGGCAAGCTCTCGCTTGTTGGACGGGGCAAGCACAGTCATGTTGGGTATTGATAAAAACGATATGTCAAACAGCCCTTGATGGGTCTCGCCGTCTTGCCCTACCACGCCCGCGCGATCGACCGCGAAAATTACATGCAGGTTTTGCATACATACGTCATGCAAAATCTGATCGTAGGCGCGCTGCAAAAATGTAGCGTACACAGCTACGACAGGTATCGCGCCGGCCTTTGCCATGCCCGCCGCAAACGTAACCGCGTGGGACTCCGCTATGCCCACGTCAAAAAATCGGTCGGGAAACCGATTCGCAAAATCAGACAACCCCGTACCGACAGGCATAGCTGCGGTTATGGCGCACAAATTCTTTTTTTGCGCGCCTAAACGAGCCATTTCCGCTCCAAACACATCCGAATATGACTCGCTGTCGTTTTTGATAACAGGATCGCCTGTTTCTATATCGAACATACCTACGCCGTGAAATTCTGACGGCGACTCTTCCGCGCGCGTATACCCCTTGCCCTTTGTCGTATACACGTGCAGCAGTACGGATCCCTTCATTAGCTTAACTTTATTTAGAACGCTCAGCAGATCGTTCATATCGTGCCCATCTACCGGTCCTATATAGATAAGCCCCAACTCTTCAAATATTCCCCCTGGCACAAGCAGGTATTTTATACCGTCTTTGGCGCGCTCTATAAAACGCTTTATGTGTCGTCCAAACAAGGGTATCCTGTTTAATAAATTGCTAACGTCCGCTTTCGCGCCTATGTAACTGGGAGCGGTGCGCACTTCATTAAGGTATCGCGATAAAGCTCCAACGTTTTCGCTGATGGACATTTGATTATCATTAAGAATAATCAACAGATCGGTGTTGGTCCGCGACGTGTTATTAATCGCCTCATACGCAAGACCTCCGGTCATAGAACCGTCACCTATTATCGCAACAACGCGGTAGTTTTGCCTCAAAATATCCCTGGCGGCGCAATAACCTAGCGCGGCGGATATCGAAGTGGACGCGTGCCCTGTGTTAAACGCGTCGGAAGGGCTTTCAGAAGACTTGGGAAACCCAGACAAACCGCCTTTTTTACGCAAAGTGCCAAAATTTTTGCCACGCCCGGTCAATATCTTATGCACGTATGATTGGTGCCCTACGTCAAAAATAATCTTGTCAAAGGGGCAATCGTACACGGCGTGCAGCGCGACTGTAAGTTCCACCACCCCAAGATTGGAAGCCAAATGCCCGCCTGTTTTGCTCAACGAATTTATCAGGAATTCTCTAATGTCTCCGCACAGCTTTTCCAGTTCTTTGGGCTTCAGTTTTTTTAATTCCCGCGCCGAGCGTATGTTAATTGGATTTATCATAGCATAAAAGCCGCTATAATCGCGACGGTAATGCCGAGAAGAGCGCCGGCCGCCACCTCGATAGGGCTGTGACCGAGCAGTTCTTTCAATTTTTTGTCCAGCTTAAGCCCCTGCTCCGCGAAAGATTCAAAAAGGGTATTGATGGCGCTGGCGTGATGACCCGCCGCGCGCCTAACGCCAACGGCATCGTACATAACCACCAGGGAAAAAACCAGGCTAAGCGCTACAATAGATGAGTCGAAACCTTCCTTAATGCCAATGTATGTCGTCATGGCCGTCACAAATGAGGTGTGAGAACTGGGCATCCCGCCTGAAGAGACGATAAGGGCGGCGTTAAATCTTCGCGTGCGCGCCCATTCTATTATTATCTTTATAAGCTGCGCGATTGCCCACGACACAATCGCCGTCCACAAAACCGCGTTGGATACCATTTGGGCAAATATTTTCGTCACACCAAGACCTCCGTAGTGATATATATATTGTTTATTATTTGTTGTTGTTAAAATCCTAATCACTGATGATAAACTCGCTTGCTATGTCCATAAGCGGCGCGGCTTGCGCATTAAAGCCGATTGCGCCGATGTTTAGCAACCGTATCGCATCGGCTACAAGTTCGTTCACTGTTTGTTTGGTTTGCCACAAACCAAACAAGGTTACATATGTCGTTTTGCTGTTTTTGGCGTCAGAGCCTTGGGGCTTGCCCAATTCTTTCGTTGTTTTGATAACGTCCAGGTAGTCGTCGCGTATTTGAAAGGCGTAGCCAAGTTTGGTTGCCACTTGGGTTATCGTGTCTTTAATATCCATATCGCTCGCGACCGTTGCGATCAGATACCCTGCTACTATCGCGGCGCGGATTAGTCCGCCCGTTTTTAGATCGTATATTCGGGCCAGACCGCTTTCGTCCAGCTTTGCGTTGTTTATGTCAAGCGCTTGGCCTCCTACCATGCCATACGCCCCTGCTGCCTTACCAACGCAAGCCATGGCTTTGGCGCGCCGCACAGCGTTTTCTTCACTTGCCGCGCAGGCTTCCGCCATCACCTCAAAGGAGCGGTTAAGCAGCGCGTCCCCCGCAAGAATAGCGAGGGCCTCGCCAAATTGCTTGTGGCACGAGGGCTTGCCTCGCCTAAAATCATCATTATCCATGGCAGGTAGGTCGTCGTGTATGAGCGAATAGGTGTGGATCATCTCTATAGCGCAGGCAAACGGCATGGCGGCTTGCTCGTCGCCGCCAAACATTCGACACGACGCAATCAGCAAACGCGGTCGCAAGCGCTTCCCCCCGGCAAACAGGCAGTAGCGCATGGCATTTGTTAAAGCGGGGGCTTCGCAGCCAGGCAGATATAACTCAAG
The DNA here is from genome assembly GCA_031263155.1 of Clostridiales bacterium. GTDB lineage: Bacteria > Bacillota > Clostridia > Lachnospirales > WQUN01 > JAISGK01. Next base: position 41,155 of record JAISGK010000075.1, read on the forward strand.
CGCGTGATCAATCCGATCCGCCAGGTTTTCACTATTCATCATCCGCATCCTCGTCGAAAGCGACAAGTTCGAAAGGATCGTCGCGGCTTTCAGCGCCATCGAGCCCGCCCGCCGTCTGCCGCAGTATCGACACCTCTTCCTGCGCCTTGTTAAGGGTGCCCATGCAAAATACTGACAATTCTACACCTTCGCGGTACAGTTCCAGCATCTCTTTTAGGCTGGGCGTGTCGTTTTCCATAATTTCCAAAATCTCTTCCAGCCTGGAAACCGAAGATTCAAAGTCTTGCTGTTTTTTATCCATTGAGTATCTCCATAATCCTGTTGTTGGTTGTAGGGGGCGCTACCCACAGCGTCCCCTACAATATTTCAGCGCGCCGGGAACCGTCGGCAAACATGAGCGTCACAAAATCACCAACGCTCAGCTGGTTCACCTTACGAACGTCACGCTCATAGTCGTCAAACACCAGAGCATAGCCTCGCGCAAGCGTCTTAATGGGCGACATGGCCTCTAACCGGCTTACAGCGTTTGTAAGTTTTGATTTATTCATTTGCAAAAACGCGCCGCTCTGTCGTTCTATTTTTTCCACAATATTGTCCATCAACATTTGGCGCTCACCAATTGCCTCGGTGATATCTTGCGTTAAGTTTACCATTATGGTAGTTACGGCCTGGGACATTTGGCTCAGGCTTGGTAACGCGAGCTCGACGGCGGCGGATGGGGTGGAGGCTCGCATATCGGCCACAAAATCAGCTATGGTAAAATCTGTTTCGTGTCCAACGGCGCTCACGACAGGTATGTTGGAAGAGAATATAGCCCGCGCGGTCGCTTCCTCGTTAAACGCCCAAAGATCCTCCGCCGAACCTCCGCCTCTGGCGACAATGATTAGATCTACAGTGTAATGCCTGTGAGCATCCGCGCCGGAATCAGACTTATTATAATCGTTCCATTGGTTGACCATTTTAATCGCGCTGGCTATGGATTGGGGAGCGTCGGCGCCCTGCATCAGCGCGGGCGCAATCAGGAGTTTTATATGCGGGCAGCGCCTGCGGCACAGGCGTATTATATCGCGCAAAGCGGCCCCGGTCGGCGAGGTGACGACGGCTGCCACGCAAGGCGAGCCGGGTATATCGCGCTTGCGGCCAAACAAGCCTTCTGCCCTCAATTTCTCTTTTAACCGCTCAAACGCAAGCCGTTGTTCACCCTCGCCCATGGGGATAATGTGGTTGCAATATATTTGATATTGACCGGTTTTATCATAAACGGACACGCGACCCCTTACCAGCGTCTGCTGCCCGTTTTTGGGCACGTATGCCATGGCGGACGCAAAACCCTTAAACATAACGCAATTGATCGCGCTATTGGCATCCTTAAGGCTAAAATACCAATGTCCACTGGTATGATTTTTAAAATTGGATATCTCGCCCGCGACTAATATGTTGGACAAGAACTCATCCCCGTCCATCACATCTCGAATATATCTGTTAAGCTTTGTTACGCCTACGTATCCGTTGTTCATTGCGCCTCCCCACAGAGCGATTTTGGATTGATAATTGCGAATAGCCCGCTATATCCGTATCGTCGGTACTGGGCTCTTCTCTCGACTTCATACCCTTTAGGGCGGCCCCCAAAATCCCATTTACAAAGACGGACGACTTGTCTTCACTAAATTTTTTGGCAAGTTCTACGGCTTCATTGATAGCGGCTTGCGGGGGGGTGGCTGTGTACAACAACTCATACATGGCCAGGCGTATAAGGGCAAGGTCTACACTGTTGAGGCGATCCATCCTCCACCCCGACGATATAAGTTCTATTTGCCTGTCTATGTCGGGCAGCACGGCAAGTATGCCAAACAGCAATTCGTGAAGGTACTCGCGGTCCACTGCGGTTATGTCGTCCTCATCGGTCTCGTCGCCAGCATAGTTTTCCAGCGCGAAGTTATAATCAAAATCCTTATGAAACGGTTCTTGATACAAAATTTGGAAAGCGAGCCGTCTCGCCGAGCGGCGGCTCATAGGGTCTCTACATTGGTTTTCTTGCTAAAAATGCTTTTGATGCGCGGTTGTAAATCGTCATGAACATTAAATAAAATACCCGTTACGTTGATGTTTACCGTGGTCGCGGTAAGTCCCGTCATTGTCTCCACCGCCGTTTTAACGCGCTTTTGCGCGGCCTCAGATACATCTTGCACGCGGTAGCCAAATTTAAGCAACACGCGCAGAGTGATAGTGGCGCTTCCGTTCTCTATGCTAACCGCGACACCCTTGCCCAGGTTGCGGTAACCAAACACCTGAGCAAAGTCTCCCAGGTTGCCCTCCATGCCAACTACACCCTCTATTTCCAAAGCGGCGGCCCCTGCTATAATGGCTATGGCTTCGTCCGCTATTTTAACCTGTCCTGGAGATTCTTTATCCTTTTTTATTTCTGTCATGCCTGTTCTCCTTCCGTGCCTTTAATATATATGTTCACAATATTATAGCAGATAACTCGTCAAATGCAATTATTTTGCAAGGCTATGAAAATCCGCTAAGCGGCATATGGCATAGTCGGCTTTTTGCCTTTCCTTGGATTCCCGTGCCTCAGCCTTTGTATATGTTTTTTATTTTTGCACGTTTAGAGTGTTTTATGATGGCAGTGACCGCAAGGAATTTATAGAACGACTTGTGAGTGTCAACTTATACGTCCCCCCTGGCACCCTAATGCCAATATTCTCATATTGCTATACGGCAAGATACAGTATTATAATTACCCAGCACTCAATGGGCACATCAATCAATTCTGAAAGGGGAGGCATTTAACGGATTTAAGGCTCTTAAATAAATAACCTACAATACAGTAGGCTTTTTCCACGATTTCGTATCCACTTTTTTATACTAACACCATGAGAGGGGCGTTTATGTTTAAGAAAGTTACTGTGAAAGCCATTGGAAATTATACTTTTCGTAATTCCAGTATAACGAGCGTAATAATTCCAGAGGGTGTTGAGGTAAAGTAAACTGAAATCTGTATAAATGTGTATTAAATTACAGAAATTAGTTGAATATTGTGGAGTGATATGGTAAGATATTCAAGGGGTGCTTGCCATGTCAAGATACTACACTCCAAGACA
>JAISGK010000100.1 GCA_031263155.1 Clostridiales bacterium
AGAGCTTCCTCCTTGAAGGTTACTAAATGACTTTCATGCCACTTCCGGCTATCGGTTCTTTGATAGTGTCCGGAGAGAACAAGAGATTTCACTAGATTTATATAGGTGAAAAGGAGCTGATCATGTGTTTAAATATCAAGACGAAAACGCGCCCCTTAACGAGCGCGTCGCAGATTTGGCGTCACGGCTTACTGTCGATGAAAAAATCGCGCTGTTGCCCACCCGGCAAGAGGCCGTACCTAGATTGAGCGTAAAGGAATACCATATCGGCGGCGAGGGCGCCCACGGATTGGTCATGCGCCGCGATGGAGAAAAATCACAGGAGACGACCGTTTTTCCTCAGCCTTTCGGATTGTCGATGACATGGGACGAGGATCTTATGAATCAAATCGGCGGCGTCATTGGCGACGAGGGACGGTATTATTATGACAAATCCGGCCAAAAGGCGTGCCTTACGCTGTGGTTTCCCACTATAGACATGGAACGTGACCCGCGCTGGGGACGCAATGAAGAGGCTTACGGCGAGGATCCTTTTTTGGCGGGCAAGCTCTCCGCCTCGCTGATACGCGGAGCGCAAGGGACCGACGAGTATTTTATAAAACTCGCCGCAGGGCCCAAACATTTTTATGCCAACAATTTTGAGCGCGATCGTTCCTTTACAGACTCCGTTATACCCGAACGCCTAAAGCGCGAATACTACCTGCGCGTGTTCGCTTACGCGTTTGAAGAGGGCGGCGCGGTATCGCTCATGACAGCGTACAACAAGATAAATGGCACAGTTGGCATGTTAAACCCCGAACTGGATACGGTTTTGCGTGAAGAATGGGGCTGCGAGGGTTATTTTGTGTGCGACGGCGGCGCGTTCAATCAGGTGGTTAACTTTCACCACGCGTTTGAAACCCACGCGGAGACGGTCGCGGCAGCTATAAAAGCGGGGCTTAATGTTTTTGTAGACAACCCGGAATTGATCAAGCAGTCCGCGCGTGAGGCATTGGAGCGAGGGCTGATCACCGAAGCCGATATTGACAAGGCCATTATGCCCACGTTGCGCATACGATACAGACTGGGGCACTTTGATCATTTTAATAAGACAATACATAATCCCTATGAGGGAACAGGAAAGATATGTACGCCAGAGGCGGCAGAATTGGTTCGCAAGGCGCATCTTGAGTCTGTCGTGCTGATAAAAAACGACGGCTTTTTACCGCTCAACACAAAAGAAGTGAAAAACATAGCCGTTTTGGGCTCGCTTGCCAATGAGAACCAAGACGACTGGTACTCTGGATATCCGCCGTACAGAACCACCCCGCTGGAGGCATTTAGTAAAATAGATGGGTTGAATGTAACCTTCCATGACGGTTGCGACATTGTCGCCATTAAAACGGACGATGGCGCGTGGGTTAAGATTGTTGATGGCAAGGTGTTGACAGACGCCGCAGAAGAGGCTCGCTCGCTGTTTAAGGTGTATGACTGGGGCTATGGCGCATTTGCGTACAAAGAATTAGAATCGGGCAAATATTTGACCACTACAGAGGATGGCGAGGTACGCTGTGACGCCAATAATGTATGGGGATGGTTTGTGCGGGAATTATTCTTTGGCGACGGCAAAACATTTAAGCCGGAACGCCCGCATGGCGCTACGTCAGAAACAGGGGTCGCGCTGGGAGAAAACGGCGATGTATATGAAAAACCATACGCACCTGGGGCTGTTGACAAGGTAAACGCCGTTATAACCAAACTGAGAATTGTGGCTCTGCTCGACGGGCTTGAGGAAGCCTCGCAAGCGGCTCAGGGGAAAGACGCGGTGATTGTTGTGGTAGGTAATCATACGCTGGTTGGCGCGCGCGAATGTATAGACAGAGAAAATCTTGAATTTCCCCCACGGTTTAAGGCGCTGTTTGCCGCCGCCCACACAGTAAATCCCAACGTGGTTCTCACGGTTATAGCCGGGTACCCATATGATATTCGCGAGCAGGAGAGCAGCGCGCGCGCTGTGTTGTTTACCGCTCACGGGGCCCAAGGGATTGGCGCGGGCATAGCCGATGTTATAACGGGCAGATACAACCCCGCCGGGCGCCTGTCGCAAACGTGGTACAATGACAGCGCCGACTTCCCCGACATAAACAACTATGATATCATGAGCACGGGTATGACTTATTTGTATTACGATAAACCCGTTCATCACCCGTTCGGATACGGATTAAGCTACACAAGGTTTGAATACGCGGAGCAATCGGTGTTGGTAGGGCAAGGGCATGTTTCCATTGTCGTTACGGTAAAAAATGTAGGCGATTGCGCGGGCGACGAGGTTGCGCAATGCTACTTCACGCATATCGACGCGCCGGTAAAGCGGCCCCTCAAGCAGCTTTGCGGGTTTAAGCGCGTGCATATCGCCAGAGGCGCATCGGCGGAGGTCACATTTAACGTGCCGTTTAAGGAACTGCTGGCTTGGGATGAGAAAACACGCGCTTTCGCGCTGTTGCATGGTATATATAAATTTGCGGTGGGCGGTTCGTCAGCCGATGAAGCCGTAGTTTACACCGTAGAGATATAATCCGTCTTTAGATCTCTAACGCTCTTTAATTCCAACAAGGGGATGATTGCATTGGAACGTCTCAAACCGCTTAATGATTTTGTTTTCCTTAAGACCTTCGGTGAGAAGGGCGATGAGGAACAGCTGTTGTCATTACTGAACGCAATACTCAAAAAG
>JAISGK010000105.1 GCA_031263155.1 Clostridiales bacterium
TTTTTTGAGGAAGAGCTCCTCAAAAAAATCTTCCTCCTACCCTTGACTCCTCTACTGAACAGATTTTAGCTTACAGATATTGGCATTTTGGATAGGACAATTAAACTTGCAATCTTCACAGTGCGTGAAAGTTGCCAAAAATCATTGACATGTCCCTTGCGAGGGTTATAATATTTATGTTGTGAAAGGAAAAATTTGAAGGAGGTTAGGCATGGTAAGCGTATTTGCCCCCAACTATGTAAAAAAAGAAAACATCGAGACATTTAAAAGCATGACCGCCAATCTTGTGGCAGAAACCCAAAAGGAGGCGGGTTGCATATCTTACAATCTGTATCAAGATGTAAACGATCCACAGGTTTTGGCGTTTGTAGAATTGTGGCAATCGCGCGAGGCCTTGGGCGCGCATATGCAGACGCCGCACTTTAAGGAGATCGTGCCCAAGTTAGGCGAGCTGAAAGATCCGCTTGTTAAAGTCGAAACGCGCGTGATGAATCTGATTGAGAATTGAAATGTGATTTGATATGGTTCGAAAGTTTAGGCCGGGCGCGCAATGGCGCGCCCTTACGACAGCCAGCATTTGGTGAAAACGCGCGTTTAGAGTTATTGCGAATAAATCAGCGGAGCGTAATCACGCGAAAATTTATAACCGTTAGCGGCGTCTTGATTAATGCTCCATGTCATTAACCCACGAATGGCATTGCCATCCTCCTCCAGCCGTCCCAAGGCCCATGCCACAGCGGACGGATTGGAAACATATCCGTTAAGCGCGGCTTCTGGCGAGGCGGGCAGGCCTATGGCAAGCTTCTTTGCCGGTATTTGTATATAATTACTTTGCCCATTTATTATAGCGCTTGTTAACTCATATAAAAACTCGCCCTTTAGCTCGTCGTTGTTTTGAGAGATGTAACGATTATAAGTGTTTGACCAAATGCCGTCCAAACCTTGGTTGTAGTATTGCGGCATCACTAAATCGTATGAATTGCCCAGACCGCTAAAAAAGGGCTGGTACGTGGCGTTCGGCCCTCTCAATTTGCCAAATTCTGGCGCCATGGTAATGAAAAACGGTTTGCCTTGCGACTGATACTCCTCTTTCAGCTCCCGCAAGACAGAGGGTACCACTGTCTGATTATTCGCTGCGGTGATGGACCGGCCTTCTAAATCTATATCTATGCCCATAAAGTTATATGTCTCGATCGCGTTGATAACCTCTTGGCGAAATACCGCGCGATCCGCTGTTTTAATCGCTACGCCTTGATGAGCTCCGCCAAGCGAAAGCAAAACGACAGTACCGCGTGATCTTAAATAAGCGATGCCGCTCTTAAGCTCTTGCGCGGGTATGGTGGGCACAAAACGCGGCATACCTCCGTCGTCTGGTTCAAAAAATGCGACACACACAACATTGTATTCAGGCGGAATGTCATACATAGAAAGCTGTGGCGCCCACCCGAACCAAAACCCGACCAATACACGCTCTGGTAAGCTGAACGCACTTTGTGTGGATTGAGCAATTGGCGTCGGCTCCGCTGATTGAACGATCCCCTCTACCTGGTCAGATTGATTGTCAGGTTGCGGATTAACGTAAATGACGCGGCCTTTTGTACGAATAGCGACGTGCAATGTATCGTATGGTTTATTTGTGGCTGGGTTGCCTGCAACCGGGTTGTTTACAACTTTTACGGCGGCGCGCGGACTGAGGTTGCGAGTGATTCTCCGCGTGGCCATTTGCCGCTTTAGTAGATTGATGTGGCGCATAAATGCGAGAAGGATAAATATGTGCATGTAAATAACCCCTTCTGATATTAATAATATTCATAATATGCGGAAGGGGTTGTATGTGAAACGTTGACAAAGGCGAAAGCCGCGTTGACGTTTAAAAGGAGAGTATTCATGGACAAATATTTGAAAATTAATAACTCAGATTTGACAGTATGCCGAATAGGATTTGGAACCTCTCAGGCAGGGCTGCCTTGGGACGGCGCGGCGGCGCGCGGAATCTTGGATGGCTATATTGGCCTTGGAGGCAATCTTATCGACACGGCCCGTATATACTCGGATTGGGTACCGCCTGAGATCGGAAGATCAGAGCGCGTGCTTGGCGATTGGATACGTCATAGAGGTAAGCACAGCGATATAATATTGCTTACAAAATGCGGGCACCCAAGATTAAACTCAATGCATACCAGCAGAATGTCTAGGGAAGAAATCGAATCGGATTTGGAGAAGAGCTTAAAATCCCTGTGTGTTGAATGTATTGACATCTTTTGCTACCATAGGGACGGTATAAACCGTCCGGTGGAATATCTTATTGAGACTATGGAAAATTTCGTGCGCGCGGGTAAAATACGATATTACGGTTGTTCAAACTGGTCAGCCGCTAGAATGGCGGAAGCTGACGCGTATTGCAAGCAAGCGGGATACAGGGGATTTATAATAAACGAGGCTTTGTTTAACTATGGAACAAAATATATGAAACCCCATTCCGATGATACATTGGCTGTCGCTGACGATAGCATGTTAAAATATCACGCGCGAACCCATGATAATGTTCTTGTGCCATATACATCTTTATGCGGCGGATTTTTTCACACGCTAGACAGTAAAGGCGAAGAAGCTGTAAAAGACAGCCCATATTATACAACCGGCAATTTGGAACGATATAAAAAACTCAAAATAATAGCCAAAAGGCATAGTACCGGTTTCACACAAGCGTTGCTGGGATTTGTGCTAACTAAAAAAACCGCAATGATTCCTTTAATGAGTTCTGGCAGTGTAAAGCATATCGAATACGCGATGGATACTTTAAATATTGATTTTTGCGCGGATGAATTCAAAGACGAATCCGCGCCGGGGGATATCTGATCTGTATTTTCAGATCTATCAAGCGGGTTGGCGGGCGCACAGGCGACTGCTCGACCATCCGCTTGCCTATCGACTTTTTGAGCGGAGCGATATTTACGGTGAGCGCTGACATAACCCCTATTTTAGCAGCCAATCCAACACATTTATCTGTTTTATACCGTTATGGGATGTAGGCGGCGTGTTATCCATTGTCAGTAAGTATTTTGGGTTGTGGTCGTTTATACTGTCAATCGGAGCGAGTTCCCTCTGTAGGGTATGCCCGTCAGCGTCAATTACCGTGTACGCGACTTGATAATATTCTGGACCCTCATCGCCGATTGCGATAAAATCTACCTCTGTGTTACCGACCTTGCCAATATAGATCTCATAGCCGCGCCGGAGCAGTTCAAGGAACACCACATTTTCAAGAATATGCCCCGCGTCGGCTTTCTTTGTACCACCGAGCAGCGTGTAACGCAGCCCAATGTCTGCGGCATAATACTTATCGCCTGTTTTTAAGTATTGCTTTCCTTTAACGTCGTACCGCCCTATTCGATAAAGGATAAAACTATCCGTAAGCGCGGAAAGATAGTTCTCTACTGTGTGGACGTTTATTTTCCTACCCGAAGAAGTCATTGTATCCGCAATTTTATTCGTGGAGCAAATGTTTCCGATATTGTCAAACATAAACCGCACTACGCTTTTGAGCATCTCAATGTCTGGAAAGCGGCGGCGAGCTACGATATCTTTCAAGACTATCGTGTCATAAATCCCTTGCAAATACAGCTTGCGGTCTTGCGGGCGCTCTAACTCAAGGGCGTACGGAAATGCGCTGTTTAGAACATAATCGGCATATAAGCGTTCGAGACTTGTTCCCTGCGGGAAAGCCGATACATACTCCCTGAAAGAAAGCGGGAGCATTTTTATCTCCACATATCGCCCTGACAAAAGAGTGGCGAGTTCACCTGAGAGCAGGTAGGCGTTTGACCCTGTGATATAGACATCACAGTTCTTCTTTACATACAGCCCGTCAACCGCCTGTTGAAAATTTGCAACTCGCTGAACCTCGTCCAGAAAGATATAATTCATTCTGTCGGGCAATAACCGTTCTTTTGCATAGTCATAAAGCTGACGACTCGTTTCTATATCAGCGAAATCCCCGTCTTCAAGGTTGACAGCGATTATTTGCTCATCTGAAACGCCGTTTGATCTCAGATAGTCCTGAAACAGCTCAAACAGCGTGGACTTACCGCAACGCCGTATCCCCGTAACAATCTTTATAAGTTCCTTGTCACGAAAATTTATCAGTGTGTTCAAATATTCTTGCCGCTGTATCATAGCGCACTCTCCGCAATTAGTATGCACCAATAATACCATAAGCAAAGCTTAATGACAAATATTTGCGCAACATGCGCAAACTATGTACTTCTTGATTATCCATGCGAAAATGTTTCCAGTTGCCGATTCTCAAATAGTTCTTTGGACAAATCGCTTATGCCCGGTATCCCGCAAGCGTCAGCGCGGCAGTGCTTGCAGTGCCTGAACTGCTGGAGGTACTGGCCCGCCTCGCGCCTTGCCCCTTCTATTTGCTCACAGGTGGGCGGTTCTATATCCGCAAACTCATTTTGGGGAATGAGCGGAATAATATTGTGACATGTCGCGCCTGCGGCCTTCACGGACTTGGCAATGTCGGCGATATGTCCGTCGTTTATTCCTGGAATTAGCACGGTGTTTACTTTTACGGCCATACCTGTATTCGCGCATTCTCGTATTCCCGCAAGCTGTGAGGCAATCAAATCTTTGTCGCCCTTAACCCATGACACAATTTTTTTGAGTATCTCGCTATCAACCGCGTTAACCGTTACCGTGATGGTTCTAACACCAACGCCCCAAAGCTCTTGTGCCTTTCCGGGGAGCTCCAGCCCGTTGGTTGACAGGCATTTAATGAGTTTTGGAAACTCGACGTGGACCATTTTGAAAGTTTTAATGGCATGACTGGTTGCCAACGTATCGCCCGGCCCGGCAATGCCGACAACCGTTATTTCGGGGCATAGTTTTAATGCCTCGCGCACAACGTCAACGGTTTCTTCAGGTTTGAGAATACCGGCTGATACGCCGGGGCGATCTTCGACGATGTTTTGCGATCGGGCGCAGAACCTGCATTGGATGTTGCAGGCCGGGCTAACGGGCAAATGCAGGCGGCCTTTAGTGTTATGCGCCTTTGACGAGAAACACGGGTGATCGTCAATCACTTCACGTCGTTTGTAACCGCCAAATGGCAGACGTTTCAGATATTTTATGTAATCGGCAATTAATTTTTCTATGAATCCAGAACTCTCAAGCACCTGAACCCCTTGCATATGTAGGCGAAATTTCGCTTGATTGCCAACTTGAACCGCAATCAATACCTGACAGTCAGAAATAATTTCAATGCTTTTTTCAAACTTCCCCTCGTCGTGTTCGCCGAGTTTACATGGCGTGTCGTTTTCACGCATTTCAACGAACCGCCAAGTATGGGTAAGTTCATCAATATCAATTATCACAAACCGCTGCGCGCGGCCAAAGTGCTGCGATACAAAAACGCCATTATTTGACGCAAACGCTAATTTCATATGCCACCCGCCCATTCTCCGCCAATGGCCATAAGTAACCAAGGCGCTTCTGGTTTCCATCATATAATACATATATGCTAAATATGCGTTGAGTATACATTAGGCCGATTTATTTGTCAAGAGACATTATATCTTGAAGGAAACCTCTTGAAGGAAACCAGAAAAGCTTTAGCAAAGCCCGTAATCATGAATTCTCCTGATTGCGGGCTTTTTTGCCGTTGCTGCTAGTATATCTTCCCGTCGTTAAGCTGAGGAATAGCGGCGAACGCCACGAATTCCGGCTTATTCTCGAATTCCAGGGCCATAACGGTGACACCCGCAATCCCTGGAGATCTTTCTGACAGGCCACGTAGTAAAATACGGTATTTTTCTTGTGTAAATTGCAGATCATCCTCGCTGCCCAGGATGTGCGCCCGCAACAGCCTGGAGGTGAACCCGCCCAAAACCAGCGCGCCGTCTTTAGGCCAAATCCAGTTCCATATGTAGACGGTGTTTCCCTTTACCGTGGTGTCGCAAAGTCCGTTGCAGAGGCTGCAATCCAACCGATCCCGATCCATCTTCCCGTAAACGCTTTCGCCGTTCGCCTGCAACCACCTGCCGACCGTAGTAAGCGGCTCGATTGCCTCGGCGGGGATTGAGCCGTCGACCGCCGGACCGATATTAAGAAGCAAATTACCGCCGGAGGAACTCACTTTGCAGAGCATACGGAGAATTGCGTGAGCGTTTAGGCTGTATTTAGCCGCCTGCTCCGAATCCACATACCCCCAGCTCATGCCGTTAAAGGTCATGCAGCTCTCCCAATCACGCTTATCAGCGGTAATATGTTCTTCTGGCGTGCCGAAATCCTCATCCAGCCTGCTGCGGTTATTAATGATGATATCGGGCTGTAAGGCCCGCATTTTTTGGTTACGCTCCAAGGAGTTCCAGCCTTCGGCAGATTTCATCGGCTCAGGCACATCGAACCAGAGGATGTCTATCTTGCCGTAATTTGTGAGAAGCTCCCGGTTAAGCCCGTCAATATATTCGTTAAACCTCCGCCTCGCTTCCGAGTCTGTGGCGCTGATCTTGGCATCCGGGTGATGCCAGTCCATAAGCGATGAGTAAAAGCCGATACCAAGACCATATTTGCGGCAGGCGTCCACGAATTCACGGACAATATCCCTATGCGGGCCGTAATTCACGCTATTATAGGGGTTAACCTGGGAATCCCACAGACTAAAGCCCTCATGGTGGCGGGTAGTAAGTACCATATACTTCATTCCGGCGCTCTTTGCCAGTTTCGCCCATTCTTCGGCACAGCCTTTTCGGGGCGCAAAGTGATCGGCCAGTTTCTCATATTCCTCAATGGGCCAGTTTTCAAAAGCCATGGCCCATTCCGCCCTGCCCAAGGCGGCGTAAACACCATAATGGACGAATAACCCAAACCTCGCTTCCCGCCACCATGCCATCCGCTTATCTCTGCTTTGCGCTGTCTGCGCTTCGTATTCCGGCAAAGAAATAATTCGTTCCATGCATTTTCCTCCTGTTGGTCAATGAGAGGGCGCGGCTTGCTTTTTTAGCCCTCATAATTCCATTTTACCATTCGTCGGTAAAAGAATTCAAGAGACAACAGGTATTTTAGGCGACCGTATGCTGCTCTGTTCTTATTTGTAAGAGATGCTTCTTGTGACTTGGGATTTGGCATTAAAAAGGTAGACGCCGTTGCGCTGGCTTTTCGCAAACCCGCTCTTGACAATTAGGGCATAATGAATATAATGGAGTAGTCTGTTGCTCATCGGGGCGTGGCCCAGTTTGGTAGGGCGCATGGTTCGGGACCATGAGGCCGCAGGTTCAAATCCTGTCGCCCCGAGTAAATAAAACTTTGCAAAATCAACCTTTCGGAGGCCTCAAAAGGTTGATTTTTTGAGTTAGGCGATTTTGAAAAATGGCGGATATGCTATTGGCACTTAATAGCGAATATGCTATAGTGAATCACGGTAAAGGAGATGAGCGGATGCCCGTTATAGCAAGGTTCTATGGATTGATCATTAAGATGTATTTTCAGCAGAGCGAGCACAACCCACCACACTTTCATGTAGTCTACGGAGAGTATCTGGGGGCCTTCGATATTCGAACGCTCGAAATGATAGAGGGAGATCTGCCTGCTAAAGCTCAAGCCCTCGTCAGGGAATGGGCGGAGAAACACAAAGAGGATCTGTTGAAGATCTGGACAACGCAGGAGTTTGTACAGCTCCCCCCGCTGGAATAAGGCGGAAAATGGTAAAGAGAGGAGAACCGCGCAATGTTTCATAAGGTGAAAACAGTAAAGCCGTTGCCGGGTTATCTCTTGGCGGTCAGCTTTGAGAACGACGAGCAAAAGCAGTACGATGTAAAGCCCCTCTTTGATAAGTGGGATGCATTCAAGGCGCTTGCCCTAGTAAAAAATCTGTTTGAGCAGGTGCAGGTAGACGTCGGCGGCTATGGCGTTAGCTGGAACGATGATATAGATCTGTCGTGTGATGAACTCTATAATAACGGCTGTAAGATCGGGGAGTTAAATGTGCAAAGAGTGATTACGGAAGCTCTAAAAAATCAGTTTGATTCCACATTTCATATGGCGAAGGTTCTTGTTCAGATTTGCCCTGAGGAGATTTGGGCTTCCTCCTATAATGACGTGCCATTTTGGCAGCAGGTGTTTCATTACGTCTATGAATGATCTATCCATCCGCATAAAGCAATAATGGTAAGCTCCTCTATCTGAGCGCCTCTATGCGCCAGCGCTACGCAAAAAATATTGTGGCCTGTATTGACAAAAGAAAAAAGAATGGGTATAATAATTTAAGAAATGATAATCATTACTATTTAGGAGGTAATTCTATGAAAAGATGGCTATGTCAAGTTTGCGGTTATGTGCACGTAGGCGACGAACCCCCGGCGTCTTGCCCGCTGTGCAAAGCGCCCGCAAGTAAATTTGTTGAGCAGAAGAACGATGAGGGCTTGGTTTTTGCTGACGAACATAGGGTTGGTGTGGCGCAGGGCGTAGACGCTGAGATTGTTGAAGGATTGCGCGCCAACTATGAAGGGGAATGTAAAGAGGTAGGCATGTACCTTGCCATGAGCCGTCAAGCCGATCGCGAGGGGTACCCCGAAATCGCCGAAGCCTATAAGCGTTTCACTTTTGAAGAAGCGGAACACGCCGCTAAATTTGCCGAACTATTGGGCGAGGTACTTGAGCCGAGTACTAAAACAAACCTTGAGATTCGCGTGGCAGCTGAACATGGAGCGACTCAAGGCAAAAAAGATTTGGCGACCCGCGCTAAACAGCTTAATCTTGACGCCATCCATGATACCGTGCATGAAATGTGCAAAGATGAAGCAAGGCATGGAAAGGCTTTCGCGGGCCTTTTGGCAAGGTATTTTAGCTAAGAAATGTCGATATATTATACCAAAACATGCTGTAACCAAAAATGTACATCCGCATAAAGTAGAGTATGGCAGGTTTCAGCGTCGGGTAGCATGAATTTTGCGACGGATTAAGATACGACGTGAACCCGTCATTTATACCAACCATGAACTACACAAAAGCCTCATGAAAGCGAGCGCCCCAAAAGGGGGCAAAAAAACCGTCTCTCCAAGACAGAAGACGTCCGGGTATCCCGGGCGTTTTCCTTTTGGCTTGGATTATCTCCAGGCGCTACACTGCTTTCAAGTCTGAACAAAACAAAACAGAATTGGAATCTACCCCATATTTGCCGTGCATCACCCGTACCGTAGAATAGTCCAGCAGGTTGAGATATTCACCGTCAGGCACATGCGTGTCGGCAATGCCATTTATTCCCTTTAATGAAAACGAGCCCTCCAACCAGCGTTCACCTAAAATATATCTGTAAGTGATTATGTCGTTTTTTTCGTCCGGAGTCATATAAAACGAGCCATGCGATAACAGGGGATCCTTTTTCAGCTTGTAAAGGCGGCGCAGCAGTCTTGTTAAATCTTGCCCAGAACGGAAATCGACTGACTCCGGTTCTGTTAGCGCTGGCGTGGCGACTGCGGAGTGCTCTTGCCCCGCGTTTATCATAACCGCCCCTTTTTGCATGTAGCAAAACGCCGTCCAACTTCTCAGCATGGAGTTATCACGCATAAAGGACTTAATTCGCCTACGGTAAGGAGTCTCCAGAA
Source organism: Clostridiales bacterium (assembly GCA_031263155.1). Classification (GTDB taxonomy): domain Bacteria; phylum Bacillota; class Clostridia; order Lachnospirales; family WQUN01; genus JAISGK01. The sequence continues at coordinate 9,609 of JAISGK010000105.1, forward strand.
ATCGCAACTTGCAGTATTGAGACGGATATATAGCTTCTTGCAATTCCAAAAGGGATGTGTAAACAGCCAATGGGATATATTTGTTGAGGTACGCGTCAAAGTACCGTAAAATATCAGAATCGTAGCATATGTCAAACACCTCAAATAATTCGCCGTCCGAAGCCGCGTAATAACCCTCGTTGCGATATTGAGTTATAATCGCGGGCTCAAGCGTGTCGGCAACAAAGATGGCGTCTGGCGTGGCGGCGCGCGCTTTGCGCCAAAACTCCATCGGTATTAGCGAGGCGGTTGTAAAGCGAAAGCCGTCCGCCTTGTCATCCCAAAACTTTATAATGTCCAACTGATAGTCCCACATGTCTGTATGGGTATAATCAAAATCCACCGCGTCGGATCGCTGGGTTACGCGATTAAATAATTCGCCGTCTCGCTTATAAAACCATTCTGGGCGCTCGACGGCAATCGTGCTATCAACGGCGGATACCGCAAGCACCATATCCAGAACGAGAAGCATTCCGTTGTCATGCACCGCCGATACGAAGTTATTAAAATCGTCTGTCGCGCCCATTGTGGGGTCTATAATTTTGTGATCCCTCACTGCGGTGGGATGCCCCAGCGCGCCACGCCTGTTTACCTCTCCGATGGGGTATATGGGAAGCAGCATTATTACATCCGTGCCTAATTTGCGAATACGAGGCAAATCACTTGCCGCAGCGACAAACGTACCATCAGCGGTGTGATGGCGTATGGACATACAATAAAACACCTTGTCGTTATGATTTATTCGTTTACCTATGGTTAAACGCCCCTTTCTACTTGCGCTTTTGGATCGGCAATTCTTTATATAACATTTCTCAAAAAGATTTTGCTTTCGTAGGGGCGCGCAGTCTGATTGCGCGCCCCTACGAAAGCATACCCGCCAATCACTTATTCTATATTCTGAACCTGCTCTCGAATTTTTTCTACCTCGCTTTTTAGATCGACTACCAACCGGGTTATCTCAACGTCATTGGACTTTGAGCCTATCGTATTGATTTCACGGTTTATCTCCTGCACTAAAAAATCCAGCTTGCGACCAACTGCCCCTGGGGAGTAAATGATACTTTCCAATTGTGTCATGTGGCTGCCCAACCGGGTAAGCTCTTCGTCTATGCAAGCGCGATCTGCCATGATGGTTATCTCGGTTATTAATCGCGACTCGTCTACTTGCGTTCCGCTTAACGCCTCGTCCAGCTTGGCGCGGAGCTTTTGGGCATATTCCGTCGCTATAGATGGCGCTCGCTCTTTGATCCTCTTGATAATAAACTCACATTGCGTTTTTTTGCCTAAAATATCCGCTGTTAAGTTATCGCCTTCGACTTTTCGCATTTGTGTAAAACGCGACAGGCATATATCCAGCGCGACTGATAAGCCTTGCCATATCTCCTCATCAGGGGCGTCGAGGCTTTTATCTACACTAAATATATCGGGAAAGCGCGACAATATATCCAGCCAGGCTAACGACGATTGTTGTGACGATTGCCGCAGCGGTATGCCGGACTCCGCCAAGCCCTGAATGTCCGCCGGCGACATAAACACAATATCATTTTGCAGTTGACTAAGCGCCTGATAGTATGCGTTGGCAGCCAGTTTGTTAAGCCTAACTTTATAGTCATCAGCTGCTTGCGTTTCCATATTCACAAACATTTCCACCTTGCCCCGGCTTATGGCCGCCGCCGTGGATTTGCGCAGTCTGTCCTCGTATGGATTAAGCATACGGGGCAGTTTTATGGTAAGGTCGTTATAGCGGTGGTTAACCGATTTTATCTCTATGGAGAATTTTCTGTCAAAGACGGTTGCTTCCCCTTTGCCGTAACCTGTCATACTGTTTGGCATTAGATATTTTCCTTCTCAAAACGCAGTTTTATGATGTGGCGCAGTTCACGCTCTATATTCCAGCACTCTTCCGGATCACACTCGCCCTGTATCTGCACTGTGTAGTCGGCCACGCTAAGGCCTATAAGGCCCAGCACCCGGGGCTGGCCATGCAAACCCGGTATTTGCGGTACAAGCAGCATTTCGTCGCTCAAGATGTTAAGAATTTTGTCGACCGGTTGAGCGGCGGGAAAGGTGAGGTTTATAATCGGGCGCTTATAGTATTTGCTTTTGTTGGTGACGGCGGTTATAGCACTGTTGGGTATAATATGCAAGTCGCCGTTAGCACCGCGAATTTTTGTAGTACGCACCCCCAAGCTTTCAATAATGCCGGACATGCCGTTTACGGTGATAACATCGCCCACATTATATTGATTTTCTAAAAGGATAAATATACCTGTGATCACATCTTTAACAATTGTTTGCGCTCCGAAGCCGATTGCGACCGATCCAATACCGGCCACGGCCAAAATGGACTCCACCGCCACGCCGAATGTGGCAAGCACTTGGCAGATGATAAAAAACCAACATATGTATTTCACAAAATTGTGTAGCAGAGATTTTAATGTGTCTGTTTTTGCCCCCGCACGGCTAGGCAGACGAAAAAATTTTTCTATGGCTTTGCGAAGCGCGTAGCTTACTATTAAGCCTATGGCGACGATAACCGCGCTTTCCGCTATTTTAAGCCCCATAGCCCACGTCGTGTTAATAAAATCGTTTTGCGCGACTGTTTGGGGCAGCACGTCAAACGCTTCATTTAGCACGGAAGACGACTCATTCACTGGTAATTCTCCTTATTTATATCATAAATTTTCTTATAGTCTATCATTAATGTCGCCGACGCGCAAGAAAAGAAAAAAACCTGTTGCTGTTCACCAGCCACAAAAACAAACAGAGAAGATAATAAAGCTGTTCCAATTCATTCATTCTCCTTCGCTGGTTTGTGGTCATCTCAGCTTAACAGAGAATGGCATGAATTGGAACATTTTTATTTAGGGCAATTTATTTTACAACTTACCAAAATATAAAATGATAAAATGCCGCAGAGAAATCCTCGACTCAATTTGCTTCTGTAAATATCACCCGCGTGGGTTCGGTGTCAAGCACTACCCCATATGGGCTCGTCGCCACAAACCCCATGGAAAGCTCTTCTATGGCTACAATGCCATTGGCTACCATGTCGGCGTCGCGAAATGTCACAAGCTCACACAGCTTCATGCCGGGTTTTATTGTGCGCACAAAATAGTGTGTAAGTTCCGCGCCGTTCGCTTTTACATCCTTCGTTTCCAAAACAATGGCTTCATCCGTGTTGTTTTCAGCATATAGATATACATTTTTGCCCAACGCGGATTCGTCGCTTAACAGGCCCAGCTTAATAATTAACCCTTCCTCATCCACTACGAGTTCGCCCTTAAAATTATCTGTTTGCGTGTATACGTTATACGCTGACGTATGTAAAACCGCTTCGGCAGTGTCATATGTGCTTCCGTTAAGATCAGCCAATTTAAATGACATGCGCACCTCTACGATTGTCTTAATGCCGGCGGCTATAAGAGGTGACGAATCGAATGTTATCGTCTTGTTTGCCTCACCACCCTGCGCGACGCTTATCTCGACTTCAGAATATGTCATATAACCGTTTATCGCAATAAATTGGGGCGTGACGACATAATCCTTAACCGCGCTATTTTCCACATGCAATCGCAGGCTAGGTCCATTTTCCGTCTGGGGGTTAAGTTTTGTAGCGGCTATGGTAATCCCGCCTTGGTCAAATAAAGTGGTTTTTTCGATATCAACAAGGGTAAAGTGGCTTTCTGGAATTTCTTCGTTGTTATCGTGAGCAAAACAACCTGACGCGGCGTAACACACAGACACCACTGTCGCGGCAATAACCAACAGGCGCCGCACTCGCAGTTTTCTCACACCACCCCACCTTTCTCGCAGATAATTATTACCTTGAAAGATACTATGTATTTTAACAGCATGCATAAAAAAAATCATTAGGGATTTGCTGTTAGCCGAAGCCTCGCAACCTAATGATCTATAATTTAGCCAGAGTTAAGACTTTACATCGGGCGGGTAGTTAGCCGTCCGTTTATAACGTTCGCGCAATGGGGCGGCTATCAAATTGCGAATAATAGCCATTAATGGTACGCCAAAAAACATGCCGAGCGGGCCGGCTGCCGCTCCGCCAATCAAGATAGCCAGAATGATCAGCATTGGCGGCAGGCCCATCGAATCACCCAAAATTTTAGGGCCCAGGTACGCACCGTCAAACTGTTGCAAAACAAAAATGACCAACAGCAGCCACAGGGCAAGTTCGGGGCTTACAGGCAATATTATCAGTGTAGATATGACCGCTCCAACAATAGGGCCAAAATAGGGTATCATATTTGTAACCCCCACAATAACCGTTATTAACATAGGGTAGGGAGGTTTCATAATCAACAAAACAACGAACAGCATAATACCTATGATCAGTGAGTCTATAGCCTTGCCAATGATAAACTTCTCTATTGTACGGTTAGAGGAGGCGCAACCGGCAATAATTTTATCATAAACGCGTTTGCTAAACGTTATGGCCAGTATACGTTTCATAAGCCCCTGGTAATATTCTTTATCGCACAACATGTAGAAGGATATAAAGAGTCCCAACAAAAGATTTAATATGGTGTTGGCGACGTTAAACGTACCGGTCAAAATCGCGTTGACAATATTTGAAAGCGAATTAAGACCGCTGAGTATCGGCTCGGTGACGCGATTTACCAACTCCATAAGATTGTAGCTTGTGGGTAGCGTAATGTTAAGCGCTGTTAAAAATTGGGATATCTCGCTGTCTCCGCCAAAATATCTTAAAAATATATCTTGATAAAATTTTTGTTCGCGTGGAAGCTTTGCCAGTAGGCTGGAAATATTGTCAAAAATTTGGGGTATCAGGTAGGAGATAATCCAAATTAAGCAGCCGAGGTATAATAAATACGTTATTAAAACGGCGGCTATACGACCTACCTTCGGGCGTTTGCCAAAGAAATCAACACGGCTGAAAACGACCCTTTCTAAAAAGCGCATGGTGGGGTTTATGAAATAGGCGATAAAAAAACCATAGATAAACGGCGAGAGTAAACCTCCCAAAAATTCAAGCACCTTATTTATGCCAAGGCCGACCCCGTCAATGTTCCAAAGGAGCTTGCCCAGTAAAATGGAAAGTAGAATCACACATAGCGCGTAGATAGAGATCTCCAGATATTTTTTATTAAACACTATATTTTTCATAAACTCGCGCGGCCTCCCTTATTGTGCATTATACGCCAAAAAATAATTGTTTTCAAGCGGGTTTAAGTATATACTAAGCATATGCGTCAGATGACAAAAATACTAGGTGTGTTATGTCCGATATTATAAAAGTTAGTATAAAAGAGATCAAGCCCGATATGGTACTGGCCCGCGACATTGTTACGAGTAATGGCGCGGTGCTGCTTGCCAAAAATACCATGCTTAACAACATAAACTACGCAAAGTTGCTGTCGGCGGGCGTCGCGTATATATACGTCAACACCGGATCCATAGACGAACGAACAGAATATTTTGCTGAGCGCGAACGCGAAAACTCTTCGCTGGAACGCCAGCGCATACCCATCATAAAACGCCCCGAGTTCATCGCGTTTGAAGAAGCGGTTATTGAAAAAACTGAGGAGGCCAAGCAATACATTTTGGCTATCTCGAGCGGTGAAAACGTAGACATGGCGCAGCTAAACAAGATCACTGACGACATAATGTCCAAATTGCGCTGCAAGAGTGACGTTTTAAGCTTTATAGGCTTTATAAAAGAGTCTGACGAGCATACCTATCACCATAGCGTTAACGTATCTTTGCTGTGCAACCTCATGGGCAGGTGGCTTAATCTGCCCCCGCAAGAGCTTATGGAGCTTACCACGGCGGGTATGCTGCACGACATAGGCAAAACCAAGATACCCGACGATGTGCTAAATAAAAAAGGCAAGCTGACTGACGATGAGTTCGCCGTTATGAAAAAGCACCCGGTGTTGGGGTATCGCATTTTGCAAGAGCAGGAAATACCCGAATCTATAAAACTCGGAGCGCTTATGCATCACGAGAAGATGGATGGCTCAGGCTACCCCATGGGTGTAAAGGAGAAAAAGATAGGTAACATGGCAAAAATTATCACTATTTGCGATATTTACGACGCCATGACAGCCAATCGCGTGTATCGCGATCGCATTTGTCCTTTTGAGGTGATAAAGACATTTGAAACCAGGGTATACGGCGAGCTTGACACAAAGTATTTATTGCTATTTTTAAAAAATATAGCGTACACATATATAGGGCACTGGGTAAGGTTGTCTGACGGCACAGAGGCGGAGGTTATATTCATTAACGGCGCGCAGTTGTCCCGTCCGCTTGTGCGAACCAAAGACGAAAAGTTTATTGATTTGTCGGTAGAAAAGCAGTTGTACATCGACTCGCTTATATAAGTATCTCTAAACGTGCGTTTTCACAAAAGGATTTTGATTTCGTAGGGGCGCGCAGTGCGTGCCCGCATCCTACAACCGCCCGATAACCAGGTCAAAAAGAGCCGTCCGACCGCCCGGTTACCAGATATTGTCGAGGTTTGGATAAGCCTGCGGCGCACACTGCGTGCCCTTACGAGATCATGCCCACTGACCGCTGCGCACCCCATAACCAATTTGGAAAACGCGCGTTTTGATAGGCTTTGATCGCTACAGGGAGGGTGCAATGAAGCGCAAATATTTTTTCGGCAATTTGATGCTGCTTTTGGAATTGATTTCGCTTGCGACAGTAGTCGCGCTCCTGGTGTTCGTGTACCAAAGGTTTATAGAGCTTGACGCTTTGGCGTTTTTAATATTTCTTAACGCGTTTGTGATTGTAGCGCTATACTATATACTGCGCTGGCATTTCAAAGCAACCATACGACGAAGCGTGAGCGCCATGTCAACCGCGCTTGAAAACCTTTCCAATGATGATGCCGAATGGGCGAAAGGGGATCTCCTGCCGTTTTTTAACGCGCTGTCCGCGCTGATAGCTTCACTGCACAAAAAAGACGCCACAAGGCAAGAAGTGCTCAATGTCGTTAACTCAGTCGCCATTAATATGGATTTTGAAAAGGTGTTGGAAGACCTTATGCCAAAGTTGATAGGCGTTACTGGTTCCAATTGCTGCGCCTTTTACAGCCTTAACAGCCAAACAAATAAATTGGAAATAAAACAGTCGGTTGGATTTTCAAAAAATATATATTCGGAGTTTGACCTTAACCTCGGCGAAGGGCTTATTGGCGAAGCGGCTATGAAAAATCAAACCACCGTTAAAATAGACATTCCCGACGATACTGCTTACATGATTCGCACCTTTTTAGGAAAACTGAAGCCGCGCAATATGCTCATAACCCCGATATACTATCACGATCAAATGACAGGGGTTATGGTGTTTGCCAGTTTGCATGAGTATACGCCCGAAGAGCTCGAAATGGTTGAAATGATAAAGTATTACGTTGGTGTGGCTGTGGCGAACGGTATGACCTACGAAAAAACAAAAAGGCTATCTAACGAGCTGAAATTTCAAAACAAGCTGATACAGAACCTCAATGACGAGTTGGAAAAAAAAGTGGAGGATCGATCATTATTTCTTAACGATATCCTTAATAGTATCAAAGACTACGCTATATACTCCATTAGCAAAAACGGCATAATACTCACGTGGAACTATGGTTCGGAGAACCTGATGGGGTTTAAATCCGAAGAGGTAATAGGTAAAAATATAGAGGAATTTTACGATCCCGATAGGCGCGAGTCTGTGCGCCGGCGCATACAGATAGTGCTAAATGAAGGAAAATATTACGAGAACGCGTGGAGGTTGCGCCGCGATGGTACAAAGTTTTATTACGAAACGCACATGTTTTGTATGTACAACGATAAAAATGAAATAATAGGCATTACCAACATTACCAAAGATATAACGAACCTTAAGAGCGTTGAAAGCGCGCTGTGGTTTGAAAAAGAGGTAAGCATGAGAATATTGGAAAGCAGCTCGCGCGCGCTGCTGTTTGCCGATGACAACGGCGTGATACTGCTTGCTAACCACAACGCCGAAACGTTGCTGGAGCAAGAATTTTTAACGGGTCGCGCGTTGCACGAATTCTTTGACGACAGCGGCACAGTGGAGGAACAATTGCGCGACACGGCGCGCAAGTCGTACTATAACGAGATCTCATGCAAATTGCGTGAAGAGAACGACGTCATACAGTTGCGCATTAGCGTTATGGACGACGATGAGCACAATGAGAAGCGTCTGTTTATAACGCTAAAGAAAGCCGAATTTTGAGAGCTGAATTGTAAAACTTTAAAAGCGTACACCAACCGAGCATACAAGCGTCCCGTTGATTTGCTACAGGGAATGTTTGTTGCTGACTTGGCATACGCCTTTTGTGTTTTGTATTGGAAAAATAAAAGGTTGAAAAAAATTCGTTATTGCTATAATATAAACTGACAAACGATCTGGGATGGGGAGATCTATGCGAGTGATTGCCGGCGCGGCGAGGGGTATTGCGCTTAATTCTCCAAAGGATACACGTATGCGCCCGACATCTGGCAGAGTGCGCGAAAGCCTGTTTAACATTTTGGCGCCCTCAATAAATGACGCGACGTTTTTGGATTTGTTTGCGGGTACGGGGGCCGTGGGTATTGAGGCGTTGTCTCGCGGGGCGGTCAGCGCCGTGTTTGTAGACCGTGACAGCACACGCCTGATAAAAGCCAACCTCGCCAGGGCGCGTTTGCAGACCAACGCGATTGTGATGATGGCTGATTTTTCCGCCGCGTTGGAGAAGTGCAAAAAATATTACACATCGTTCAACATCATCTATATCGATCCGCCTTATTATCAAAACCTCGCGAGCAAATCACTCGAACTTATTGCGGGGTATGACTTATTAAATAAAAACGGTATTGTTATAATAGAAATGGCCAGGGATGAAGACTTGCCCGCCGCGCGTGGGTTCACGGCTTATGATGCGCGCGGCTATGGTAAATCAAAACTTATATTTTACAAAAGAGGCGATTAATTTGACTGCCATTTTTTCCGGATCGTTCGACCCTGTTACCATTGGGCACATAGATATTATTAGAAGATTTTTCGAGATTTGGCCGCAAGAGAGGCTAATTGTAGCCGTGTCAGAAAATCCGGGCAAATCAGGTTTCTTTCTGATCGAGCAGCGTCTGGAGCAGGTTGCCAGGGCGGTTAAAGAATTTCCGCGCGCGACAGTGGAACGGGCGCAAGGGTTAATCGCGCAATTTGCCAAAACTCATAACGCCTCATTCATCATTCGCGGTATTCGCGACGATGCCGATGCCCATATGGAGCTTGCTCACGCGAGGCACAATCGCATTTTATCGGGCATAGAAACAGTTTTTATACCGTCTTCACCGGAGCACAGCATAGTAAGCTCTACAGCCGTGCGCAATATTGCCGTTGCCGGCGGCGACGCGAGTTGGATGTTGCCCGAATGTGTGCGATGTGATATTGTGTTAAGCAAACAAAGATAAGCGGGGTGATAAACAATGGAATCTTTACTTGACTATTTGGATATGCTGGAGGATTTGCTGGATAACAGCAAAGCGATGCCGTTTTCAAATAAAATTTCTGTTGATAAAGAACGCATTTTTGATATTATTAAAGACATAAGGCTTAATCTTCCTAATGAGATACGCCAGGCGCAGCGCGTGATAGAGGAGCACGACAGATATGTTACCGAAGCCAAACGTGAAGCCGCCAATATTGTCAAAGAGGCGGAAACCACGGCGCGTCAAATGACCAGCAGCCACGAGATATATAAGTCCGCCACGGAACAGGCCGCCGAGGTGATAGATGAGACCAATAAAAAAGCGCGGGATATGCGCCTTAACGCTATGGATTACGCTGATGAAATATTGGCCAAGACAGAGCAGATCATTCACGCGGTGCAGGACAATTTGCACGAGCAACACGAGAGTATGGCGTTGCATCTGTCCGAAACAATGGAGATATTGTATACTAATCGGCAGGAATTGCGCGGTGGCAAGAATTAATAAAATTCAGGAATCATACAAGGCTGTTGCCATCACTTAAGTGATCAGCAACAGCCTTTTTGACGCTGGTTATCGGGCGGTTGTCGGATGCGGGCGCGCACTGCGCGCCCGCTACGAAGGCAAAACCCTTTTATGAAAACGCACGTTTAGAGATATTTATAATGCTCTTGCTCTTGTTTAGAAATGTTAGCCTGCAAAGTTTTTACATAGAATTGCGTATCTACCTTATCCCATAAGTCTTTCGGGAATTTATTATGGATGGAAGGTGTGTATCTATCGCCAACATCAGGCTCCCAATACTCCGTTAATTGGTAGTTACCGTCACTATCTTTTTTGAATGAAATTGCGACGGGTACGTTTGAACCACCGACTTCTTCTATTTTATCGCCTGTTTTCTTGAATTCTTTGTATAGAGTCATTGCGTAGACTGTTATATTGCTTCCGTTTTGTACGGTTTTTAGCGTTATATGAGCCTGAGCGACGAAATCCGCAGTGCCGCTATATAACCCTTTATTATTTGCTATAATGGCGTCGGCGTCGGCTTTATCAAGGGCGTCAACAGTTTGGCTTTCCACATAGCCTTTTGTCGAATCAATCGAAATAGTATTTTTCGTATCATCCCATCCGATGCCAATATCCAACACTATGCCTATGTCCCTAAGTTTAAAGTAATTGTAGTCGTCAATGTTATAGGCTTCTATGGGGGTTTGGCTTGTAAAAGTGACTCCAGTAGAAGTAACGCCCGTCACAAATATTGCTTGCTCCGAAAGCGTTGCCGATTTTGCGGCGGAACCTTTTGTACCCATTTCATCGCCGGTTGGAACATAAGGTGTGCCTGGCTTCAATGTCATAGCGTTCTTGGCGGCATCCCAATCAATGGCGAATTGTTTTGCCGATCCGTTAAGAACATACGCGATATCGCGCAGCTTGAAATAATTGAAATCATTAATGTTATACGATTCAAACGTTTTAGACTTTCCATCAACTAGAACCGCCGAACTTGTTGGTTTTGCTGATAACGCGCCAAATACCTGCGCCACTGGGAGCATGGCTAATGCCATAACAGCAACCAGCGCTAATTGTGTGAATCTGATTTTCATGATTTAAAATCTCCTCTTTATTAAGTATTTTAATCGTCGACGTAGTTTGTAGAGAAAAAGAAGCGATAATCATAGTTCGCAAATTCAGGAGTTGAAAAACTTGCATTTTCGCGATTTGTATTATGCGCGTTATACAGCATTGTAACTGTGTCATTTGCAACAATGAACGCAACATGAGAGTAACCAGTTTTCCAAAGAATAAAACCGCCGGCAGCGGCCTGTGATCTTAAAACCTCATCAAAATACTGCTTCCCAGATGTGCCTAGATAGTTGGTCATATACCTCCATAACCCTGCATTATTGGGTTGAGTATTTTTTCCTGTATTGACCCACGAAACAGTCCATGTGCTTAGTGTAGATTTCCATAAATTATCCATTGGTATGCCGCCTGCATTAATGCATTGGGAAACATAATTAGCGCAATCTCCGCCGTTTGGATTTTGGTTGGGGAAAGCCGGATTATAATTTTGCCAATAGGTATACGCATATGTACGCGCTGTTAACCTATGGTAGACAGGCAAAGTTACAGCAGCCTTTGCAATGGGCTCCGCTGTTTTTTCCGCAATGGATGCCGACAGTTTGTCTGTGGCGCTTCGTATCATAACCGCTTCTGTATCAGGAATAAAATCTTCCTTTGGGAAATAATCCACCCCATAATACACTTCCAGAGAAGTGTCGTCAACTACAAGGCTGGCAGCATCAAAAGACATTCTAAACCTGTCTGTACAGTTTTGTTTCACGCCGATATATTGTTGTAATTCTGATTGCTGGAAAGCTATTTCATTGTTGACTAATGCCGAAGCCTGGACTAGCTGGTTAGGGCTTAAATTCGCAAATACAGTGTTTGCTTGGCTCTCGCTATTGCTTAAGCTATTCTGGACATTGGCAACAGCCTTCATATATGGCAATTCAGACACAGATTGAACTTTAAGAGTTTTTGTAAACTCAACATCGGCTTCAGCAGTAACCGTGGCGCCATTGTTTACTGTATGGAAGATTGTAGCGTTCCAGTCATCAATTGTGTAATACTCACTGTAGCTGTCAACCACGAAATCATAAAGATAATCAGATACAACCTGCCGCGTATGATTGTCTGCTTTTGATATATCGACCACAATTACGGCGATACTTGACATGATTAATGCTACGATAAAAAACATTGCGAGTAACTTTGTTTTCATTGTTAAATCCCCCTTGGTTTTATTTTGACGCCTACGCGTCGCGGTTGAATCGTCTTTTTACTTAGCTGGCTAAGCGCCAGCTATTATGTACAATCATAAAACCATCCCCTTATTTTGTTATGGTAGAGAATTTTTTTATCTCTACATATATAACAATTAAGGGGATGGCTGTGTAACATATTTTTGAATTATTTGTGTTACAAGTATCGACATTTATTTTAGAATGTCGAGAATAACGTCAAATTAATTTGCATATACGATTGTGCTGCATGACGCAGTTTCGCTAGTCCCATTTCTGTAAACTGTCCCAGTTAGCGTTAATTTATAAGTATAGCCTCTGGAAACATAATAAGTTTGAGAAAAAATTAATAAATCGCTATTTGTACTTAAATCATTCCATGATGCAACCGTCGTATACGTATTATCTATGTTCTGACGTTTAAGTGTAGCGTATGCTGTTATTTGAGTCGTTCCCGGATGTCCAATTACCTCTCCAGAAAGAGTGCCTTTTCCATTGCTAAAAGATAAGCAAGTAATAATACTAGCGATATTCGTCCACCTTAACTGAACAGGCTCACTCAATTTTGATGAATCTTGTCGTGTGGATTGTGCGTTTACTGAAAAACACATGCCAGTGATTAACACTGAAAATAAAAGCAGAGCCACGCCTTTTCTTATTGCTTTTTGTAACATGTTCATTTGACCATCCCCTTCATTTTTTATAGAGATTCATTACCTCTCTATTATATAAACAATTTGGAGACCGGTCTTGTAACACGTTTTTGCCTTAATCCTTCGAAATATTTTCAGCAATCTTGATTAATTCTTCTGTACGAATATTAGAAACAAGTTCGAACGCAACATCGTCAAAAGTCCATATGAGCATGCTGTCTTCCTTATCATTTTTACTTTCAAATAAATATGCTTCGCTGTTAACGATTTTTATTATTGATGCATCCTTTCTTTCGTTATCTGTAGATAAGCTTGATCCTTCCGCTAAAACTTCTGTTAAAACGATATTCTCATTTCCATTAACATAAACAATGACTCGCATACTGTCATCAGAAGTAATATCTTTTAGAATAAAACCTTCAGGGATATAATTTATTGAGAATTTATCGAATTTAAGCGATAGATCACTTTGGCCAAACTTAAAAGATGAATGGTCATCTTGCCATTTTATAAATGCGTTAAAAATATAGGTTCTTGAGGCGTCAACGCTTAACAGGACTGCCGAAGTTAAAATTAGCAAAATCAATAAACAGGCTGTAATTTTTGATGCCATAACAAAAACACTCTTAGCTTTTTGTATATTCTCGGCCTTCGAGATCATGCGCCTTATTCTTTTGTCCATTTCGGGCGAAGGTCTGTATATCTTATCTAATTCTTCGCAACTTGTCATAGCGTCCATTTCTTGTCGGAAGGCGTCCTCCGCCGCGGCCTCGATCAAGAGATTAATGATTTTTTCACTTCTGCTTTTCACGAACCGCACCATCCATTTCATCAAGAATTTGCTTAATGGCCTTTTTTGCTCGGGATAGCCTCATTTTGACTACATTATAGTCCAAATTTAATAATTTTGCTATTTTTTTGTTGTCAAAACCATTCACTGTCGATAAGTATAGGACATTCGACATTGAATCTGGCAGGGAGCGTATTGCCTTAATTATCGTATGGTAGTTTTCTTCGCTTATAAAATTATCTAAGGGTGAGGCTTCATTGTCCATTATTTCATCCTCTAAGCAGTCTTCATGGTTCTCTGACAGGTGTTTTTGCTTTTTAAGTAGATTAAGAGAGGTGTTTTTAACTATAATCACGATATAACCCCTGGTTTTATAACTGGAAATGTCTGTTATTTTGTCAATATTTTTAATTAGTTTTAATATTGATTCTGAAACGGCATCTTCAGCGGATTGTTTGTTTGGTAAAATTGAGGCGGCGGTTGAAATCATTGTACTGTAATATTTCTTATATATATCGGAAACTTTGTCGAAATCTGTTTTAAGCACATTTGTTCACCCCTTCTCACCCTAACGCTCCAATGCCTGCCCCGCAAGAAATGTCAAAGAGGCTGTTGCCATCACATAAGTGATCCAACAGCCTCTTGTCATGCGCCATACTAAAACCTATGCACAAATAGCCCATCCAACGGTTTTGGCTCAAACCACGTGCTTTTTGGCGGCATGATTTTACCCGCGTCGGCGACGGATATCAATTCGGAAATGTTGGTAGGGAACAGGGCAAACGCCACACCGCCGGTTTCGTCCGCTTTATCTTTGAGGGTTTCCAAGCCACGCCCTCCGCCGACAAATTCTATGCGATGATCCGAACGCGGGTCTTTTATCCCTAAAACAGGCTCCAGCAACGCATCTTGCAATATCGAAACGTCGAGAGATTTTATCGGATCCGCAGCGATGGATTTCTTGTACGAAAGGCTGTACCATTGTCCGGCTACATACATTCCAAATTGTTTCTGTTTCACTGGCCTCGCTTCGCCGTCGGTTTGAGTGACGGAAAACTCATTTGCTACCGCCGACAGATACTCTTGCGGCGAAAGACCATTCAAATCCTTTATGACACGGTTATAATCCATAATCAACAATTCGTCGTCAGGGAAGATGACAGACAGCGTAAAGTTAAACGAAGCCTCGGGATCGTCGTTGGCCTTGCGCATTTCGAGCGCGGCCTTTGCGGCAGCCTCTTGCCTGTGATGCCCGTCGGCGATATACAGTGTCGATACGCGCCTAAACTCGCCGCTTATCGCGCGAATTAGCGATTGAGCGTCTATCTTCCAACCTTTGTGCCTTATAGTGGCAATATCGTTTGACCCTAATCCACTGGGGGCGCTAAACTCGAACAAGGGCGCGTGTTCTTGCGTCCAGGCGTTTAGCATTTGACGTATAGCCGCGTTTTCGCCGTGCCTGTAAAATAGGAATATCGGGCCGGTATTCGCGCCTACGGCTGTGATGTGCTTTACGCGATCATTCTCTTTATCAAATCGGGTAAGCTCATGCCTTTTTATTATTCCTTTCAAATATTCGTCTGTTGAAGTGAGCGCTACCAGGCCTGTTTGCGCGCGGTTGTTCATTATCTGTTGGTATATATAAACGCACGGCGAAAGCTCCACATTCAACGACTTGTGCATAAACCAATCTAAATTCTTGCGAGCCCGCTCATACACAACATCGTCATAGGGATCGGCGTTAGGGCAGTCCACCTCGGATCTTGTAACGCGTATAAACGAATATGGGTTTTGCCGCGCAATAGCGGCGGCCTCTTCACCATTAACAACATCGTAAGGCGGAGACGCCACACGCGAAGCCAGTTCCGATATGGGCATAAGAGCGGTAAATGGTTTAACCGTCGCCATTAGATCACCCGCACCCGAATTATACCTTCACAAGCGGCAAACCTCTCGTTAACGCCGTCCGCTGTCGATTCATCCACGTCTATCACGGTATAGGCATACGCGCCTTTGCTTTTGTTTATCATGTTATCTATATTTAACCCTTTTTCTGCCAGCGCGTCTGTAAGACCGGCTATAACGTGCGGGATATTTTTATGAAGCACACAAAAACGTTTTTTACCCGTGTATGGAGCGTCGCAGTCGGGGTAATTAACAGAATTTTTGATACTACCATACAGCAGATAGTCTTTAATACCTTGAGCCGCCATTACCGCGCAATTTTCTTCCGACTCGGGCGTAGACGCTCCCAAGTGCGGTATCGGCAACACGCCATCTACCCCAAGTAGCTCTTCGTTGGGAAAATCCGTAACGTAGCACGCGATTTGTCCGCTTGCCAGCGCGTTTTTAACGGCGGCATTGTCAACGAGTTCGCCTCGGGAAAAGTTTAGGATACGCGCCCCCGATTTGACTTTAGAAAAGCTGCTGCTGTTTAGCATAGCTTTTGTGTCTTTATTGAGCGGAATATGAATGGACACATAATCGCACTCGCTTAAAACGGATTCTATGCTTGAGGCTTTATTAACGCCTCGAGATAATCGCCAGGCGGCGTCCACGGACAAATATGGGTCGTATCCATACACTTCCATGCCTAACGAATGAGCCGCGTTGGCGACTAACACGCCTACAGCGCCCAGTCCGATAACGCCCAGTTTTTTCCCAAATATTTCCGGGCCGGCAAATTGAGATTTGCCCTTTTCTACCAGTTTTGCCACACCTGTTTGCCCTTCGAGTTTTTGTACCCACGCTATACCCTCGGATATCTTGCGGCTGCTCAGGATAAGCCCGGCCAGCACAAGCTCTTTAACCGCGTTCGCGTTCGCGCCGGGGGTGTTAAACACAACTATGCCCTCGTCGGCGAATTTGTCTATGGGTATGTTATTAACGCCCGCTCCGGCGCGCCCGACGGCTAGAAGCGACTGTGGACTCTCATAGCTGTGCATATCGGCGCTGCGAAGGAGAATACCCTCGGGGTTGTCGATTTCCTTGCCTATGACAAATTGCTCGGCGCTTAAATGAGATGTGCCCAAAGCGGAAATATTATTCAATATAAGAATTTTGTACATGTTACCTCCCTATTTCATATCGTTAGCAGATAAAATTTTTATGGGTCAGAGCGATCATCGATCTCTGTTACGTCTTACTTATTTTTATTTTCCAACTCGAATTTCTTCATAAAGTCGACGAGGGCTGCGACGCCTTCCACAGGCATAGCGTTATAAATGCTCGCCCTCATGCCGCCTACCGTCCTATGCCCCTTAAGGTTAACCAGGCCCGCCGCCGTCGCTTCTTTGACAAATTTGTCGTCAAGCGCGGCATCGCCGGTCACGAACGGAATGTTCATAAGCGATCTATCTTTGGGCGTGACCGTACCTTTAAAAAGTATGCTATCGTCCAAAAAGTCATACAGCAGAGCGGATTTTTGCTCGTTAATTTTTTGCATGGCAGGTACGCCGCCTTGCTCTTTAAGCCATTCGAGCACCAGTTTTGCTATATAGATGGAGAAAGTGGGCGGCGTATTGTAAAGCGACGACTCGTCGGCGTGGGTCTTATAATTTAGCATGGTGGGGCAAATGTCAAGCGCGCCGCCAATAAGGTCTTCGCGAATAATAACGACGCACAGCCCAGCGGGACCGATATTTTTTTGCGCGCCCGCGTAGATCAAGCCGAATTTACTGACGTCGTACACCTCGGACAAAATGCCGCTGGACGCGTCGGTGACAAGCGGTACGCTGACTTTGGGCAATTGTGTAAAGCGCGTGCCATAGATGGTGTTATTGAGAGTAATATGAAAGTAATCTGCGTCGGGAGAAAATGTCGCGGGGTTAAGTTCGGGTATGTAGCTAAAGACCTTATCTTCACTGGATGCCACGACATTGACATTACCAAAACGCTTAGCTTCCGCTATGGCTTTTTTTGACCATTGCCCAGTGTGAACAAAGTCGGCTTTTTTGTTTCTAAATAAGTTAAGCGGCGCCATGGAAAATTGTGTCGTCGCGCCGCCTTGCAGGAACAGTACCCTGTAATTTTCGGGAATACGCATCAAGTCGCGCAGAAGATTTTCGGCTTGCTGTATGATTTCCAAAAACGCCTTTGAGCGGTGGCTCATTTCCATAACAGACATACCAGCGTTGCCGTAGCAAGCCATTTCTGAACCGGCTTTTTCCAAAACGGGTAAGGGCATTGAGGTTGGACCGGCCGAAAAATTATAGACTCGCTTCATTTGCTTCCTCCATAGTTAATATTTTAACATAGAGGCATTATAGTACCGAATGATCGCTCTGTCAATGCGTTAGCCACAACAGGGTGTAGATATAAAGCTTTTGCGTTGTAACACAACTGTTGTATGTTTTTATGTCATTGCCCGGCATAGGCGTGTAATTCATAAAAATCTCTAAGATGCGATGATCTTCACAAAATCTACTGTTGGCTTTAAATCTAATTTAGGTTTCGACAATATCAGTTTGCTAATTTCTTCTAGCACTATATTAATCTCCCATTTGACAACAACAGCAAACACTGATAACATAGAATCGTGCTAAATTGCTGTATTGTGATATATTTCGTCACATTTTATTCTTTTAGTATAAAAGGGATGGAGGATGTTATGACATGAGTTTTATTAGAAATCGTAGAATTTTGCTTGTAGTGATTACGTCAGCTTTATGCGGGATCATATTGCTTGGCTCAGGCGCGATTGACAAGGCAAGTAAAACGAATGATTCAGCCGCCGAAAAAACAGTAAACATTGGTGGTAGCACAGGAGGTACTCTGCACGATGACTTCGCCGCTCCAAATAAAGACGTATATGTTGAAAACTGGAGCAACGACGACGCTCTCGTGCGCATAAGGCTTTCAGAATACATGGAGTTGGGTAAAGGCGCTGGTACACGCTCGGGTGAGGGCGACAACCAAGCGATATCTGTAGTTTCTGGCGCGAATATAAACGACCCTACAAAATGGACGCTTCTCACCTCACCGACAAATAAGTTTTCGGAGTATTGGGAGTGGGCCATGGGCGGTAAGAAATATTATTACCCAGTATCACCCTCCAAGCGCGGCGCTGTCGTAGATGGGAAAGAATATATTGACAGCGGGAGCCCCGAAGGCTTGGGAGTAAATGATACTAACGCGGAAGGAATACATACAAAGTTAACGCCCGACGCAACTGTCGTCAGCATGGACGCCTGGATCAGGATGGATTATCCCATTGGCGACTATTGGGTTATCGATGATGAAGACGGTTGGATATATTGGGCAAACATAGTCCCTGGCGGCAAATCTACAGGTTTGCTGTTAGACAAGGTTGAATTGATAAAGAGTATAAAACAGTCATACTACTACAGTATTAACGTAGACGCCCAAATTGCTTCTGTAGATGATACAGAAAACAACGGCGATTATTATGTGAAATGGGAACAACGCAATCCATATGGCGGATGGACAAAAAAAGGCAAGGATCTAATTGATAGAATTTTACGCAAATGCAGGCCAACCCCAACACCAACAACAGATGGGGGCAATCAAATTGGAGGCGGCTCTGACCCTACGCCCACACCAACCGTCATACTCACGCCCCCAGCGACTAACACACCCACGCCTACAGCGACTAACATAGCTACGCCCCCGGCGACTAACACACCCACGCCTACAGCGACTAACATAGCTACACCTACAGCGACTAACACACCCACGCCCCCAGCGACTAGCACACCTACACCCACAGCGACTAGCACACCTACACCCACGCCGCCTACTTGCGCTGTGCTGAGCACGCCGGCTTTAGTAGGTACAACGTGGGTAGCAGGCAAGGCTGTGTTAAGCTGGGATGTTGTTCCTGGCGCTACTAAATACTGCATATACAGAGCTTTGACCCCTTCCGACCCGCAAAACGATGCTTCGTACTCTATGTATGACGTAACGACTAGCGCATTTCTTACGCTAAGAACATACAGCGGGGATCCCGCGCACAACAAAACGTGGTATTTTAAAGTCAAAGCCGTTAATGATTGCGGCGAGAGTTCATTTAGCAACTCACGTTCATATTACGTGACGTCCACCAATATAAGTTCCCCCATTATTCTGGATTTAAACGGCGATGGCGTGAAAGCTACTTCTGTTACAGAAGGGCAAGTGTTTGACCACCTGGGCGAAGGTATAACAGTCGAGTCCAGCTGGGTAAGCCCCTATGACGCGCTGCTATTTAGAGACCTGAATGGTAATGGCATTATCGATAACGGCGGTGAACTGTTTGGTAACAACACCGTACTCGCAAACGGCAAAAAGGCTGCCAATGGTTTTGAAGCCCTGGCGGAATTGGATATAAACGGTGACGGACGAGTTGACCAGACAGAAGGCGCCAGCATAATTTGTGTAATTAACGGAAACTTCGCGACTCTTGCGGAAGCCGGCGTTAAGTACATCAACACATCTTACATCGAATCTGATCAAGTAGATAAATATGACAACGAGTTCCGCCAAATTGGTTCTTACATCAAAACTGATGGGACCAAGGCGCAAGCTGCGGACGTATGGTTTATAGCGGCGGATTGATTTCAAGCCTAACAGGGAAGGAGACGGATACCTTCCGTCTCCTTCCCTGTTAGTACAAATAATCGCTTATAAGTTAGCGGTTATTGAATAAATTGATTTATCGGTTAATGGAGTGGAGGCTAATATGACACGAGGTCTACTGAAGAGCCACAGGATTTTAACCGCCGTTAGTGTTGCAGCTTTATGCGGGATTATTGTGCTGGGCTCAAACTTGCTCGCAGGGATAAGCGCAGCGAATGATCCAACTGAAAAAGAGATATTAACCATGGGTGGTGGCACCGGCGGAACCTTGCATAACGATTTCGACCCTCCCAACAAAGATATATATGTTGAAAACTGGAGCAATGAAGACGCTCTCGTGCGTATTAGTCTTGCGGAATATATGGAGTTGGGTAAGGGCGCGGGCATACACTCGGATAAAGCTGCCAACCAGGCGGTTCCCTTAGTCGCCGACGCGGATATAGATAACCCCGGTACTTGGAGTTATCATGTCGCCAGCGCGGGACAAGACGTGAATGCTCCACCAGGAAACGTGTTTTCGGAATATTGGAAATGGACCATGGGCGGTCAAAAATATTATTACCCGGCATCACCCTCCAAGCGCGGCGCTATGGTTGGCGGCACAGCCTACGTAGACGGCGAAAGCCCGGAAGGCTTAGGGCCGGATGATACAAATGCGGAAGGGGTACATACAAAATTAACCCCAAATGCCACTGTTATTAGCATGGACGATTGGATCAACATGGATTACCCTATTGGCAACTACTGGGTTATTGATGATGAAGACGGCTGGGTATATTGGGCAAATGTGCTCTCCAACGGTGAATCAACCGGTTTGCTGATCGACAAGGTTGAATTAATAAAGGGCATAAGTCAGGCGTACTACTATGGCATATACATTGACGCCCAAATAGCCGCCGTTGACGATACTGAAAACAATGGCGACTATTATGTGAAATGGAAAAATGAGTCATATGGTGGATGGACAAAAAAAGGTAAAGACCTAATCGACAGGATTTTACGCAGGTATAGGCCCACGCCTACTCCAACGGATATCGAAACGCCCACGCCTACTCCAACGGATATCGAAACACCTACACCTACTCCAACGGATATCGAAACACCTACACCTACTCCAACGGATATAGAGACACCTACGCCTACTCCAACGGATATAGAGACACCTACGCCTACTCCTACGGATATAGAGACACCTACGCCTACTCCTACGGATATAGAGACACCTACGCCAACCAACACACCTACACCAACCAACACACCTACACCAACCAACACGCCTACACCAACCAACACGCCTACACCAACCAACACACCTACACCAACCAACACACCTACACCAACCAACACACCTACACCAACCAACACACCTACACCCGACTGTGAGTCCTCACCGAATGCACCAGTTATATCTAGTTCAATAACGTCACAAGGCTCAGCTACCTTAAGCTGGAAGGCGGTTCCAGGCGCTAAAAAGTACCGTGTATATCGAGCTGTGTCAAGTATTTTGAATAGGGCAAATACGCCAAGCGATAGTGATTACTATCTGATAGGCGAAACGGCGTTAACACATCATTCAGTGCCAACTCAGTCTACTGGTACTTCAATTTACGACTTGTGGTACTATAAAGTCAAAGCTGTCAACGATTGCGGCGAAAGTTCATTAAGCAACTCATATTCATACAACGTTGCTTGGCTCAAAGCTGCATCGCCCATTATTCTGGATATAAATGGCGACGGCGCGAAAGCTACTTCCATTGCCGAAGGCAGAGAATTCGACTATTTGGGCGAGGGAATAGAAGTTTCTTCCGGTTGGGTAAATCCCTACGATGCGCTGCTGTTTAGAGACCTTAATGGTAATGGCGTTATTGATAACGGTCGTGAACTGTTTGGAAACAACACCATACTTTCAAACGGTAAAAAAGCCGCCAATGGTTTCGAAGCCCTAGCGGAATTGGATACCAATGGCGACGGACGAGTTGACCAGATCGAGGGCGCCGATATAATTTGCGTAATTAATGGAAACTTCGCGACACTTGAGGAAGCTGGCGTTAAGTATATCAACACATCTTATATCGAATCTGATCAAGTAGATAAATATGGCAATGAGTCCCGCCAGATTGGTTCATACATCAGAACTAACGGACTTAAAGCGCAAGCTGCTGATGTATGGTTTAAAACCAGGTAGTTTATAAAATGGAGTAGTCGCAAATTCACTCAGGGGCGAGGTATGCATGCGCCCCTGAGTCATTCTCGTTGTTAAACGCAATAAAACAAAGGAGAACGATCTATGACAAATTTACGCGCGCGAATTACCATAATGGCAACTGTCTTTATAGTTTGCATAACATCAATCTTTGCGTCTAAAATGTTTGTGTCCGGCGCCGGTAAAGCGGCGGACGCCGAAAACATTTACGGAAAAGGAGGCTACAGCGGAGCCTCGCTGCATTATGATCAAAACGCTGACAATTATGACATATATTATGAGAATTGGAGCGATACTCCTGACATTGTACGGCTGCGACTATATGAATATCTGGAAATAGGAGAGTATCAAACGCCGGTTGTGTCGGGTTCAACGTCAGAGGATATCAGCACTTGGTTATTACATATTCCAGGTGAAACCACACCTGTTTCACAGTACCGGAGTTGGATTTTGGGCGGACAAAAATATTACTATCCCACGCCAAATGAACTACGAGGCAGTGTAATAAATGGTTCAGAGTTTATCGACACATTAACCCCTGCCAACATTCGCCCTGGCGACGTGAATTCTTATGGGGCCGGCGCTAAGATTACACTTAACAGTGTCGCTGTAATAACAACAGGAGAGTGGGTAGAATCGGGAGCGCCCATTGGCAATTTTTGGGTTTATGACAGTGACGGGTGGGCGTACTGGGCCAATGTGTTAAACAGTGGTGAGGCGACAGGACTTTTGATTGATGGTGTTAATATATCAGCAGGTTCTGACGAAAGCTATACATATTGGCTCCAACCAATGGGGCAAGTAGCTGCCGCGTACCTTGACGGCAATAATGGGGACAATGTCTCTAATTTTGGTTTAGAGTCTTGGGGAGGCTGGACAGCTAACGGCAAAATGCTGGTTGAGCAATTGACCCTGGCCGGAGGCGCCGATAGCTCCGCCGTGTATGCAAACAATACAGAAACTCAATTGCCAACGTCAGAATTAACTCAATCATCCCGCTCCACCGCAGAAATTACGGAAGAGATCTCAATTCCGGCAGTAGAGACATTGGGCGCTATAGAAGATAATGTCATTTTAGCGGCAACGGGAGCTACCGTTAACCTTGTGCCAGATGCGGATTATCCTAACCTTGCTTGGCAGCCAAGTGAGGTGCACGATATGTTCTATTTGACTCAAGAGGGTGCTAGGTCGGCAATTACTATTAGCGGCAACGCAAGCTTAGGTGATGCATTTCATCTAGGCGTATATGTGGGTGACATACTTGTAAAGAGAGTAGTTATTGTTGTTAACGCGGCAGGAACCGCAATAACACTAACGGCGCCTCCACAAACAACCGTCGTACCTACGTCGATACCAGCGCCCCCGCAACAAATTGCCGCGCCAGCATTGACGCCTGTGCCCCCGCAACAAATTGCCGCGCCAACATCGGCGCCTATTATTCCACCATCATATAACCCGAACACTGGCGAGTATCCATATTATGATTACGAGGAAGGCGCAATTAACGAAACACACTCGAGCCTCCCCGCTCCTTATTTATCAATAGACGTTCAACCGTCACAAATCGATCAATATAGTCATACGGTAACGCTATATTGGACGGCGTTAAGTGATTCCCTTACTTATGTCATCCATGCCGCCGTCGCAAGCGCGGATGGCTCCCTACCGCAAAGCAACGAGTATGTATATGTGGATAAAACGCGAGAGACATCATACACCTTCCCAAGCGTGAACAGTGGCACAGATGTATATTGTTTCAGGGTTTTCGGAATCGATCAGTCTTGTAGCCCAGGTCAGTTAAGCAATCCGGTAGCATACTGCACTGCGTTGGGCGCATATTAAAGAGCATAAGTTGTGAACTATTAGTTGCGTATAACATGCGGTTGTTTATGGGAATTATTGTTATTTGACAGAAATCCTCTACCCCGATATGATAAGGATGTACCTTTTGCAATGTTTTCCACAACGCACAAATTAAGCATATCAATTAGGGGAATGGAGACTATTATGAAAATAAGCAACAGAATATTATGTGCTGTAGCTACAGTATTGTTGTGTGGAATCATCACGCTAGGCTCAAACCTATTTGCCAAGTCAAGTTCTACGGCGGACGATTTAACGCTAGAAAAAACGTTAGCCATTGGCGGTAACACAGGTGGCACCCTGCATAACGACTTTGACGCCCCCAACAAAGATCTATATGTAGAAAACTGGAGCGATAGCGACTCACTCGTGCGCATCAGGCTTTCAGAATATATGGAGCTAGGTGAAGGCGCGGGCACACGCGACGATGAAGGCGCCAACCAAGCGGCTTCTATAGTTTACGGCGCGAATATAAATGACACCGGGACCTGGAGCTACCATGTCGCCAGCGTAGACCAAAGCGTAAATTCTCCGCCAGAAAACGCATTTTCTACATATTGGAATTGGAGAATGGGTGGTCAGAAATATTATTACCCAGTTTCACCTTCCAAGCGCGGCGCTATGGTAGATGGCGCGGGCTACGTTGACAGCGAAAGTCCCGAAGGCTTGGGGGCAAGTGATGTTAATGAAGAAGGCGTACATACAGAACTAACACCCAACGCCCGTGTCGTTAGCATGGATGACTGGATCGGCATGAATTATCCTGTCGGCGATTACTGGGTTATCGATTCTGACGGCTGGATATATTGGGCAAATATAGTTTTTGGCGGAAAATCTACCGGCTTGTTGATCGATAAGATTGAGTTGATAGAAAACATAAATCAGCCATATTATTATGGCATTAACATTAACGCCCAAATAGCCTCTGTTGACAATATTGAAAACAATGGCGACTACTATGTGAAATGGAAATACGAATCATATGGTGGATGGACGGAGAAAGGTAAAGACCTAATCGATATAATTTTGCGCGAATTCAGGCCTACCATAACATCTAACGTCGCGGAGCGCACGATAGCTACGCCCATACCAACAGTTATGCCTTTGATTACGATTGCCCCAATAGCTGCTTACACTCCAGCGCCCAATACGCCCGAGCCGGTTGTGACAAACGCGCCTTTGGCTCCCTGTATAGCGCCGGAAGTACCATGCTTAATTGGCGAAACAGATTTTGTGAAAAAGGAAGTCTCCTTAAGCTGGTCTGCAATCCCCGGCGCCACTAAATACTATGTGTATGCCACCTGGCAGGATGTAAAAACATATACCGGAGCGCCGGCTGACATTGACAAGTTCACCATTATAGGCGAAACGTCAGATTCAAATTATGAATTAATCATTACAGAAAATATTATTGACGTATGGTCTTATCGTATTACGGCTGTTAGCGATTGTGGCGCTCAAAGTGAATTTAGCAATGTATACATATATCACCGAAGAAGATCTTAGTCGCCCATCATTTTGGATATAAACGGCGACGGGGTACAAGCTACATCTATTGCCGAAGGCACCTGGCGCTGGGATAACACTTTCTTCAAGTTGGTGCGGATACAATTAGGGGCGAGATGCGTTCGCCCCTGATTCGCGCATTCCGGCGAGTCTGTGCTTGCCATAAGTAACTACCGCATTAATGGCGACGCATGCAATATCACATGCGCCTTTTTCTGCTAATCTTTGTGGTTTGACAGAAAGTATCTGCGCTGATATGATAAAGTTGTGCGAATTCCGCGATTTCGCTCAATTCTTAACAGCATATATTTGACAATCGGGAGGTGTGTCACAATAGCGTACAGAAGCTACCCATACAGCGCAACCATACCCGAACAGCCCGTTGGCGGACATCAGCCTGAGCCGGGTGACTATAACATAACGACGCGCGTAGGCTATACCGGCAACGATGATATTGCGCCCCGGCGACAGGCTGAACCCAGACCCGCATATACGAGCGGTAGTGCCATCAAGGTAAGGCGGAAACGTAAATTGCGCCCAGCTGTAGTTTTCGTGTTAGGTTTATTGGGAATTTTGGTGATCTACGCCATAATCAATCTTCTTGTTGGCGGCAAAAAGATCAAATCAGAGTTGGGAGAAATAATTGAGCTAACCAATAGCAACCCTTTGTATAGTGAGCCTGTCTATATAACAAATGATGGGGATACACCCATTTTGGCGCGCATTAAATTCAGGGAATACATGGAGCTTGACGGCAAAACCTTTGTTGATGGATCCAAGAAGAAAGACGTATCGACCTGGCTTACGCACCATACCTCTGACGGCGACGAGTTTCATGACCTCGTGCTATGGTCTCAAGACGCTCAGGTGGGCGATTTGCCCATCGCCACGATATATCACATGGACGAGTGGATATCCAATGGAGTGCCCATAGGCGATTTTTGGGTGTTTGACGACAATGGTTGGGCTTACTGGGCACGACGCGTTATGCCGGGTGACTCCACAGGCGCTTTGCTGGAAAGCGTGCAGGTTGTTACCGATGCGGATTTTTACTACACCCTGTTGATAGAAAAACAAACGTTTAGCGCCGAAGGTGAATACGAACAGTTTGGATTGACAAAGAACGGCGGCTGGACAGCTGATGCGCAAAACTTGTGTAACTATGTGGCGGCAAGCTCCGAAGAAGACGCATATATTGGCGCGGAAGATGAGGAGATGGATCATTTTGATATTTTGGACGGCAGCGGGATAACTATTATAGAAGTACCCACACCGACCCCAACAGACGAAAATGGTTCTGGCGAACACGATGAAGAAAACGGCGCGTCAATGTTTCAAGCAATCAATACACCACCTGTTCCCACACCCCGGTATGATGCGCCAACGCCGACTAGCGCTGCGGTAGAGAACACGCCGACTCCGACCTTCACACTGATACCAACCAGCACCTTCACACTTATACCGACCAGCACGTTTACTCCCACACTAACACCGACCGACACGCCGAGGCCAACCAGGACGCCTCGACCGACATATACCTTCACCCCGGCTCCGGAACAACCGCTAACATCTACAGAAGATATTCAGAATACATTTACGCCAACGACAACTCCCACGAATACGCCAAGGCCGGCAAGCAGTACCGCGCGGCCAACTGCCACACAAGCAAGTTATGCCCGGCCGACGAACGTTTTTGTATCGAATATAAACAGCACTATGTCATATGTCTTTTGGACACCAACAGATGGCGCGTTATATTATTTGGTGGAGATAAGCACTAATGGAGGGTCCATATATAAAACTGCGGATATAATTAAGTTCGCTGACGGCGCATCGTATCTAGCGCTTGACACGAGCGACGGCCAGCTTATCGCGTCCATAAATACCATAAAAGACGTAGAATATTATGTGCGTATCTTAGCAGTGTATAGCGCTGGATCTGCTTACAGCTCCCCAGTTACTTTTAGGTATTGAAAAAAATGTCGTATTTGACATTATAACTCGTGACAGATTCAGGGATACAGATAATCGTGATAAAAGGCAGGCTCTTATTGGATAAAACCAATGAGACCTTGCCTTGTCATTTATGCGCCCTTCCTCTGTTTGGCGCGTTCGATGTTTATCTTTTTTCCCTTGATTTTCTTGTTCTTCATCAGCGTGATAATCTCTTTGGCAAAGCCTTTGGGCACATCTACAAAGGTAAATTCGTCAAAAATGTCTATTTGACCGATAATACGCCCTGGCACACCCGTTTCATTCGCTATTGCCCCTACGATGTCGTTTGGGTTTACTTTATCCTTCTTGCCCACTGTGAGGAACAGCCGTACAACGTCCTTGCTCTCTTCGCTGTAAATCTTGTGAACCTTGAATCGAGGCTCGTACAGCGGTTCAGACTCCAGATCGATCTCTTCGCTGTCGGCGTCATAAAGATTATTCTTCATCAACGCCGCAGCAATGTCCAACACAGAATAATCTTCGCCAATCATCCCCTCCACTATGTTGATATACTTTGTCAAGTGCCCATCATCCACTAAATCTTTTATCTTATCCACAAACGCGCGTATCTTTGTTTCTTCTAGATCACCGAGGCTGGGCAGTTTTTTGCGTTCTATTTTTGCCTTGGTTAAACGCATAATGTCACGCAGTTTGTAAATTTCCTTACCAACCACAAACGAATAGGCTTTGCCGCTTTTGCCGGCGCGGCCTGTGCGCCCTATCCGATGTATATAGTATTCTTCATCTTGCGGGATGTCGTAATTAAAAACGATGTCTATGTCGTCAACATCCAGCCCGCGCGCGGCCACATCTGTGGCGACCAGAATCTCCAACGTGCGGTTGCGGAATTTTTTCATTACGAGGTCACGTTGAGGTTGTTTTAGATCACCGTGAAGCCCTTCTGCAAAATACCCTCTGCCCTGCAATTGCTCAACCAGCTCGTCAACCAATTTTTTTGTATTGCAAAACACCAGCGCAAGCCCAGGGTTCTCTATATCTATTAACCTGCACAGAGCGTCCAGTTTAACCTTCTCTTTTACATCAAAGTATACTTGATCGATGGAGGGTACAGTCAATTCTTTGTGTATTACCGTAACATACTCCGGTTCATGTTGATACCTTTTGGTTAGATCTAAAATTTCTCCGGGCATTGTTGCGCTAAATAACATTGTTTGCCGCTCGGCGGAAATTCTGCTCAGTATAGTCTCAATATCATCCCTAAAGCCCATGTCCAGCATCTCATCCGCTTCGTCCAGAACGACAAAGCGAACGGTTTCCATTTTAAGGGTGCGACGCGACATGTGATCCATCACGCGCCCAGGCGTGCCGATTATCACCTGGCAACCTTTTTTTAACGCTTGTATTTGTCTGTCTATCGGTTGGCCGCCGTAAATGGGCAGCACCTTTATGTTGTCTCTATATTTCAGCAGTTTGCGAAATTCTTCGCTGGTTTGTATCGCAAGCTCTCTGGTGGGGCATAAAATGACCGCCTGTAAATGTTTGTCAGCCGGCGCTATTTTTTCTAGCAACGGGATACCAAACGCCGCAGTTTTGCCTGTGCCGGTCTGGCTTTGGCCTATTACGTCCCTGCCAGACATTATAAGTGAAATGCACTGCGATTGAATGGGGGTCGCCTCTTCAAATCCCATGTCACTTACAGCTTTTAGGGCTTCGCGACTAAGCCCCATATTCTCGAATAGTTTTGGTGTCATAAAAATCCTTTCATAATGGAAATGTCTCCGCTCATACCTTTTAGTACACGACACGTTTGCTCTCCGCGTTTGTATGTTATATAATGAACCCTAAAGGGAAAGGGAAGGGAATAAGGATGAACGAGTTGCAAGCGGTAATGCTGGGTATTGTGCAAGGCTTTGCGGAATTTTTACCGATTTCTAGCTCTGGCCATCTTGTGCTGGCGCAACGTCTTCTTGGTTTTAACGAACCTATTCTTACTTTTGATATTGTGCTGCACCTGGGCTCTCTTGTTGCGGTATTTATAGTATTTTGGTCAGACATATGGGCACTGCTTAAGCATCCTGCTCAAAAGCGGGTGGCATTGCTCATTCTGGCGACCCTTCCCGCCGTGGTGGTTGCTCTATTGTTTGGCGATGTGATCAAACTGCTGTTTGGCGGCGGGGTATTTCTTGGCGTCGGTTTTATCATTACCGGGATTTTCCTTATCTATTCCGACCGAGCCAAAAACAGAGAGAAAACCGACGACGACATGGGCATCATTGACGCTTTGGTTATAGGGTGTATGCAAGCTGTAGGCGTCGCTCCCGGTGTGTCGCGATCGGGCAGCACAATAACCGGCGCGCTGGCGCGTGGACTTAACCGTGATACCGCAGCCAGATTTTCTTTTTTACTTTCTATACCAACCATCTTGGGCGCGGCTGTGTTTACCTTTAAAGAGGCGGCGGACACGGGCATTATATGGGACGAAATATTCACATTGCCCATGGCGTTTGGGTTTGCCGCAGCCGCGTTGTCCGGCTATCTTTCCATAAGGTTTATGCTGGCGCTAATCAAAAAATGTAAACTGCGATACTTCGCTATCTATGTGTTTGCCATCGCCGGGTTTGTGTTTTTTAACGAGCTGACCCACATGTTTTACTAGTCGCGGTTTGGTATATTCGCCCCACCAATGGCAATGCACAGTGACAAGCGTTAACGCATACTATAAAAAAACATATAGACCTACTTCTATCCAAACGCGGGGTGGTAATAATGAAAATTTACGCTATAAAACTACCCGGATTTTTGGCGCGCTTTGTAAAAAAGTTTACGCGTCAATCTGTAAAAACAGATAAATAGCCAACCGCAACAAGAACCATGCCAAAAGCATGGTTCTTTTGCTGTGATATCTAGTTTTTATACAGCTCGAGTAACTTTATTGGCGCGAAGACAGCGGGTACATATATGAATGGTCTTGACCGTACCGCCCTCTACGATTTGGATTTTCTTAATATTGGGCTTCCACCAGCGGTTGGCGCGGCGAGAAACCTGACTGCGGGTGATGCTTATCCGATGCCCCGTGCGCACAGATTTTCCGCAAATATCGCATTTTGCCATAACAGTTCGCCTCCTTTATCGCAACGGGCTACAGTATAACATGCCGACAATGTACGCGCAAGGGGCAAATAATAAATGCGTAAAACCCGTGTAAAACCACACAATCGCTTATATCGTCGCGCGGCCTCGCGATAGACGCCCCGCGCCGCGCGCGAGACGAATGTCAGGGTTTGCATATCTTGCTTTCCAGTCTTCAAAACTCCACTCGCGCAAAAAATTCTTTGCGGCATTATATCCGTTATTAAACAGTTCTTCCATTTCCGCCTCGTCAATGCCAAAATCCACTGCGGCAATCTCGTGAGGCTTGTCACCACGGTGGACAATCGTTGATATGCCGATTGTGCGTTCCAGGTCGCCTCGGTTGAGGCTTTCGTAAAATTTGTCATGAGCGTCCAAACTCGTGCGCAGCAGCGCTTGGGCGTAGTCTCTACTATTGTTTATGCTGTAATAATCGCCGCAATATACCGTATCGCAGTTACTGGACAAAAATTTGAAACCAAAAGTAGGCATAATGGAGCGCCTGGTATCCAGCAACCACATGGGGTAATTACTAAGCAGCCCGCCGTCAACGATAACGTGATTTTTTCCGTCGACATCGACAAGGTTGTACGGTTCGAAGTACAGAGGTATGCTTATGCTCATTCTCACAGCCTTAGACAGTGAAAAATTGTCGGGTACAATGCCAAAATTTCTCAAATCTCGCGGTAGCACCAACATGCGCGAATTGGACAGGTCAGATGCCACAGCCTGAAAACGATAGGGACTGCGCCGCGTTTTGCTTTTGTCCTTTATGTGAACGAAACGGGAGATGTTTTTTTTGGCGAGTAAATCGTCAAGCCAGCTTTCAAGATAATCAGGGCTGTAAATTCCGTTTGTGCTCAACAACTTCAAGGCTTTACCAACAAAGCCTAAGCGCGTGAGCGTAGTATGCCCCCGTAGCCTCTTGAAATCAAGTTTCATCATTTTGCTCTTTATTTCTTTACCGGAAAATCCGGCGGATATGAGACATGCTACTATAGAACCCGCCGATGTGCCCGCTACGTCTTCAAATATATAACCCGCGTCTTCCATGGCGCATACCGCTCCTACCAAGCCTATGCCCTTTACTCCCCCGCCTTCGAATACCCCGTTGCAAAGCATAGTATTCCCCCCTTTCTACATGATATTGCAGATAGGGGGGAATTGGTGTTTTGTCTAATCTTTTGGTTAAGCGACGACAATTAAACGTTAAACCTAAACAGGGTAACATCGCCATCTTTCATAACATAGTCTTTCCCTTCAAGCCGTACAAGGCCGCGCTCTTTTGCGGCGCTGTGCGACCCGCAGCGCATCAGGTCGTCATAACTAACGATCTCTGCGCGTATGAAGCCGCGCTCCATGTCCGTGTGAATTTTACCCGCTGCTTGCGGGGCTTTTGTCCCTTTTTTTATTGTCCAAGCGCGTGATTCTTTTGGCCCTGCTGTCAAAAAGCTGATGAGATTTAGCAAACTATAACTGGCGACAATAAGACGATCAAGCCCGCTGCCATTTACGCCAAACTCCGCCAAAAACTCGCGGCGCTCGTTATCGTCAAGTTCCGCGATTTCTTCCTCTATTTTAGCGCAAACAATATATAGCCGCGCCCTTTCTTTGCTGACAATACCCCTCACAATTTCTACGTGCGGATTGTTTGCGGAATCATTTGCCAAGTCGCTTTCGCCAACGTTAACGGCATACAGCACGGGTTTATTTGTAAGCAGGTTAAGCTCTTTAAGCAGAGCTGCCTCTTCGCTATCCACATCCAAGTCGAGAGCGCGCGCGCAAACGCCAGATTCCATGCCCGCAAGCAGACGCGAGAGCAAGTTTGCCTCTTTGGCAGTTTTTATATCCGTTCGCACCGATTTATGTGCTTTAGACAACCTGCGTTCGATAATCTCGAGATCGGCCAAAATAAGTTCCGTGTTGATAATGTCAATGTCGCGGGCGGGGTCAACTCCGTTTTCTACATGTATGACGTTTTCATCGTCAAAGCAACGCACAACGTGTACGATGGCGTCCACTTCGCGAATATGAGACAAAAATTGATTGCCCAAGCCTTCACCTTTGCTTGCGCCCTTCACCAACCCCGCTATGTCTACAAATTCTATTATGGCATGAGAGGTCTTTTGCGAGCTATACATGGCGGTCAGTTTGGCCAATCGTTCATCCGGCACGGCGACGACGCCCACATTGGGGTCTATTGTGCAAAAAGGATAGTTGGAGGCCTCCGCGCCGGCCCTTGTCAGCGAGTTAAACAAGGTGCTTTTGCCTACATTGGGCAGTCCGACAACGCCCAGTTTCATTATTCTTCCGTTTTATCCTGGCGCAGCATTTGAGCAATGCTCAGGACAGACGTGATGATAGTGACCAGAGCGGTAAATACGCGAATAAACATCATAAAATTGTCAACTTGACGATCTTTTGCCTCTTGAACAGCTACTTCTTCCTGCTCGCGCTTTGCGACGCGATAGTGACGTCTCCCTCGCGATTGCGACATAATAAAACCTCTTTCCGGCTATCGCCATTTTTTGGAAGTATAGCATATATTGGGATTAGCCGCAACCATTTTGAAAGGTACCTGTTTGCAAGATACCTGTTTGCGAGGTACTTGAATTTGAGTGTAGTGAGAAATGTGAAGACCTCTGAGTCTCCAGCAAATACAACGTGCGTTGGCTATCTTCAACTTCACTCTTTGCCAATAGCACGAAGTATTCACAAAAGACTTCCTCAAAATGAGATTCGTTGTAGTCGTCAAATATGTCCGTGCGCGTTTTCAGGAGTAACTGAACCTGTGAGTCTTCTTTCGGAACAAACTCAATTATCAGATAACGGCACAGACCACTAAGCCAATTTGCTATTTTGTCAAATGGTAAATTATTGGATATTGCCATATGGTGAATTACCGCAAGCATCATAATGACATCCGGCTTTTGTCGCTCATCAATTGTGAGACGCTCATTATTGCCAAAGCCGATTGCGGGACTTGGGGCTGTCAAGTCTAGAATTAGCGGCAACGTTTTATCATGAGTTTTCTTTACTCGCCGCCAGTTGCTATCCACGGCTACAGGGTCAATGTCAAAAGCTACAGTATGTGCGCCTAAATCTGTAGCTATCTGGGAGTAATGCCCATTGTTCGCACCTAAGTCCCAAACTGCTTTCACATTGTTGCACTTTTGCAATTACGCTGCGACTATGCCTTCTTTGCTTTCAGCCGCATACTCCGAATAGTTGGTGTGCGTATAGTAATTGCCCCACTCTGTTGTGACGCTTTTCATTTTCAGACGCTGAATGCCAGTATATAGTGACTGCGCTAAGGCTTCATAGGCATTTTTGCCCATATATATTTGTTTAGTACTGCTAATCCTCTTACCTTCCTCAGCGTGCGCGGCAATAGATTTTGCGTGTAGATGGATATGGAGATGCCCAAACAAACCGCCGCGCCTTTTTAACAAATTTGAAGCTAGATCAAGGGGTATGCCGTCAATAAAAGACTGCATCAGTTTCGACAGCCGTATATCCACAATCTGCATAAGCAAAAGCGGAGCAAGAAAATGGCGGCAAAATTGCCCATAGGCGATCCACGGACTCCTCTCTTCATATATTTCAAACGACAGTGTGTCAATTATCAGTGCGTACCTGTTGAGGAACTGTATATTGTATGAGCTGGCATCCTTAAGGAACATCCCGTATTTAAGCGCGGTCAAGTGGACTTTCAGCGTTGTTAGCGCTGCGTCTTGATACTGCCCGAAACTCCACTCATAGGGGTATGAGACAAATGGAACTCGCTTCGGCTGGATTACAATGCCACCATGAGAATCATATCCGCCAATCGTAATTTCTTTATGCGGAATTATCAGCCGCTCTTTTACAAGCTCCTCGTACAGACCGGAATCCATCAGTTGACGGTATTTTTCTAAATAAGCTGGTCTAATTTGCCTGTACAGCACGCCGTCCTTATGAAACACAAACCCTGAGCGATCGCGGAATGAACTTGGCTCTCTACTAATCATCAATTTTCTCGAAATCATCCGTAGATAAGAGCATTTCCGCATTTTCGGCAGATTTATTTCTCTTCTCAATTGGCGATTTACCGAATAAAATGCGGATCTTGTTTCTGAACGCAAATAGTGTCGCCGCCGCAACTGGGATTGCCGCGACCAATGCTTGAATGAGCATGGAACCCGTACTTGAGTCAATATACATTTCATCCCTCCTGATTTTATTGGTTAAATTGGTACAGTTATAAAGGATCGTCCTTTTCTCTATTGAAAAAACCCGCAATGTTTTATTCATCCTCCAATACTTGCGATCGGAGGAACTTCTTCAAGAAATTGCGCACCCTTTGTCTGCGTTTGTATAAATTTGGAAGCAACAAAGCGAATATCATTGCAAATAGGGTGTACTTTATGATGAAACTTGAGTAAAAGATACTGCTGTTAGTGGTTCGGTCAAATGGCGAGAATGACACCGTCCTGTCGTGAAACGTAATAAACATTATCAAGTTGACAAAGAAAATTATTGCCATTGAGTAAAGAAGAAACACAAACAACACTTCCTGCCAATTTTCTTTATCTGCTTTGTTAATTCCATGCAAACGCAGTGATACAAGACCTGGCACAGACAGCATAAGAAACGCGATAAACCACATCAGTATGTACCTCCGTTCTCCTGCGGGAGATAATCATAGTTACCCTCGCCCACAAAATGATTAACAAGCCAGCGGGCGATATTGAGCGGGTCAAGCGGCTTGTCTGGTTCTCCGTACTTTTCAGGTATGTAAACAGCGGACATAACATCAAGGTTCATGTCGAGCATAGCCTCAAGGTTCCACCCTTTCTCCTCTAAATATTCTTGGTCAAAATACGCCCTCCCCTCTCTGCCAATGCCGTGTATACCATGGTCGCCCTGCAATATAATAATCGCGTCTGGGTCACTTTCGATTATTACATCAACAAGAATGAGCATTTCTTTAGCTGCGTACTTATGCTGAGGATAATATAGCATAACATCTCTTGGATCTTCGTGCTTCTCTTTGTAAACATCACCATTTTCGTCAAGCCAAAAGGCACGTCCGATTGGTTCTTCATAAATTACATCACCAATCTGATTCCCAAACCCGCCAACGTGTACTGTCCCATTAAAAAAGTATATGAAATGCGGGGCCTCAAGATTAATGGCGTAACTCATCGCCCTAACCATACCGGCTAAATTGTCTCGAGAATCGCTGTTTTCTGTCACGAATCTATCGATTGTCGATTGCGCTTCAGGAATAGGCATTGTGTTTGCTACAGGTCTTTTGCTTTCGACATATTCATCAAATCGCGTCTGCCAAATCTGCAATGCAGTTGCAGGGATATAAAGTGAGAAGAAATCCTGAAACTTAGCAAATTCGACATTCTCTTTTCTAATTTCGTCCAAATCATCAGTTGTGGTTGCTGAGTCAAAGTCAATTATTGCGTTCTGCCGCAAGTATCCGTAGCTTGCGGTCAGGTAGCCTGCATCGCGAAAAGCTGTTTGTATCTCATCTTGATCGTAAACCTTGCCCATATCAACGCCGTTTTCGTTTATGTAAATATTAACCCTGCTTTCGCGGTTCGAGCGCGTAAGATTGGATACTCTCTTAAACACATCTGCTAAAAAGCTGTCATAGAAGGTCGGAGAAGTCATTGCGGGGACAGCGATATGTGTATACCCCGCCTCCAACCTCGCGCTTAGGTTAATAATAAGACCTCGCTCGGCGAGACTTTTTTTGAGTTCGGTTTGTGATTCACCAAAATATTTCTCTACAGCATCAAAGCCCATCATTCCATCCATATGTATCCAGTAGACATTGGGGTGTGGCAAGTTTGAGTCGATATTAAACTCCGTCTTTATTTCGTATGAACCTCCGTTTTGCTCCGCCACTACTATGTTTTCAGCGTTTGTTATAGTGCTGCTAAAGGCAGGGACAAAATTGAACGCAAATAAGCCGCATAACACCAATGCTACTGTGTTCGTTATTAGTCGGTTGGTCTTGATAGACCTTAACCATAACGCTGTTACTACTACAATTAGGAGCATAATAAAACCAATAACTCGAGGTGACGGAGCTACAAGCGAACCCCCGCGCGTCTCCATCTCAATGACGGCTTTTTTGTAGAATAAGCCGTATATTTGCTTAAACAACCAAAATTCCACCCAGAACACTATCATCACTTCAAGCGCTCGGCGATACTTAATGAAACGCGTTGCAACAAAGTACAGCGCTAAACTGACTCCCGCCAATATGCCGCCAAAGATAGGGCAATGCTCAAACACTATGCCTTGGTCGGCGTTCTTGTTGTACAGATAGAATAGTACAATGCTTGGCATAAGTATAACGGCAATGAAATAGAAAAGCCGTTCCACTACAATATCAGGTCCGATTTTCTTTGCTTCCAAGTGGCTACCTCCAAACAGATTGGCTATCACTAAGTGTACTTTTTGATAATAGCTGCCATCATTGCCAAAAGACCATACCAAGGGTGTATACAGCGCCCATTGGTGTCAAAATTATGAATTTTCTACGAAATTTCCCGAAAATATGGTTGAAGTTTTAATTTGGTTATGGTAAAATCTCCCACACAAGACGACTATCAAAAAGTACACATTTTGATAGCCTCTCCACCTCTACTTCTTGGCACGGTACTCTCACGGGTGATTTTTGGCATAAAAAACACCTGCGAGAGAAAGAAAATCGCCCCTTCCCAACTGTAGGCGCCATGTGAATCTACTCATTATTCCCCAATTCATGAACGTTCGCACCCGCAACGACAGCCGCTATTGGCAATCTATGACCTTCGCATCGTATCGCGTTTCGTCCCCATTTTTTCCTTCGATCAGTGGGATTCGTGCCTACGGATTCACGCGCCAACGGCGCTTTTGTTATGCAAACGTCCTGCGATTCTCAGTCCAGCTATGTTGTTGATGACCTGAGCGAAAGCTTCGCGCACAAAACGTCTGCTCTTTTCGCGCAACTTGACAGTGGTCGTAGGCATGTATTATTATATGAATATATTCGAGCGGGAGATGGGATACATGACATTTGCGAATGTCATTGCTCTGGCAAGTGGGCTGGCAATGTTCCTGTACGGCATGACGATTATGGGCAGCGGGCTGGAGGCTCTTGCCGGGGGTAAGCTGGAGAGTATTTTGCAAAAACTAACCTCGTCGGTGCCGCGCGGGGTGATTTTGGGTACGGCTATAACCGCGATTATTCAATCGTCATCCGCGACCACGGTTATAGTGGTCGGCTTGGTCAATAGCGGTATCATGACGCTTTCGCAAGCCTCTGGCGTTATCATGGGGGCCAATATTGGCACAACCGCGACAGGCCAAATCATTCGCCTGGCGGAGCTCGCAAACGCTGGCGTCGTGTTTAAAATGCTTAATCCAGAAACGCTCGCGCCTATAGCCCTTACGATTGGCGCGTGTTTGTTTGTGTTTATAAAAATGGGCAAACGCAAACATTTTGGGCAGATTCTTCTGGGGTTTGGTATTCTCTTTACAGGACTTTTTACTATGGAGAATGCGGTTGTGCCCTTGCGTGAGTCACAAGCCTTTGTACATATGTTCACCTCGTTCCGCAATCCCGTTCTTGGTGTGCTGGCCGGTATGATAGTCACCTCCATCATACAATCATCTTCCGCGTCGTTGGGTATTTTGCAAGCGCTGTCTACTACTTCAATGGTAACATGGAGCAGCGCGATACCCATTGTTTTGGGTACTAACATTGGTACGACCATAACGGCCCTGCTGGCCTCCATAGGCACATCGCCCTCTGCCAAACGCGTCGCTTACACGCACGTTTACTTTAATGTGATAGGAACAGTTATTTGGCTGGCCGGCATATACACGGTTAAAGCGGTAGTGGGTTTGCCGTTTTTTAATGACATTGTAGGCATGGGCGATATAGCCAACTTTCATACGGTGTTTAATATAATAACTACCCTGTTGTTTATACCCTTTGCGAAACAATTGATCAACCTGTCATCGTGGAGTGTGCCCAAGAAAAAAGAAGGCCACCCCGAGCTGTCTCCACTCATTTTGGATACACGTCTTTATACTACCCCGTCGCTGGCCATTGCGCAGGCGAAATCCTCTGTGCTTAAAATGGGCGAGTTGGCGCTGCTTAATACAGAAAACGCTATCCCATGTCTCTTCTCATTGGATGAAAAAGAGGTCGGCATTGCCGAGCAGCGCGAAGATATGATGGATAAGCTGGATGTGATGACCCAAAACTATCTTGTGGGCATAACCCGTCTGCTGCTTAATGATGAAGAAGGGAAAGAAGTGGCCACTATGCTATCGTTCGTTATAGAAT
The DNA here is from genome assembly GCA_031263155.1 of Clostridiales bacterium. Lineage (GTDB taxonomy): Bacteria > Bacillota > Clostridia > Lachnospirales > WQUN01 > JAISGK01. The sequence goes on from JAISGK010000105.1 coordinate 48,933, forward strand.
ACGAACGTATGGGTGACTACGCCATAAACGTAGTGGAGCGCGTGGGGGAGGTACGGGACAAGAACGTACGTTTCAGCGATAGAGCGCGAGGTGAGCTGTATGTGTTACGCAACATTGTGCGTGACATACTCCGTTTGACTAACGAGGTCTTGGCCAAAAATGACATGGCTCTGGCCGAGCGCGTTGAGCCCCTGGAAGAGAACGTGGACGAAATATGCGAAGAACTGCGCGGACGGCATATAACGAGATTAAAGAATGGCGACTGCTCTATAGAAGCGGGCATTATATATCTTGAGATTTTGACAAATTATGAGCGCATAAGCGACCATTGCAGCAATGTTGCCGCGCATTTGATAGAGAATCGCAGAAAATATCCTGATCGACATACATATTTGCGCCACTTGCATGAAGGTGGAGAATCGAGTTATAATACGCTCTACGAATCTTACAAAAATGAGTACAAACTTCCAGAGACTGATTAACTTGAGAAACGCAAGAGGGTGTGTAAATGGCATCAAACAGGATACGTAATTTTTGCATAATAGCGCACATTGATCATGGTAAATCCACTTTGGCGGATAGGCTTATAGAAAAATCCGGTTTGCTGACCAAACGCGAGATGCAGGAGCAGATTTTGGATAACATGGAGTTGGAGCGCGAGCGCGGAATTACCATTAAGGCTCAAGCTGTGCGGCTTATTGTCCATCCGCCTCAAAGCAGGTCGAGCGAGGCTGACAAATCTACCGACGAATCGGAATATGTGCTAAACCTTATCGACACACCAGGTCATGTAGACTTTAACTATGAGGTGTCGCGCAGCCTCGCCGCGTGCGAGGGGGCCGTGCTGATTGTGGACGCGGCGCAGGGCGTCGAGGCTCAAACGCTGGCGAATGTTTATCTCGCGATGGATCACGACCTGACCATCATACCCGTTATTAATAAAATCGACTTGCCCGCCGCCGATCCTGACGAGGCCGCCCGCGAAATAGAGGATCTTATTGGTTTGCCCGCCTTTGACGCGCCTCGGGTGAGCGCGAAAAATGGCGTTAATATCGACGCGGTTATTGAGCAGATAATAAAAAAGATACCTCCGCCGTCTGGAGACGAAGACGCGCCCCTGCGTGCCATGATATTTGACAGTGTGTACGACGCCTACAGGGGTGTTATCGTATTTATACGGGTGCGCGATGGCGTGCTAAAAAAAGGTATGGCCGTACTGTTTATGGCTACGCAAAAATCGTTCGATGTGGTAGAGGTTGGGGTGTTCGGTCCGGGTAAATTTATGCCTACAGATGAGTTGCGCGCCGGAGAAGTGGGTTACATGGCGGCAAGTATCAAAAATGTGTCGGACACGCGCATTGGCGACACGATAACCGAAGTGGACAGGCAAACCGACTCCCCCTTGCCGGGCTACAAGGATGTTAATCCCATGGTTTACTGTGGCATATTTCCCGCCGATGGAGCAAAGTATCCTGACTTGCGCGACGCCCTTGATAAACTTAGGCTTAACGACGCCGCGCTGCACTTCGAACCGGAAAATTCCGCCGCGCTCGGTTTTGGGTTCCGCTGCGGGTTTTTGGGCTTGCTGCATCTGGAGATCATTCAGGAACGCCTGGAGCGCGAATATCTGCTAGACCTTGTCACCACCGCGCCCGGGGTTGTATATCACGTATATCTGACAGACGGGGAGAAGCTGGAACTCTCCAATCCGTCTGACATGCCTGATCCGTCGCGCATAGACTTTATGGAAGAGCCTATGGTAAACGCGGAGATTATTTTACCGATAGACTATATTGGCCCTATTATGGAGCTATGCCAAAAACGTCGCGGCGAATATCTGGGTATGGAATACGTAGAGCAGACCAGAGCCATTCTAAAATACGAAATGCCGCTTAACGAGATAATCTACGACTTTTTTGATACCTTAAAGTCGCGCAGCAGGGGTTACGCTTCACTCGACTACGACTTGTCGCGCTATAAAAAATCGGAACTGACTAAACTGGACGTGCTTGTAAACCACGAATTGGTAGACGCCCTGTCTTTTATTGTACATTCGTCCAGCGCGTATGAACGCGGGCGTAAGATATGCGAGAAATTGAAGAAAGAGATACCGCGCCATCTGTTTGAGGTACCCATCCAGGCGTGCGTCGGCGGCAAGATTATCGCGCGCGAAACAGTTTCCGCGTTGCGCAAAGACGTGCTTGCCAAGTGTTATGGTGGCGATATAACGCGTAAAAAAAAGCTGCTGGAGAAACAGAAGGAAGGCAAAAAGCGTATGCGTAGCATAGGCGCAGTGGAGGTACCGCAATCGGCGTTTATGAGCGTGCTTAAGCTGGAAGAGGAATGATAAGGGAAGTCACCCGTTGACTTCCCTTTATATATTACTCTAAACGTGCGTTTTCACAAAAGGATTTTGCTTTCGTAGGGGCGCGCACTGCGCGCCCCTACGAGATCATACCCATTGATCGTTGCGCACTCATACCAAATTTGGAAAATGCACGTTTAGAGTATTTATGCTAATGAATGACCTTCGTTAGGCATCACTGCTCCACAAATCCTTAACCACGGGCATACCAAATTTAAGCGCGTTTTCGCCAAACCTCGCCCGTATATCGTCCATAGCGGCGTTGAGCCTCCCTTGTTTTTCTGTCTCTTTGGCGTCCTCAAACAGGCTCATCTGCTCTACGGCCTCATCCCCACCCACCAGATTATTTCCGGTAATGGTCAGCATGCGGATAGGCTCGTTTATATTCCAGCTTTCCGCGATAATCGTCATAGCAGTGTCGCGCAATTCTTTCAAAAAGTTTGTAGGGCGTTCAAGCGTGGCCTGACGTGTAATTGTTTTGAAGTCAGGCGTTTTTATCATAATCGAAACGGTTCTGCATTTAAGGCTGTGTTTACGCATACGCCCCGAAACCTCGTCGGAAAGCATAGCGACAGCGGCGCTGATGTCGTCATAGCCCAGCAAATCGCGCCTAAACGTCATGCCGTTACCCACAGACTTTATGCCGTGGTGTTCGTGAGCGGGAGCGACAGGGCTCTCATCCAGCCCGTTGGCGTAGTCGTGAATGACCTCGCCCGCCTTGCCAAGTTTGCGGGCGATAGCAGCTTTATCACAATTGGCTAGATCATCAATGACGCGAATACCCATGGCCTCTAGCGCCTTGCCCGCTGCCCTGCCCACAAACAGCAGGTTGTTAACGGGAAGCGGCCACACGATACTCCTAAAATTTCCCGCTGTGATTACGGTGGTCGCGTCGGGTTTTTTGTAGTCGCTTCCCAACTTGGCGAAAACCTTGTTAAAACTCACGCCCACCGAAATTGTAAGCCCAATCTCTTTTTTTATTCGCTCCCTTAGTGTGTCAGCTATGGCCTTACCGTCACCGAACAGGTGCCGCACATTCGTAACGTCAATGAATGTTTCGTCAATGCCGAAGCGTTCGCATAAGTCGCTGTATTGCTCGTAAATTTCGTTGATGCGATTTGAAAACTCGGCGTAGATATGGTGGCGCGGCGGCGTGAGAACAAGGTTAGGGCATTTACGCCTGGCCTGCCAAATGGTCTCGGCGGTTTTTACCCCAAAGCCCTTGGCAAGTTCGTTTTTGGCGAGGATGATACCGTGGCGCATATCGGCGCTGCCCGCGACGGCCATAGGAACTTTGGCGTATTCCGGGTTAAGGACACATTCAACAGACGCGTAAAAACTGTTGGCGTCCGCGTGAAGCACAACACGTTTTGACATTACCCTCATCCTTTCCAGGTTTTACTGGCAGATCAGCCTTTATAATTCCGCAAACATCCTCGCCCCGGCTTTCATCAGCCATGTGTAGACAAAAATACTCACCAGGCAAAATAACGCGCCGCAGATCCATAGATACGCCGTTGCGGAAAGGAAACTTGTTAAGGCCAATATATAGACGAGCCCCAAACCGATAAGTATGCCAATTATCCCAAACATTGTTACCATTGCCGACATACCCTGCTTTACTACATAGACCTCGTTATTCCAGTCTAGCTTAGGGAAGTGCAGATTGAGCGCAAGCCCCATAACGGCGACAAGCGCGATTATCGTTTGCGGTATAATCACTATAAGTAGCCACTCCGGCAGGCTTCCCGCCAGCACAACGCCAATGCATACCGACGCGAACAGGCACGGCGGCGACGATGAGAGCAGATGCGCCAGCACTTTTGAGCGAAGAACAGTTTGCGCCGATACAGGGAGGCTCTTAACAATCCAAAGGCTTTTGCCCTCTAAAGACACAAGTGACGCGCTTAACGAGTTTATCGAACCGAGAAGCGCAAGCATAACCGCAAAGAGCGTCGCGGGGCTTGCGCCATCTAGCATCAAGGCCGCATTTAACAACTGCGAGAGAACGTCTGTTTTTATAAATATGACCATTGGAGCGATTATCATAAATATCGACCCGATTGTAGAATTCATAATGACTACCGGCTTGCTCCATAATCTTGCCATTTCTTTCGCGGTGAGAGCAAATAAAATTCTTTTTGGCCTGCTCTGTTTCTCGCGATAGATGATTTTAAGGCTGCCCCTGTTTGAGGTAAGTACCTTCTGGTAATTCGCTCCAAGCAATAAAAGAGTCGCGGTAAATGGCAAAACCGCCCAAAGTATAAACGACAGCCCGCTTGCCGCGTTTCCATTCGCGACACCGATGCCGAAGGCATAAAACGGTGGCATTGCCGCGCGGAACGCTACGGCCAGTTCGCTTCCCCTTTCGACAAGCTCACCGATAAATCCCTGCGCATTCATATAAAAATATAGATACGCAACAAGAAAGCCCACAGAAACCAATAGAGTAATAATATTCTTGTACCTTAGCCTTGATGAAATAAGCCCCAGCACCCAGGCGAGCAATATGGAAACGGAAAGCGCCATGGGTGGCAGCAATATTACGCCCGCCATGAAAAACAGAATCCCGGCGGCGGTGGCGTATCCTCCCTCTACCCACAGAATAAACGCGGCCGAAGCTATTATAAGCGTTAATACATACTCATAGGTGAGCAATACCAATAAGCGGCTGATTAGGATGGCAGACGGTTTTATTGGCATGGATAACAACAGTTCATTGTCTTTAGCGCCAAACATAGCCGCAGTCCCCGTGAATATGGTGCTGATTACACACAGAGCGAACACCATAATTGCGAACATTGCAAAATACATCCAGCCAATGCCCGCAGAAAAATACGGCTCCAGCATGGCGTTAAAAAATCCGATGAACATGGCAAATATTGAAGTGACAACAACAAAGCCTACAACCGCCGCGAATAAGGTTTTACCCGCGCCCGATTTTTTGACGGCGGGTTTGATTTTGAAAACGCCAGAGAGCAACGCTTTCATGTTGAGGACAAACAGCCTGCTAATCATTTGCGTTTTCCTCATCAAGCTCAAAGAACACCGTTTCAAGGGATGAATCTCCGCGCACCGTATCCATATCCCCATAGGCCACAAGTTTTCCGTTCCTGATAATCGCTATCTTGTCGCACAGCCTTTCCGCCACCTCAAGCACGTGGGTAGAGAAGAAGATAGCCCCGCCGTTATTACATTTTTGGCGCATGATGTCTTTTACGATGCGGCTTGCTTTTGGATCCAGCCCGACAAAGGGCTCATCAAGCACCATGAAATCCGGCTCGTGTATAAGCGCCGAAATGAGCGTGAGTTTCTGTTTCATACCGTGGGAATACGTTGAGACGAGGGAGGCAAGGTCATCGGTCAGTTCAAATATTTCCGAATATTTATTAATCCGTTGCCGCCTGCTGGCACTGTCAATGCTGTACACATCCGCAATAAAATTTAGGTACTTGATACCCGAAAGGAAATCGTAAAGGTCGGGGTTGTCCGGCACATAGGCGGTGCGCCGTTTACACTCCATCGGCTCTTTTGTGACTGACTTGCCATTAATGTATATTTCTCCGGCGTCAAAGCGGAGTATCCCGCATATGGATTTAATCGCGGTGGTTTTACCCGCTCCATTGTGGCCTATAAACCCGCATATCTCGCCTTTGGCGATATGCAACGACAGATCGTCTACAGCGCGTTTGTCGCCGTATGTCTTAGTCAGATGTTCGATTTTTAACATTCCATCCCTCCTGAAAATCGTGCAAATCACAAAGGAGCCCGAAGCAGGTCTTTCTAGGAGATCACTGATGTCGGCTAATCGGGCGATTGCTGAGAAGAGCTTATGCGAAATAAATTATGTGTACAACGGGCCGTAAGCGGCGCAAGCGCGGTAGTCCTGCCCTTCTTTATCCATGCCAAACGCGTTCCACGCGGCGGGGCGAAAGATCTTATCCTCCGGCACGTTGTGCATACAAACGGGTATACGCAGCATAGAGCAAAGGCTTATTAGATCTGCGCCAATATGGCCGTAGCTTATGGCGCCGTGGTTGGCTCCCCAATTGTTCATCACATCGTATGCCGTCGCAAACGCGCCGAAACCTGCTACCCGAGGCGCAAACCATGTGCAGGGCCATGTATAGTCTGTGCGCTTCCATAAAATATCCGTTACTTCATCAGGCAGTTTTATTGTCCAGCCTTCCGCGATTTGCAACACGGGGCCTAACTTCTTAACGAGGTTTAGCCTGAACATGGTAACGGGCATCTCGACCTCTGTCACAAATCGGCTTGAATAACCGCCGCCACGGAAATAGCCATTATCTGCGGCGTTCCACGTAGTCGCGGCCAGCATGGCGGCTATGTCTTCCTGCGCAACCTCATACCAGGGTTTTATTTTGCCGCCGGCCTTGCCACTGGCATCCAGGCATGCCGCGCCGCTGTTTATCAGGTGTATAAATCCGCGAGCCTCCATTGCCTTACCTTCGATATCATATCCTGTGGCATTTTTGACAGCCTCTGGACTCCAGTATGTGCGCACATCGGCAAAGATTTGCGCAGTGTTGGTCAATAATTTGCCAAACAGCATACCTATGCCGTTAAGCACATCGTTTTCTGTGGCGAGAATGTATGTTTCACGCGCGCCATTCCAATCAAACGAGGTATTAAGCAGCGATTCGGCAAAGTCGGCGTTGGGATAAAAGTCTGTCCACTGTCGCTGGCCCTGAAAGCCCGCCGCGATGGCGTTGTGCCCCAACATTTCTTCCTCGCGGCCTTTGGGCAGTCTATCGTTACCGTTCATCAAATCTTTTATAATGCACATCATCTTTACAACAAATTCCCAATCCCGCGACTTTTGTTCATCTGTCTTACGAACATGCGCGGGGTTTTTATCAAAACCCTCAACACATTTCTCTTTTGTCCACTTAAGGGCGCGCTGGAATTCTTCTTGATCGTACACGCCCTCTGTCATCCGGCGAATGATCTCTACCTCATCTACAGATTCGACACGCATCCCTAAATATTCTTCTATAAACGCGGGATCGATAATCGAACCGCCAATACCCATACATACGCTGCCGATTTGCAGATATGACTTCCCTCGCATGGTAGCCGCAGCCACAGCGGCGCGTCCAAAGCGCAGTAATTTTTCTTCCACGTCGGCGGGAATGCCTCTGTCGTCCGCGTTCTGCACATCGCGCCCGTAGATACCAAACGCGGGCAGACCCTTTTGGGCGTGCGTCGCCAGCACAGAGGCGAGGTACACCGCTCCGGGTCTTTCTGTGCCGTTAAAACCCCACACGGCCTTTATTGTTTTAGGGTCCATGTCCATTGTCTCCGCGCCATAACACCAGCACGGCGTGACAGTGAGCGTAATATCCACCCCATTTTTTCGGAATTTCTCCGCGCAGGCGGCGGCCTCCGCGACGCGACCGATGGTGTTGTCGGCGATAATTACTTTAACCGGATCGCCATTGCTGTACTTAATGGCGCGCTCATATAGCGCGGCCACAGATTTTGCCATGTTCATGGTTTGCTCTTCCATTGATCCGCGCACATTTAAAACACCCCTGCGCCCGTCAATAGTGGGGCGAATACCGATGACGGGATAGTCACCGATAAGACGGTTTGCTGGCATAATTTTTATCGCGATACCAAAATTTTGTTATTTGATATTTTCGGTATCGTTCTCCTCTCTTCGTTTTTTGATTTTGTGTTGATTTTGTTGCGGACGTCGCCATAGCGTGTCACAACACTATACTGCCATATTTTGAAGCCATTTGCAATCTTTGCCCGGTAGTATTGGCACTAAAATAATTTTTTTGTTTGCCACTTGACAAGGATCTTTAGCGGTGATATCATCACCTTGAATAAAACCAAGTAACTTGGTTGGATTTATTTTTTGGCAAAGAATGTGATCATAATGCGTATTTCTACACGAGGGCGATATGGCCTTAAGGCGCTTTTGGATATAGCCGCCAAACCCGGCGGCAAACGCGTTAACGTAGCAGGTATAGCCAAGCGTCACAGCATCAGTGAGGCTTACCTGGAACAGCTTGTTGCGACGCTAAAAAAGCACGGTTTTGTGACCAGCGTTCGTGGGGCGGGCGGCGGTTACGACCTGTTGCGTCCACCAAACGAGGTGTCAGTCGCCGAGGTGCTTAACGCTCTGGAAGAGCCCGCTCCGCGTTGCTTCGACAGCGATGAGCCTGACGGCTGCCGTGTTGGCAGTTGTGATCAGTGCACGACAAAACCCGTTTGGGAAAAACTGTACGGCAGTGTTAACGAAGTGCTTGAGTCATACACGCTGGCAGACCTTATTACCACTAAACCCAAGGAGGATTGACAATGCCCATATATTTTGACCACGCGGCGACTACGGCTACGCGCCCTGAGGTTCTGGAAAAAATGTTGCCGTTACTTGGCGATGGTTATGGCAACCCATCAAGCGTGTACGCCTTAGCGCGAACAGCAAAAAAAGCGCTGGAACAAGCGCGGGATCAAGTTGCCGCCGCTATTAACGCCACCCCTCAAGAAATATTCTTTACAGGCAGCGGCACCGAATCGGATAACTGGGCCGTGATAGCCACGGCGGAACAGCTTTCCGCGCGGGGTAAGCATATCATTACCAGCAACGTAGAACATCACGCCGTTTTGCACACCTGCAAATATCTTGAAAAGCGCGGGTACGAGGTAACATACATCCCCATAAACAGTGACGGTTTAATAAGTGCCGCCGATGTGGAAAAGGCAATCAGGCCCGACACAATACTGATATCCATTATGGCGGCGAATAATGAGATAGGCACATTGCAGCCCATAGATGAAATAGGGGCCATTGCCAAGTCTCACAAAATCGCGTTTCATACAGACGCCGTTCAGGCGGTCGGGCATGTGCCGATAGATGTGAAAGCGCAAAATATAGATATGCTGTCGCTTTCGGGGCATAAGTTTTATGGGCCAAAGGGTGTTGGCGCGTTGTTCGTTCGCAAGGGCATCGCCATAAAATCATTCATACACGGCGGAGCCCAAGAACGGGGACGGCGCGCGGGCACGGAAAATGTCGCTGGCATAGTCGGTATGGCGGAGGCCCTCGCCCTTGCAGTTAGTGAAATGTTGGAAGAGGCCGCGCGTCAGAGCGCCATACGCGATAGAATTATTGACGAAGTGCTAGCCACTGTGCCTAAATCACGCCTTAATGGCAGCAGAGACAAACGACTGCCCAATAATGTTAACATTTCGTTTGATTATATTGAGGGAGAGTCGTTACTGTTGCTGTTGGACATGAAAGGTATATACGCCTCCAGCGGATCGGCGTGCACATCGGGCAGCCTGGATCCATCGCACGTGTTGTTGGCTATAGGGCTTCCGCACGAAAAGGCCCATGGTTCGCTACGAATAACACTGGGACGCGACAATGCCGATTCCGACGTTGACACGCTGATGAAAGAATTGCCATCAATTGTACAGCGCCTGCGCGATATGTCGCCGCTAACCGGACAATAATATAATAAATAAGTTAGGAGAGATAATAAATGTTGTATAGCGATAAGGTAATGGATCATTTCATGAACCCGCGCAATGTGGGTGAGATATCGGACGCCAGCGGCGTGGGATTGGTTGGCAACGCCAAATGCGGCGATATTATGAAAATGTTTTTAAAGATATCGGACAATGGCGTTGTGGAAGACGCCAAGTTTAAGACATTCGGCTGCGGCGCAGCGGTAGCTACATCGAGCATGGCGACTGAAATGGTAAAAGGCAAGTCTGTAGGCGATGTTATGAGTATAACGAACAAAACGGTTATGGAGGCGTTAGACGGGTTGCCGGCGGTGAAGGTACACTGTAGCTGTCTGGCGGAAGAAGCCCTGCATGCGGCCCTGTGGGATTATTCAAAAAAGAGTAACGTGGCCATAGACGGTCTTAAAGAGCCTGTGAGCGACATAGGGGAGCACGATTTAACAATGGTATAAAAAAAGATAAAAATTTCCGCTGTAATTTGCTACCATGACAATGGAGCTATTATAATAACCCGCCTTTAACGGGATATGCCCTTATGGGCTGCGCTCTTTAATTCCAACGAGGGGATGATTGCTTTGGAACGGCTCAAACCGCTCAATGATTTTGTTTTCCTTAAGACCTTCGGTGAGAAGGGCGATGAGGAACAGCTGTTGTCATTACTGAACGCAATACTCAAAAAGACCGGACGCGATACGCTCACGTCTATTGAGATTAT
>JAISGK010000045.1 GCA_031263155.1 Clostridiales bacterium
AATAGTCAGCCGATTAGATCGAATTGCTTTCGTAGGGGCGCGCAGTCTGAGAGCGCCGGTATAAGCGCATTCGTAGGGGACGGCGTCCTCGACGTCCCGTTTCCCAGCCCCGACATTCCACGGTTCCCATTTGATGTCTCGTTGCCCTCGTTGTCGGAAACCAAAATAATCATGTATATGTGGTTTGGCATAATCACATAATGCGGTATCTCAATGTTCTCGTAATGACGGCACATATCGGTTATTCTTTTTGCTACGACATCGCCGTATGGCGTCAACTTGCAATGCGGGGCGTCGAGGACGCCGCCCCATTGGGGACAGGCGACGGGGCGTCGAGGACGCCGCCCCCTACGAGGGGCGCGAATTCAATATGCCCCAACAATTCGGCGCGGTCTTTTACGCATAACGTTATGAAATATGCTCCGCTGCGCCTGTAATCATAACCTTTCAACCGGGTTTGTTTTCTCTGCGGCAATTCCTTCACGTTTCACCTCTTGCCATGACGTTACGGTATGGCGTCAATTTGCAATGCGGGGGCGTCAAGGACGCAGACTGCGCAAAAAATCCAATTTTTGACAACGCACGTTTAGAGATTGATTAGCTACTTTTTGCGCGGATCAATACTAAATTTGACACTCTTGCCCGTTATGCCTGTAAAAGGCCCAGCGATTCGCGTGTCCCCTGTGGCGTTACCATAAAAATCAACAGAGGCTTTCTCGTCGGCTTTGACTGTGGGAAGCTCTTCGAGAAGCGAAATCTCCATCGTCAGCGAATCGCTGTCAATGCAAATGTCCATCTTCGGTTCGCAGCCGGTCAGGTCAAATCCGCAGAACTCCTGCCAAGCCGCCAAATCCAGACACATTTCGGGTTCGGGGTACATCACTCGCGCATAGCCTGGCGGCAGGCTGGCATAGGCATTGCCCTCCGACGCGTTGTGCGCGTTCGGAAAAATGACGGCCGCTTCCCCACAGTCATAATACAGATTGTTAAACAACTTGTTCTCTCGTGATGTCCCTCCGCGTTTGGGCCACACCCGAAACGCCACCACCTTGGCAAAATAGCCCGCTTTCTTGCATTTGCCGATCAGATTGTTGACAATGCGCAACCGGTCGGTACCTTCCAAATAGATGCCGTAGCCGTTGACTACTTGAAGTTCCGTGTTTTTGTACCACCCAGAAGAACCCGGTTCCTCCGGAACGGCCTTTTTATCATACCGTCCTTCCACATTCCATATGATATTGTTGTCAATTAGGTTTTCCTTATCGCGGGTACATTCAATAAAAATATGCTCACGCGAGTCAATGGCGTCCAAAAATACGTTTGAGGTGATGCGATTGTTCTCGTTGCCGGCGTCGAGCCACAAAGAGTCGCAGCCATAGGTCTGTTTAAACACATTTCTGCGAATCAGCGAGCCTACTGTGTCATGCAGCTTAATCGCGCCCGCCTCCCATGAGAGTTCCATGCGCTGCCAACCCGAACCCACGAACAGATTATCCTCAATTAGCATTTTTTTCGCGATCATCCCGGCAATACCGCATACCCCGACTGACTTAAGGGTGCTGCGGCGGATGACCGTGTGTCCGAACGTTCTTTCTTCAAAGCCATGGCTCCAGCACTCCATGCCGCAGTCAATGCCAGTGGCGTTAGACCAGTCTATCACACAGTCCTCTATAATCCAATGGTGCCCGCGATAACACGAGAGTGAGCCGCGCTGGGGTACGGGCGCGCCGCCAGCCGCGTGGCAAAGCGTCAGCCCTTTAACCTTGATATAGGATAAAAACGGTATTTTGGGCGCGAAGCACTGCTCCCTGTTGCTCAACTCAATCACATGATCGTGGGGGTCGGCATCCCCCGCGAGCCTAACATGCACCTTCTGTCCATTTGCTTCTACCCAGTAGGCGTTCTCTGTAGTTCTAAGCATACTGTACAACGCCACTTGCCGCATCGGCTCTCCGTCCATAAACACCATGCCCCGGCGGTTTAGATATGTGGTCATATCAGTTTTGTCATATTCGATGAAAAAGCGGTCGTGCAGGATATTCACCGCACAAAACGGATTATAGCCCTTAAAATCCTCCGGGTTAAGCGCAATTTCCCAAACCTTTAGCGACGGAGGCGGAGGCGAACGGTCAAACATGCCGGTCAGACCCCAATCCGTGCTGGGCGTAAAGCATGTGACCGGCACGGAAGCCTTGACATAAACCGGCTGTTTGTCAAACGCCTCATAGGAAATCATCCGTTCGGGGCCCTCGCCGCCCATGGCAGGCTGAACCGTCTCGCGGTACATGCCTGCGTGGATTCGCACCCGCATGCCCGGAACAGCTATCCGCGCCGCAGCGTTGATCGTCTTGAACGGACGCCCCGCAGATCCGTCGTTTTCATCAGAGGCGTCCGGATGTGTGTTGTCCACATGCAACTCGCTGTCGTATATCTGCTCCGACTCCCAGAACTCAAACATGCTGCCATCCGGGAGACGGGCGGATAAGTCTTTCTCAAACACACGTCTCATCCTTTCAGTGGTTTATTTTCTCGACGCGACGAATGCATCGACCTGTTGCTGCGCATCCTCCAAGACCTTCGCCACGCCGGCATCCTCCAGTTGTTTTTTCACTGTCGGCCAGTACTCGTCATAGCTGACGATGCCCGAAGCCATGGCCTCCATTTGCGTGGAAACGATAGAGGACACAGCCGCCGCTTCGGACTTGACATTGTCCTGACTGTAGGCAAAGCCGATCAGTGGCGTAGGTAGGCAGCTATCGTTAAAAGCCTGCATTTTCTCCCATTTGTCTAAAGATTCGTTGACCCAAAGATAATCCAAGAACTGACTGCCGCCCATGGCCCACTGGCCAAGACCTGTATAGCCCGAGGTTTCCGCCGTCACGCCGTCTGCGTAATCAATCTGATTTTCGCCAACTTTTTTATAGTGAACGCCCTCAATGCCCCAGTCAAGCAGATTTTTCACTTCCTTGTCGTGGAACAGGAGATCAATTAACATCATGGCTCGCTCCGGATCCCCAGACGTCCTGTTGATGGCCAGCATGGAGTTTGTCAGATCCATTGATGAGGTGTAATACGGGCCGGTATGCGCGTAAGCCTGGATGAGCTCATAGCCCAACTGCGCGGACAGCTCCTCGGCCTTGCCGGGCTTCAACTGCTCGGCCCACATAAACGCCTTCTGCGCCTTCTTCTGCGGCATACCATCCTGCAAGGTGGCCACATCGTTGTTCACATAGCCTTTTTTGTACCAATCCTCGGCCAACTTCATCATCTCAATGCTTTCCGGGAATTCTGCGGAAATCTCGAGTTTGGCGCTGGCGTCTGTTTTCCTATAGCTGATGCCCCACGAAACCATCGCCAACAAGTTGTTGGTAAAATAGGTGGTGTGGTCACCCTTTGTAGAGAGTAGCGGAACGATGCCGGGTTCGTTTTCCTTTATGGTTTGAAGCATCGGCTCAAAGTCAGCGGGCTCTTTTACATTCGAGAAATCAAAGCTGTACTTGTCCGCCAGCTCCTTGTTGATGACAACGCCGCCAACGCCAAACATGTCCTTGGACGTGGGGATGGCATAAATCTCGTCGTTATATGTACCGGCCAGCAAATACAGGGGGTTAATGTTGTCGGTGACGTTTTTGCCGTAGTTGGCCAGCAGGTCGTCCAGTGGCAAGAACGCCTTCTGCGGCACATAGGTGTTGAAGTCGAAGCCCTGCACAAACATGATGTCAACGGACTCGCCAGAAGCGATCACCATTCTCTGCTTTTCTGTGTAGCTATCAAACCAGAAATAATTGAGCTTTACTGTCGCGTTGATTCTATCTGTCAGCAGTTCAGAAAGCTTATCCTGCACCATTTGCATGTCTTTTACCTGAGGAGCCAAAAAATAGCAGTTGAGCTCATACGGCGTAAGCGCTGAAGCTGGTGTTTCCGCCGCCGATGTTTCCGCCGCCGCTCCACCTGACGATTCTGATGGCGCCGGGGAACTGCTTGCGGCGCAACCGGATAGCGTCTGCATAGCGATAACCAAAATAAGCGCGATCCACTTGGTACTCTTCATCATTTTTTTCATTTTTATAACCTCTTTCCAAAATAGTTGTTTTTACTACGTCTTGCCGCGCGATCACTCCTTGACGGCGCCTAACGTCAGACCCTTGATGAAATACCTCTGGAAAAATGGGTACGCGAAAACGATGGGGCCTATCCCGATTATCGCCATGGCCATACGCAGGGATTCAGCCGGAACCTTCAGCAGCTCGCCAGACAGGTTTGCCATGTTCATGCTCGCGCTGGAGGATGTCAGGTATTCAATAGTTCGCAGCGCTTGGTACATGGCGTACTGGAGGTTGTAATATTTCGCCTCGTTGATATAGAGCAGGCACGAATACCAATCGTTCCAATACATCAAAACGGAAAACAGGCCGATGGTCGCGACAGCCGGGGTAGACAGGGGCAGAACGATCCTGAAAAAAATCATCCCCTCGCCCGCGCCGTCCATCTTGGCGGATTCCAGAATTGAGTCAGAAATATTAAGCCGGTAAAAGGTTCGGACAATTAGTACGTTGAACGCGGAGAGGAGCCCCGGCACGGCCAGCATAATCGGGTTGTTAATCAGCTTAAAGTAGCTGGCGTACATGATGTAGGTCGGCACCAGACCGCCGCTGAACAGCATGGTAAAGAAGATGTAAAAGGAAAAAAAATTGCGATATTTGAAGCTGCTTCTCGAAATGGGGTATGCGTAGAGCGTGGTCATCAGCACATTCAGAGCACCGCCCACAACGCAGACCGCGATGGTTATACCATAAGCCCGAATCAGTTTTTCCGCGTCCGCGAAAAGGTAACGGTACGAAAAGAACGATATGCCACTGGGGAAGAAAGAGTAGCCGTTTTCGACCAGTGAGAGCTCGGTGGAGATAGAGACCATAAAAATCAGTACGATGGGGGAAATACAGACAAGACAGTAAAACGAAAGAATCACGTTCGCGAGTATGTCTGTCTTGCGCGATATCGCGTTGGAATAAAAAACCCTTTTCGAACCCGTGGCGTTAATCTCACTCGCCCTCCTTATCAGAACACTCTGTTATCTGGGCTGATTTTACCAATCAGCAGGTTGGCGCTCAGCACAACAATGAATCCAACTATCGACTGATAGAATCCCGCAGCGGATGACATGGCAATATCGCCCGTGAATTTCAGAGAGTTGAAAATATACGTGTCAAGAACGTCTGTCGTAGATTGCAACAGACCCTGCTGCATTGGTATCTGATAAAACAAGCCAAAATCGGAACGAAAAATATTCCCCAACGCCAAAATGGTCGTGACTACCATCATAGGCGCCAGCAACGGGATCGTAATACTTTTCACCTGCTGCCATTTACTGGCGCCATCCAGAACCGCCACCTCATAATAAGACTGATCGATGCCGGATATCCCAGCAAGATAGATGACGATCCCATATCCGATCCCTTTCCATACATTCACCAGCGGCAGAATAAACGGCCAGTATTGAGGGTTTGTGTACCAACTGATACTGTCTACGCCCAGAAGCGGCGCGATGGACATGTTAAACAGCCCATTGGGGCTTAGAATGGCGTACACCAGGTACGCGATGATGACCCATGACAAAAAGTACGGGAGAAAGATGACAGATTGGTACAATTTGGCGAAGAATCTGTTCCGCAGCTCATTAAGCGCAACGGCCACCGCCACGGCTATCACGAGATTGAGAACAATAAACAGCAGATTGTAGCCGATGGTATTGCGTGTAATTCGCCACGCGGCTTCCGACATGAACAGGAATCGGAAATTTTGAAAGCCTACCCAAGGGCTGGCGAACCTGTCCATATAGTTGAAATCTTTGAACGCCAGAACAATACCGAACATGGGGATATAGTTGTTGATAAAAACGAAAATAAATCCGGGTAACAGCATCAAAAACATGGCCTTGTTTTTCTTGCATTCTTTCAGGAAGTTTGAGAAACGCATTATAACAGCCACTCCTTTCCGGTTCGGGATGCGGTCTTTTCAGACACTGGCAAAACGTCGGCCAAGAAACCATTACTTGGCAAACGGCTCATAGAGTGTCTGATAATGCCCTCGGGTAATCGCGTCTCCTATGCGATCGAACATACACAGCAACGCTAACTCTTGCACGGAATCATTTTTTTCTGAAAATATTATCCCTCTCCTTTCTTAACTCCCCTCGCGGGACAAACCTTTCCCCATACACGTTAGAATGACTGTCTCTGCATGGCGTTTCAAGTAATGCGAGGCACAATTATAACATGCCTCAATATACTAGTCAATACGCCGGTTTTTCGCAATTTACACAATAAATCTTAGTAAGTATTTTTTCCCGTGTACACTTATTTCCTGTTGCACCATAAAAATTCATGTGTTATAATCTTGCCTGCTAGGAGGGTGAACAATGAAAAATGAGCAGCGCGATTTGTCAGATTTATTTGGAATCTGTCCATATGTGACGACACAGAAAATCCTGTCCGGAAAGTGGAAGCTGATCATCCTATATCTGCTGAGCGCAAACACGCTTCGCTTTAACGAGCTAGGCAAAAGGATGCCCGGCGTAACGCAGTCCACGCTCACCATGCACCTGCGCGAGCTGGAAAAAGACGGACTCATCGAGCGCCGCGTCTACCCGCAGATCCCGCCAAAGGTCGAATACCTCATGACAGATCTTGGCAAAGAATTCAGTGTGATCCTGGACGCGGTCAACAGCTTCGGCACAGAGTACATCAACCGGCTAGGTTATATCGCGAAATAAAACATTGAAAAGGGGGGACTTTTATTGTGAAAAATGTTTACCTGTTGGGCGATTCCATACGCATGACATATCAACCTCTTGTGAAGGACTCGCTGAAAGGGAGAGCCAATGTGTTTGGCCCCATGGAAAACGGGCGCTGGGCTGGATATACGCTAAATTCGCTGCGGTTCTGGGCGCCATTTTTTCCGGACGCGGACATTGTCCACTGGAACAGCGGTCTTTGGGACCTGGGGGACGATTATAACCTGGGTCGCCATTTTTCTCTGCCGGAGGAGTACAGCTCCACTCTTGAGAGGACCGTGCGCGTGCTGCGGCAGCTTTACGGCGAAAATGTCATCATCATCATGGCGACAATCACCCCCAGAAAGGATGAAGACCTCTCTGAATTGCGCCGCTATAATGACATCCTAAAGGAGGTCGCGACGCGATTTCAAATAGAGGTCAACGATTTGTACGCCGAGATCATAGATGATATTGAGGGGAATATCGGCCCGGACAATATCCACCCGTCCCAGAAGGGCGGCGAGCTTTTGGCCAAAAAAGTCGTGCAGGCAATCAAGAAACGGCTGTAGCCGCGCACACCGTGCCGATGCAACCTATGTTGCGCATGCAGATTATGAGCTGGCCAACGCCCAATGAATCCCTCTATTTCAAGGTTTCTGAAGCTTTGTAAGGCCCACAGGTGTCAAAGATGGGATCATATATTACAAAACTGTATCCAAAAATTTATTAATATGGATATGCACTCACAACAAGCCCCTTTCATATTATGAAACACCCGGTATTGGAGGTGTTTCATGTGTTTATGGGGCTCGGTTGTTTTTTCTTTGTATCATACGTTACAAATAGTAATTCATTCCCTCATCCTCTAAGCGCCGCCGAAGAAAGATATTATTTGGAAGAATACGCAAAGGGCAGCGAAGAGGCCAGGAATATCCTAATAGAGCATAATCTGAGGCTGGTAGCGCATGTTGTTAAAAAATATGGCAATCACATCAAGGAGACCGACGACTTCATATCCATAGGCACTATCGGACTTATCAAAGCTATATCTACCTATAAGCCTGATAAGGGCACGCGCCTTGCGACATATGCCGCGCGCTGCATAGACAATGAGATACTCATGCACATACGCGCAAGTAAAAAGTTTATTAACGACGTGTATTTGCAAGATCCGGTGGGCATAGACAACGAAGGTCACGAAGTGCGCATGGAAGATAAACTGGCGGACGAAACCGACGCGATAGATGAACAGGTAGACTTGAAAATGGGCATAAAAAAACTGTGCGCCGCCATGAAAAAAGTTTTGCATGATCGCGAAAAAAGTGTTATTATGCTGCGCTATGGCCTTACCAGCGGCGATGAGATGACTCAACGCGAAATAGCAGACATGCTGGGCATAAGTCGCAGCTATGTAAGTCGCATAGAAAAAAAAGCCCTCGTGAAACTTGGGCGCGAAATGGGAGTTTAGCTTCGGTAATAATATTAACGCATTAAATCTGGGCGCAATTTTTCAGTTATTATCAGCGCTTGTTCATATCGCCACTCGGCGATTTTTTTATGGTTTCCACTCAGCAGCGCCTCGGGTACGGGCACTCCTCGAAACAGCGCCGGGCGGGTGTACTGAGGGTATTCCAGCAATCCTCCCGAGAAACTTTCGTTTTCGTATGACTCACTCTTGTTTAACACCCCGGGCACGAGGCGCGACACACTGTCTATCACAGCCATGGCCGCTATTTCACCACCCGTCAAGATATAGTCTCCTATTGACAGCTCTTCATCTACGCAAAGGTCAATCGCCCGCTGGTCAACCCCTTCGTAATGCCCGCATAGAATAATCATTGCGGGCAACGCGGACAGCCTTTGCGCGTCGGCTTGCCGATAGAGCCCGCCTTTGGGAGACATATAAATAACGGGGGTATTGTCTCCCGCTTGTGACTTTGCGTATGCCACGGCTTCGCAAATGGGGCCGGGCATCATAACCATGCCCGCGCCCCCGCCGTATGGAGCGTCGTCTGTTTGCTTATGCTTGCCCGGCGCGAAGTCGCGAATATTCACACATTCTATTGAAATGACACCACCCTTGGCCGCGCGTTTTAATATGCTGTGCGCCAACGCGTCATATATCATTTGCGGAAAGAGGGTAAGCACCAGGAAACGCGTCATCGCAATCCTTCCAACAGATGGACTGTCATGGCGCGTGTTTTCATATCAACGCCCAGCACACATTGGGCAATGGCTGGTATCAAAATCTCGTCACCATCCTTATTTTTCACAACATAAACGTCGTTTGCCCCTGTTTGCAGCACATCACTCAATTCTCCCAAGGTTTCATCACTGTCAGTTACTACACATAGCCCAAGCAAATCGCGTATATAATATTCATCCTTGCCTAATGGCAAAGCTTCGCTGTCATCTATTTTTATTTCCGCGCCGCGCAGGGTCTCGGCGGCGGTCATATCGTTTATGCCAATGAATTTTAGCATAACAAATTGCTTATGATACCACACCTTCTCTATAGTAAGCAATTGGGACAACGACTTGTCAAAAATCTTAACAGGGTTTAGCAATTCAAACCGTCGCGGGTCGTCTGTCATCGGCAAAACGCGAACATCACCGCGAATACCGTGCGGCTTCAAAATTTTTCCTATGGTAAACAATCCATCTCTCCTATGACTGTTAAGGGCTACAGGCCCAGCAGAATCTTTATACCTATACATATAAGTATCAGCCCGCCTGCCAATTCGGCCTTTCTACCCAGTACCACGCCCACTTTGTTGCCCACAAATACACCTATACCCGAGAACACAAACGCAACCCCGCCTATTATCGCCGCCGATGACCACAAAGGCGCGCGGCTTAACGCAAAACCAACGCCCACAGCCATCGCGTCTATGCTTGTGGCAACGGCAAGCATCATCATGTTGGCGGCGCCCAGCATTTTGTCTACATCGCGAACAACCTCGCTAGGCTTAAACGATTCCCAAACCATTTTACCGCCCAAGATGGACAGCAGCCCAAACCCTATCCACGTGCTGAAATCTTCCAGCCTGTTTGCCGACAAACTTCCCACGTAGTACCCCGCAACAGGCATGATAAATTGGAACACGCCAAAGTACAAACCAAACAATAAACAGTGGCGATATCTGAATCTGCTTTGCAAGGCTATACCGCTTGCAGTAGATACGGCAAAAGCGTCGGCAGCCAACCCCACCGCTATAAGCGTTATTGTAAATAATGACAAAAATATCCACCGCCAAGAGAAAATCTGGATGTCATGCCAAATATCAAATATCAAAGAGCAAGGCAGGCAAACATTGATTAATATCTCAAAAGTCGGATAAAGTGTACACAAAACGATTCTGCACATAATCCGGTGTCTTCATGCGGTCAAAAAAGTTTGTAAAATAGCTATTCTTGCTTGCATTTTATTTATGTACACTTT
>JAISGK010000042.1 GCA_031263155.1 Clostridiales bacterium
TTACCAAACTGGCATTTATTTTCGCTCCAAACTCAACCGGCGCGTTTGTCTTCCCTCTAACGATTGGCCGTACATGCGGTTGCCCGATGCTGACAATGCGGTTTTCTATGGAATGTGTCCTCGACTCGTACATGCTCTGTTGCTGCTCAAACAGCTTACGGATAGTCTCCAGCTGAGCTTGCCGCAGATACAGGCGGTTGGCTGTTCCTTACCTGGCAGGCTTATGTTCCTGCTATACGTTGATGGCTTACAATGTTCCCAGCCTTCGACTGGATTACAGTGGAATGGTTTCTCCATTCACAGTTCGCGCCCCATTAAAATTATATCTGTATACATCAAAAGGTTAATCTTGCCGACCGTATGAGTACATTCGCTTCCGACTCTTTGGAATCGAATGTACTCATCAATTCTCTATCGACATAGAGACTCGACCTGGAGACAAAATAGCAGCGCTTATTTTTTTACTGCGTGTTTTGAAAAACCTCTTGTGCGTAATACACGGAATCCATGGCGTCTTTTGCGTAAAAATCCGCGCCAACCTTATCAGCGTACTCTTTTGTCAATACCGCGCCGCCCACCATTATTTTACACTGTGTAAAGCTGGCGTTTTTTAGCGCTTTAATCGTCTGCTCCATGCTTACCACAGTGGTGGTCATAAGCGCGCTTAACCCCACCAACTGAATATTTTCTTCTTCCACTGTTTTTACGACCAAATCAACGTCCACGTCTTTTCCCAAATCGATCACTTCATAGCCGTAGTTTTCCAAAATCACTTTTACAATATTTTTTCCAATATCATGGATATCGCCTTTTACCGTCGCCAAAACAATTTTTCCCTTGCTTTGATGCGCTTGATCTCCGCTTTGCCGCATACGCTCTTTTAATACTTCAAACGCGTTTTTTACTGTTTCCGCACTCATAATCAACTGAGGCAAAAACACCCTACCCGCTTCAAATCCCTTGCCTACGATGTCCAACGCGGGAATGAGCTGCCCTTCAACAATCTCCATTGGCGTATGCGATTTTAATTGCTCGCGCGCCGCGTCTGCCGCCAAATCCCGCAATCCCTTTTGCACAATGTCTGACAGAGTATCCGCCTTTGCCGTTTGCAGGGGCGCGGGCGATGCCGCCGCGTTGGCATAAGCGTTAATATAGTCGGCGCACTGTTCGTCATAACAGGCCAACACTCGATAGGCCCGGTACGCGCGCATCATATCCTCTGAACAAGGGTTGATAATACAGGCGTTTAGTCCGCTTTGCAACGCCAACGCAAAAAAGGTCGCGTTTATAATCTCTCTGCGGGGAAGGCCAAACGATACATTAGATACGCCCAATACGGTTTTGACATTCAACACCCGCTTCACTGTTCTGAGGGCTTCCAGGGTTTTAAAGGCTTCACCTTGTTCGGCGCTCACCGTCATTGTCAGCGTGTCTATGATGATATTTTTTTTGTCAATTCCATATTCTTTGGCCGTATTGATTATACGCTTGGCAATTTCCAAGCGGCCCTGCGCCGTACTGGGAATCCCTTTTTCATCTAATGTTAGCCCCACAACCACGCCGCCGTATTTTTTCACCAACGGGAAAACTCCGCGCATAATCTCTTGTTTTCCGTTCACTGAATTTACAAGCGCCTTCCCGTTGTAAATACGGAGCGCTGCCTCTATCACGGCTGGGTCCGCGCTGTCAATTTGAAGCGGCAGATTGGTTACCGCCTGAATCTGCTCTACTGCCTCCACCATCATTTGCTTTTCATTGATCTCTGGCAGTCCAACGTTTACATCTAAAATATGCGCGCCGCATTCCTTTTGGGAAAGCGCCTCTTTTAAAATATAATTGATATCGTTGTTTATCAGGGCTTCTTTGAATTTCTTCTTTCCGGTAGGATTGATCCGTTCTCCAATAATAATAGGCGCGTCTTTTAACTCGACCACATCAGAATAAGAGGAAATTAACGTGCTGCTCTTTGGTAATATCGGTTCTGGAATAATCCCTTGGCATTGCTCTATCATAAGCGCAATATGCCGCAGCGTCGTGCCGCAGCACCCGCCCAATACGGCCGCGCCTTTTTGAGCGAGCCGCCTCATGACGTCCGCAAATTCCTGCTCCGACACATCATAAGCGGTCTTTCCATCTTTATATACCGGCATTCCGGCATTGGGCTGCAACATAATCGGTATTGACGCGTATTGTTTGAGGTCGTCAAACAATATGGAAATCTGTTTCGGCCCCAATCCGCAATTGATACCCAAACAATCTACAGACAAACCCTCCAATAGAGCCACCATCGCTGTGATAGAGCCGCCGGTCAGCGTTTTTTTGCTTTCGTCAAAGGTCATCGTACAAAAAACAGGTAGGGCCGTGTTCTCCTTTGCCGCAAGAATGGCCGCTTTCGCTTCATAAGTGTCTGACATGGTTTCAATCAATACCAAATCCGCGCCGGCTTTTTCTCCCGCAATCATGATCTCCTGAAACAATCCATACGCCTCTGAAAAGGCCAGAGTTCCAAGCGGTTTCAAAAGTCTGCCAAGCGAACCAACGTCCAGCGCGACATAGCGCTGTTTTCCTCCCACATGACAAATAGCCCTTTTCGCGATCGCGATTCCCTGATGAACTACCTCTTCCAGCCGCGTATGAAATTTGATCGAATTCGCGCCAAAGGTATTGGCGCTGATGATATCGCTGCCCGCGTTTAAGTATTGACAGTGAATGTCAAACACAACGTCCGGATTATTCAAATTCAAAAGTTCTGGCAGTTCTCCCAGTTTTAAATTTTCTCTTTGCAGCATAGTCCCCATCGCACCATCAAAAAACAAAAGCCCCTTTCCCAATTTATCCTTTACGTTCATTACGATTTCCTCCCAATTTGTATGGCCGCAGCGTCCTCGCGTGTCGCGTTCGGGGTAAAGCCGACCAGCGCTGTCACTGATTTTGTTGGAACTAACAAAAGATCTTGACTCAGCGTCAGACCAATATTTTTTTGGCATTGCAAAAGCGCCATAATCACGGTTTGATACGCCAATGAAAAATCACCGTATCCGGGACTAAAACGACTCACAGAAATATAGCCTGATAATCTTTGATTACTTTTAATTTCCTGCTCCACATTGTCGCACACATATTCTACATACGCGTTGCAGCAGGCATCAAAGACGACCGCTTTCGCAACGTCGATTTTATTATATTTATTAAGCCGCAAGTCAGCCTCAGCGCCCAATGTCGCCGCGAGGATCGCTACTTTATCGCAACCGCGCAAATGATTTGCCAAATTCTTGCTGTCAAATGTTTCTATTCCCAACAGTTCCACCTTGCCATTGACCGCAATCTCATAAATCTGATACACATAGTGGGCTTTAAAATTTGCTATTTCATCCAAACATTGTTCGATGAGTGCCAATATGGCCGGATCCGGCGCGGTTTGCCGATAACCAAGGTAATTATAAACCTGACTTTTATCAAATGACATCTTTCGCTCCTTGTGACGCCGCGCGGGAAACCGTTTTCCCCGAAGGAATTATCCTCGAAAGGATTATCGTCAATATAGATAAGAAATATTTTGTTTGATTGCCGCAGCGATATCCGGGTTATTCATGGTATATAAGTGAATCCCCCGCACATCGTTGGAAAACAAATCGGTGATCTGTTCCGTCGCATACGCGATGCCCGCCTGACGCATAGCGTCAGGATTATGCTGGTATTTGTCAATCATGCGTTGAAATTTTCGCGTTAACGTCGCGCCGGATAGTTTGCAGCTTCGCTGTATCTGCTTTGCGTTGATCACTGGCATAATTCCAGGAATAGCCGGAATTGCCAATCCATATTTTTGCGTTTTGTCAATGAATCGATAGAACATTTCGTTATCGAAAAACATCTGCGTGATCAAAAAATCGCAGCCCATATCTTCCTTGCGTTTCAAGTGCTCAATGTCCGCCTCTTTCGAGGTTGATTCTGGATGACCTTCCGGATAGCACGCGCCGCCAATACAAAAATCGCCCCGGGTTTTTATCTCTTTCATTAAATCAGTCGCGTATTTATAATGCAGCGGATTGGGGAATTCTATTTTACCTTCCGGGATATCGCCTCGCAACGCCAAAATATTTTGAATCCCCATCAGCTTCAGATGGTCTAATACAGTCGCGATTTCCTCTTTGGTTGAAGAAACGCAGGTTACATGCGCCAGCGCGGGAATTTGACACCCGTTTTCAATGAACGACGCAATCTTCGCGGTATTTTTTGATGTTCCGCCGCCCGCGCCGTAAGTGACACTGATAAAATCAGGCTGATACTTTGAAAGGGTTTGCGCTGTATGCAATACAGAATCAATCTTTGAGGTGACTTTAGGTGGGAATATCTCAAACGAGAAGGTATTTTTATCGGTCTTTAAAATATCTTTGATATACATTTTTCACTCCGAATTTCTAAAATATGTAAGGAAAGACCATGACAAAGCGCCTGAAAATTCACAACGGAGCAGCTATAGCCGCTCCGTCATAGAATACCTGCTCATAAGCCCTTAATCTTACAGGCCTTTTTTGCGAACATCTTTTTCTATTATTCCGCGTTGGCGTCATACACAGAAAATGTGATGCTATCGTCCTTGTTAACATGATAGACAACCGAATCCAATATTTGGTCAAAGAATGATATGGGCACATATGTTTTGCCGTCTACCAATTGCGGAGAGGATTCCAGCGCGCGCTTAGATACCTTGTCTGGGGTTTCCGCCTTGCCCGTCACATATATGTTTGTAGTAGGGCTAAGCTGCACGACCTGCTCTCCGGGGCGGGTGACCACGACGGTTTTGTTGACGCTATTCCAACCTATGGAATAACCCAGAGGCTCGCAAACATCCCGCAGACTTACCATTTTAAGCCCATACGTTTCATTTTTAACCCAGTAACCCACCCCAGACTCTATAGTAACACTTTTTATGTTGGCCACTTTGATGGGAAATTTGATAATGCCCTCCGAGCCGGGAGCAATTTGAAACGCGTCGAACATAAAAACTATCTCTTCGTCAGTGAGAGAAAACGCCTGATCAGCGCTTAAGCCTGGAAAGTTGGCAAAATATCGCTCTGTATCAGCGCGAACTATGGCAGTGATTATTTTTTGGGACAACTTGAAGCCATTAGTGCCCAAAAGCTCTTCTACAGTGGCAAACCGCGCCTCATTAAAAATAAAATTGAAAGAATTAACCTCGGCTTTAGAAAACGTCGTCGATGTGGTAGTATATATTAACAGCGATGTGAGGCCCCAGCAATCAGAAACTTCGTAGCTGAAATTTATCATACGCACTTTACTTTCTTTGGCGGTTGCTACTTTTTGTTTGTACACCTTATCTATTTGGCTGTTTAGCTCGGCGCCGAACTCACCGTAGCGAGCGGGTATATATGGCAGCACGCCTTTTATATCCATTCCCTCTTCGCGGCTCAAAACAGTCTTTTCTGATATAAACGAAAGCGTTTCACCAGTCTCGGTTTGAGTTGATTTTTGCGACGCATTTTTTGTATTAACGGCAAAAACCGATGTCAGCGATAAGATGCACAGCAATGCTGTCATCGCCAAACGCCTCACATGTGCTCACCTCCCGATTGACCTACAGCTACTAGCATAATTGAAACACTTTTTTGTAATAAATACAATAACAATCCTGTTACATTTTAAAAAGTCAAAAACTTTCCTAAAATATTGCTTATCAACATTATTTGCAGACGTAATAATGGTATGATATACTTACCTGCGCTTGCCAAGATATTTTATTCAGGAGGTTTTTTATGCGCCAAAATTTTAAAGATATCGTATTCGTCCTAGCAAAGATTATGGTGTTGGGCGTTCTGTCTCTTGGATTCAGCGCGTGTTCCAGCTCAAGCCCAACAGATATCGAAACAGAATCGGAGATAAGCGCTGAAGGTGAAAGCGCGTCGCCGTCCGGGGAGATAACGCCTGAGGCTACAGTTACCGCAGGGCCCACACCCACGCCCGTCATTCTTGATTTAAGCGACTATGAGGAAGTACCGCTGCCTCAATTGGATTCGCCGCAAAGCGGAGAAGAAATTGCTGTATTAACCACAGATATGGGTACAATAAGAATCAGGTTCTTTCCCGATTACGCCCCTAACGCCGTTCAAAATTTTAAAACCATCGCCAAGTCGGGCAAGTACGATGGCGTTATTTTTCACAGGGTTATTGACGAGTTCGTTATCCAAACCGGCGATACGGATCATTTGGACGGTAGAGGCGGAAGCAGTATATGGCCGGACGGCTTTGAAACAGAAGTATCCGCCACACTGCATCACATCCGCGGCGCCGTCGGCGTGGCGCGCGGAGAAAGCACATCTTCGCAGGGCAGCCAATTTTACATTGTACAAAACAAAAAGCTGGACGATTCTTCAATTGCGCAAATAGAGTCCTACAAGGAGATACAGGATCACGCGGTGGCTCAGTACGAAGACGGTACGTACCTGCCCATGGCGCAAATATTCCCCGAAAAAATATTAGACTACTATTTGGAGAACGGCGGCGTACCCGCCTTAGATACTGGCTACACAGTGTTTGCGCAGGTTATAGAGGGCCTGGATGTCGTAGATAAAATCGCGGCGGTAGAGACTACGGGTTCAGCGCCGGAAGACGAGGCAACGCCACTTGACAAACCACTTACCGACGTAGTGCTTCAATCAGTCACGTTTGAAACATACCCATAAAATTTGCAAACGCAAGGCTCCGAATATTCACCGCCAGTGTCACGACAAAATGTTTATTCATAACAGGTTTATTATTATGATATAATAATCGCTGCAATTTAAGATAACTATCAAGGAGGTGCATGCGGCATGGTAGAATTACAATCCATTACCAAAGGAGAAATTCAGGAGAGGGTTGACGCTTATCTTAAAATATTCTACCGGCAAAGCGTAAAAAACGCGCCCGCTCAGCATATATACAACGCCGTAACATTTGCCGTTAAAGATCTTGTTTCGGATAAATGGATCTTGACGCATAAAGTGTATAACGAACAAAATGTCAAGCTGGTCTACTATCTGTCTATGGAATTCCTCATGGGTAGATTTTTGGGTAACCTGATGATAAACTTGGGGCAATACGATGAAATAAAAAACGCGCTTGTGGAAATGGGCATAGACTATGACGCGGTAGAAGAGGCTGAACGCGACCCCGGCCTTGGCAACGGCGGCTTGGGGAGGCTTGCCGCCTGCTTTCTCGATTCGCTTTCTACATTGGGTTATCCAGCATATGGCGCGGGCATCCGATATCATACAGGGCTGTTCGAGCAGCGTATAGAGAACGGCTACCAGGTGGAGTATCCCGATAACTGGCTAAAGTTTGGCGACGCGTGGGGTGTGAAACGCATTGAGTACGCTCAGGAAATAAAATTTGGCGGCAATGTCGCTACATTTAAAGAAGAAGACGGGCGTTACCGCTTCACGTTAGAAAACTATTCTTCTGTTCTGGCGATCCCCTATGATTATCCCATACTCGGATACAAGACCAACACGGTTAATACCCTTCGCCTGTGGGATTCGGAGGCGAAAAATCCCTTTGATCTACGCAAGTTTAACGAAGGGAATTATCGCCAGGCGTTGGAGGATCAAACACTGGCAAATGTGATCACCGAAGTGTTGTATCCCGCCGACGAGTTTATCGCCGGCAAGGAACTCCGGCTAAAGCAACAATATTTTTTCATCTCAGCCACTGTGCAGCGCGTGCTGCAACGCCATGCGCAAAAAGGCTCCGACTTGATAAGTTTGCCCGATTACGCGCAATTTCAGCTTAACGATACGCACCCTACCGTAGCGGTTGCAGAGCTTATGCGCCTCATGGTAGACGAGTATCAAGTCGAGTGGGATGTGGCGTGGGACATAACCGCGCGAGCCTGCTCCTATACCAACCACACCATTATGTCGGAAGCGCTGGAGAAATGGCCGCTGGAATTGTTTGCCCGTTTATTGCCGCGTATCTATATGATTGTAGAAGAAGTGAATAAAAGGTTTTGCGGCAGACTTATCGACAAGTTTCACTTTGGCGCGGAGCGTGTGCGTCGTATGGCCATAATAGCCGATGGGCAGGTGCGTATGGCCTACCTGGCCATAGAGGGGAGCCACTCTGTTAACGGTGTGGCGGCCATTCACACAGAAATTCTTAAGACGCAAGAGCTAAAGGACTTTTATGAAATATATCCCGATAAATTTAGCAATAAAACCAACGGCATAACCCAGCGCCGATGGCTTGCGCACGCCAACCAGCCCCTCGCCTGTTTGATAACGGAAACTATTGGCGATGGTTGGATTACCGACTTAGATCAGCTTAAGGGATTAATGGACTTTAGCGACGATCATACTTTTCGTTCGCGTTTTGCGCAGGTTAAGAGGCAGAACAAAGTTAATCTTGCTAAATATATATTGGATACAAAGGGCATACAGATCGATCCCGACGCGATATTCGACATTCAGGTCAAGCGGCTGCATGAGTACAAGCGACAGCTGCTCAACGCGTTTCATATACTTTACCTCTATAACGAATTGATCAACAACCCCAACTTGGATATCTCGCCGCGCGTGTTCATATTTGGCGCCAAGGCGTCCGCAAACTACCACAAGGCAAAGCAAATTATTAAGCTAATAAACTCTATAGCTGAGCTTGTGAATAACGACCCCATTATTGGGGGTACATTAAAGGTGCTGTTTATGGATAACTACCGCGTGAGCCTCGCGGAAAAACTAATACCCGCCGCGGACGTTAGCGAACAAATCTCAACGGCTGGCAAGGAGGCTTCCGGCACGGGCAATATGAAATTCATGTTAAACGGCGCAATTACAATAGGCACACTGGATGGCGCCAACGTAGAAATTTTAGAAGAGGTTGGACAGGACAATATCTTTATTTTTGGCATGACCGCCCAAGAGTCCATAGACCTTGCCAGGCGCGGAGATTACAAGCCATGGGATCTGTACAACTCCAACCCACGCATTCACGCAGTTTTAGATCGTCTCATCGATGGCGCTCTCGCGCCAAACGAACCCAACATCTTCCGCAATTTGTATGACAATATGTTGGGCGGACATAGGCCAGATGAGTATTTTAACCTGAAAGACTTTGAAAGCTACCGTGAAGCGCAGTCTCAAGTAGATAAGGCGTATATGGATAAAGAGCGCTGGATACGAATGGCGATAGCCAACACGGCGCGCAGCGGCAAATTTTCTAGTGATCGCACCATACGCCAATACGCGGACGAGGTTTGGCATTTACCCCCGGTGGGCATAAGTCAAGACAGTTGACATCTAAAAAAATAGTTTGTAAATAAAAATAACAGGCGGCGTACAAGATTGGAGCGTAGCGATGGACAACGAGAGAAGACAACGCAGACGCAAGCGCAGAAAGAGAAAATCGTCTTTGCCTGTGGCATTGGTTTTTATATGCGTAATGCTGGGCTGTGCGGCGTATGTAGGTTATTATTTCTTCTTGCCCAATTATGAAGTTCAACCCTTTCACGAATATTTTAGTATAGACAGCAAGGCTGTTACACTTGTATTGGGTGACAAAAGATTGGATGTTCCTGATAAACCCATTGTGATAAATGAGGTTGTGTATTTTCCATTTGGATTTGTCAAAGAATATATGGATCCTAACATATATTGGGATTCGGCTCAGGACCGGCTCACTATCACCACCAGGGACACAGTGATGCGCTTTATTCCCGATTCCGCTACTTATTATGAAAACAGCTCTCCAGTTTCAATGGAAACACCCGTACATGTTGAAGACGGCCAAGCGCACCTGCCCATGCCGTTCGTTACTCAAGTTTACCATTACCGCGTATCATACAATGTTGAACTGCGCATTGTGACTGTAGACGCTCTCGATACAGAATTAAAACGCTCGGTCATCTCAAACGACAGCGCGCGATTGCGCTACAAACCAGATAAAAAAGCTATAAGCGGCTATGTGTTTCCCATGGGCGAAGAGGTAACAGTGTATGCCATTGACGGAGAATATACGCGCGTGCGGACAGATGCCGGGTTGCTGGGTTATGTGCTTACAGAATATTTGACTAAAACCGACCCAATTGCCGCCGTGCCCCCACCTGAGCCAAGGCAATATGAGCTTACCCCTATTGAGGGTAAGATAAATATGGTGTGGGACCAGGTAGTCAACCTAGAAGATAATACGGCGGAGTGGCGCAGGACGCCGCGTCAGGGGTTGGATATTATTTCGCCCACATGGTTTTCATTCGACATGGCGCTTAACGGCGACATTGTCAATATTGCCGATATAGACTATGTTAACTGGGCGCACGAGCAAGGCTATCAGGTTTGGCCGCTGCTGTCAGACTTTACCGCCGACTCAGAAAACGTGCAAAATATGGACATTAGCAATATCATTTTAGCTGATACTGGATTGCGCGAACACGCCATAGAGCAGCTTATGGGCCTTATATCACTCTATAGGCTAGACGGCATCAATATAGACTTCGAATACATTCAGCCAGAAAACGCGGTCAACTACGTGCAATTTATACGTGAACTCGCGCCATATGCCCATGAAGTAGGCGCGTATGTATCTGTAGATATGTACAATCCCGACATGCCAGACTACTGGTCGCGCTATTATAACCGTACCGCAATTGGAGAAACGGCGGACTATATATGCGTTATGGCTTATGACGAGCATGTGAACGAGGCGACGGGCGCAGGGCCCAACGCGTCATTGGAGTTTGTGCGTGAAGGCCTAGAACAGACTATACAAGAAGTACCGCCCGAAAAGGTGATTATAGGCTTGCCCTATTACGTGCGTGTGTGGAAAGATCTGCTGACCAATGAGGCTAGGGGCATGAAGGCGGCTTATGATTTGTTCCAAAGCAAGGGGGGCATAACCGCCTGGGATGAGGCGCTGGGCGCGTATTACGGCGAATACACCGAAGATGGTTCGGTCTATACCGTTTGGCTGGAAGAAGAGCGCAGCATAGAATCCAAGCTCAAGATATTCCAAGAGTTGGGTTTGGCCGGTATTAGCGGTTGGAAGCTGGGTTTAGAGAAAGACGAAATATGGACACTGTTACAAAATTACGTTCCATAAATAGTTATGAGCAATCCTAAAAATACGCGTTCTGTACGGTACAGGCCTATAGCGCTGGAACCGGGCAAAGCAATAAAGGCTGTTTTAGACTGGTTGTTTCCTCCTCGTTGCATCATATGTAAAGACCTGCTTAGATTAAATATTCATAAAGAAATAGAATATGGCGTATGCGAGTTATGCGAAGACCTGTTGAATGTGGTGCAGCCACCATTTTGCAGTATGTGCGGTATACATTCCGAAACGGATGTGTGCCCCAACTGCAAAAGGGGTAGAATAATACCCAACAAGGCCGTGTTTGAATATGATCCCCTTATGCGCGAGGTTATACACCGTTTTAAATATTCTTCACGCCCATTGTACGCCAACGGGTTGGCGCGAATGATGATGAATCATTTGGATAGCCGATTTTTTGATAGCATAGACGCTCTTGTGCCAGCTCCGATGTACCATAAGAAATTAAAAAAGCGAGGATATAACCAAGCGGAAGAGCTTGCGCGCGCTTTGTCGAAAAGTTGCGCTTTGCCCGTCATTACTGACTGGCTAGTTCGTGTGCGCGACACAACGCCGCAAAGCGGGCTTTCTATTGACGCAAGGGAAAATAATCTTGTCGGCGCGTTCGCGCTGCGAGGCGAGCGAGACATTAATTCTGTGTTAATAATTGACGATATATATACCACAGGAGCAACAATAAACGCCTGCGGAAAAACATTGGCTGCCGGAGGCGCGCGGGCTGTTCGAAGTCTCACGCTTGCCATAGCGCTTAAACACATCGACGACAATGCCGTCTTAATGAAATAATGCGCTAATTTTACACAGCGTAGTTCCGCACTGACGCTAAACGCTAAACCTACAGTTGTTCAACCACAAACGAAGGGAGTTTTTATTAATGGATATGAGGATATCCGGCGGTTCGTCGCTGCATAAAGCATATGAGATACAACGCTCGCAAACGCAGCCTCAAGGTCGCATGAACCGCGCCGAGGAGCGTGCTGACACACTTTCTATGTCTGCGCAAGCCAAAGATTTTTCACGAGCGCGACAGGCCATCGCGCAAACCCCTGACATTCGCGCAGACAAGGTCTCCGACCTTAAAACGCGTATAGAAGCCGGCACATACAATGTTACCGGTATGGAAATAGCCGAGAAGATATTTTCCAGAATATCCTAGACATAATCATATATTTTATATTTGAACACAGAACTGGGGGTCGGGACATTTATTATGTCACGGCCTTTAACTTTTTTTGACAAAGGGGATGTCGTATGCAAGCGCTCTTGGATATTCTGTCGCGCCAGTCGGGGTGTTATTCTGAATTAATTGGCTTGGCCAAGCGTAAAAAGGCTCTCATAGTACAAGACAACATTGATGAGATGAGAAATATAACCGCGCGCGAAAATGGGATATTGACAAAGATACAAAAAAGCGAAAAGGAACGGATGGAACAAGTTAACGCGTTAACAAAACATAAGGGATCAATTGCAAACATGGGTGAATTTTTGGAACTGTTGCCTGAAAGCTTTCAAAAAAAAGAATTGATCGATCTAAGAATGAAAATACGCCGTGACATGGACGAGTTGAAAGCTCTTAACAACGAGAACCGGGAATTGCTTGAAAGATCACTGCAATACGTAGATTTTTCGCTCAATTTGCTGCGCAGCGCCATAACAGGCCCATCCTTTGCCGAACCCAAAGAATCTACAGCTATTACTGCTCGACCGACGTTTGACGCACGGGGCTAGACTAACCTATTATCGCCGCTTTGGCATATTCGCGCCAATACACTTATAAACTGTCCATTGCTGGGCTTTATGCAGTTAATCACTTCTAGGCCAAGCATATGGCAAAACTCTTCACCCGCGCCATTTTTCCAGGCATTGTTTATGGCATGGCGAATGCTACGCTCAATAGTATATGGCGAAACTTTAAAATTTTTAGCGATATGTGGATACAAGGCTTTGGTGATACTGTAACTATAATTATCGTCTTCAAGAAAGGCGGCGATGCCAAATACCAAGTAATCGTAGCCTTTTAGCTTTGTGGAAATGCGCAGATTATTAAGCGTAGATGTTATCAAATCAGTATTGTCCATAAATCCCCCTCCTCCATTTGTATATCGGCACACTCCGAATATAGCAACACACAGGACAGCGCGTTGTGAGCGGTGCTATTAACTCAAAAAAATTGTAAATATGTTGCATTCTGTAAAGTCATATGCTATAATCCACCTTGTTGAAGGCAATGGCGGCTTCTTTGGAGCGCGGCAGTTACGTAGCCTAAAGACGACGCTGTTGAAGTGGCATTTATAGTTCTATGGGGGTATAGCTCAGCTGGGAGCGCAAGCTATACGATAAACCGCCCCAAAGGTTTGCTCCCGACTGTATGGCATTGAAAACAGAATCGTGTTCCTTCATCATGGGGGATTAGCTCAGCTGGGAGAGCGCTTGAATGGCATTCAAGAGGTCACCGGTTCGATCCCGGTATTCTCCACCATTTCAAGGGAACACGGAAGCCCGTTAGCCGCAAGGTTAGCGGGCTTTTCCTTATAAGAAAGCGAGGTGCAGTCGATGGACTACATGACAGTAAAACAAGCCGCAGAACAATGGGACATTTCCGACAGGCGTGTCCGGCTTCTCTGCGCGGAGGGAAAGATAGACGGAATCATCCGCAAAGGGCGCAGCTATTTGATTCCCGCCGATACCTTAAAACCGATAGACGGGCGCAGTCGGCGGGGAAAGGATATACCCGAACAATACGCGGCTCTTTTTTCGTCCGTGGACGCAATGAAAGCCGAGCTTGACCGCCGCCGCCCACTTACGCAAGGCGAGTTAAAACGCTTACAGGATGAATTTCTCGTCGAGTTCACCTATAACTCAAACGCGATTGAGGGAAACACGCTCACGCTCAAAGAAACTGCTCTTGCTTTGGAGGGTGTGACCATTGACCAAAAGCCGCTAAAAGACCATTTAGAGGCAGTAGGTCATCGGGACGCTTTCCTTTACGTCATCGAATTAGTGAACGAAAAAACGTCGATTTCCGAACGGGTTATCCGCGACATTCATGCTTTGGTATTGATGAATAAACCTGAAGATAAGGGCGTGTATCGTCGTATCCCTGTGAAAATTATGGGGGCGTTCCACGAACCGCCGCAGCCGTATCTCGTTCCCGTTCAGATGGAACAGCTTGTCGCGGAATTAGCGCATGATAAAAGGCACAACATTGAAAAGGCGGCGTTGTTTCATCTGAATTTTGAGGGAGTTCATCCCTTTATTGACGGCAATGGGCGCACGGGCAGACTGCTTTTGAACCTCATGCTCATGCAGGCGGGATACCCGCCTGTCAATGTGAAATTTGCGGACAGAAAACGGTATTACGCTTGCTTTGACAACTATTATCGTGATAACGACGCTTCACCTATGGTTGAAATGGTCGCTAGATATACCAAGGAGCGGCTTTCGCAAATGCTCCAAATTCTGCAAGGTTAAAAGGGCGGGCAATAAATCGCCCGCCCTGCTAAAAACATTCAAGTTATTATTGCAACCACAACTACTCCTGTTTCTCTTCTTCTTCAGCGGGAGATGGTCCATTATCCGCCGGAGCGTCGTCACAGCAGTCACATTCACATTCGGATTTTTCGGCCTGCTCTTCAAATTTCTTGAGCGTTTCGTTAAGGTTGCGTCCCAACTCTTCCACCAAAGCGGCGGTCTTTTCTACTACAATGCGTGAAGCGGAGCGCAGCTTGGGTTCTATGTCTTTGTAAACACCCTCAAGTCTTTCACCAACATCTTTGCTTATGGATTCTACATGTGTGGTAAACTTCTGAACCTTTTCCTGCAAGTTTTTGGTGTTTTCCTCATCCCAAAAGACACGATCCTCTTCTGGCTCTTTAATGGCTTGCAGCAATTGCACCGCCTCGTCTGCTTTGATAATGCCCGCCTCAAGCATTTCGAGAATTTTTAGGCGTTCAGCTTTCATACAGTAACCTCCTTTTAGTATTTAACACAATATACGTTAACGGCCTGGGAAAGTTTAACCTGTCCCCAATCATTTTATTATTAATAAAAATTATTGACTGCGTTCTTACTCTTTAATCATAACAAATTTTTAGCTCTTGATTCTCTAGCTCTTGATTCTCTAGCTCTTGATTCTAGCTCCTGATTTAACCTGGGGGCTATTCGGCTATTATGGATACGGCTTGAACTTGCTCGTTTCTGTTAGGGTATTCGCTGAAAAAAAACGCGGCAAACAATGTCAGCGTAGCGAGAAGAAACAAACCGGCCACAGCCATCGACAGCTTTCTCAATTGTCTGCGGGAATAGGGCGCGTCATATCCGTGTTTTTGCGCAACCATATATACGGGTGCTTTCGCAAAACTTGGTTTTACATATGTTCGTACACAAGATTTAAGATATTCAAGGCTCTCTGCGATGGAATCAAACACTATAGCGCCTGACATTATCTTCTCAATGCGCTCCACTATCTCTGGCGGCAACGTGAGCGTGAATTGACCCGCCTTTTCACCGTTTGGATTAACAACCGGCAAAGCGTTGCCAAACGGGTAGCCTTCGACCATGAAGTAAAAAGAATTTGCCAGTCCCTTAATCATGGCTTTTGCGTCGGCGGCTGGCGTCACCATGGCGTTAAGTTTAATTTGTCCATGATCTGTAATGCACAAATTGTCGGGCGCGACGAGAAAATATAGCCCGCTTTGACTCGCCGTTTCCAAATCTTCCACAAGAGGCGTAAGAACATCCAGCGCCGCCTGCGGGTGTGGCATCGCGCCGCCGTTGCATATGTGGTCACGCACAGAAACGCCAAAAAAAGCGTCCCATGTGGCGTATATCCCGCCGGGCATGTTGTCCTCAGCATGAAAACCAGGGCACTCGCCATCTTGACATACGTCGATAATGTCGGGTATATTAGGCAAGTTAAGGCTCTTAACCACCCACAACCCCCGAAAAAATTTAAGGCGCGTTTCAGACGTAATGCTATTGTAGCGATGGCTCATGATACCTCGGGTGTAATATTCTGTCATCATAATAGCCTTGCCTTCTTGATTCGCGCCGACATAGGCGTTAGAAAACGAATCGCCACCAGTTCTTTTGTATATACTAAAATCCATATTTACCCGCCCTCGGATTTTATTACGTCATGCCGTCACCATAATACCACAACTAATGGTAATAATCTATAGCGCATTATAAAAATCGTTAGCCTATTGTCTCTAAAATGTAATTGAATTCTCTAAAATCTACTATATAATGTAAATGTCAACTGTCGCAACGGCGCAATTTGTCTAATTGTGACTTTAGTTTTTGGCGTAAACTGTGGTTAAATTTGGGCTATTGGGTCGAGGCAGTTAGATATTATAAAGGAGGATGCAGTTATGTTCAAGAAGTTTTGCGCCGCTATACTTATGGCAGCTATGGTTTTGTCCACTGCTTCAGTATCCGCGCTTTCTACCTCGTCGATCGTGTATGCCGCAGATGTTACAATCGTACACGCTGGCACAAACGACTACCTTGTGGCAAACGGTACGAATTTGGCTTACTCGACCAATGCCACTACGCTATGGCGTCTCACTAATATTAGTGACGGCGTGTTTACCATAGCGGCCCAGGATAATCCGAGCTATGTACTCAGGGTCTCGGATACTTCTTCGGTGATACTGGATACATATGTGCAAGGCGACGAATCCCAATATTGGAGCGTTTCACTTGCCTCTTCCGGCATTGCGACCATTCGCACCAATCGTAGTAGAAACAATCTCTATTTGGGTATGACTATTACAAACGGGGCGCTGGATCTCGTGAGTAGCTCGACTAATAGCAAATGGAGATTTGCCCAGGTGAACAGAGTTGCAAGACCACCTGTCGCGTCCCCCGAATCGGGCAATATCATTCGCGGCACGACCGTACAGCTAACCGCCCCTGATGGGAGCAGCAACTTTGATATTTATTATACCACCGATGTACGCGCGGCCAAGGCGGATTTTGTTGCATACACAAGAGCGATTTCATTTGGTCAAAACGCTACTAATGTGACATTACGCGCGTTTGTGCAAAGCAATACCGCCGGTTACGCCGACAGCGATATTGTTACCTTCACATACAGAATAACAGCTCCCTCGCCCACACCCACCCCAAAGCCAACGCAAGCGGCTCAACCTGTGGCCAGCCACTCCAGCGGCGTTATCGCGGCGGGTACCAGCGTAACCCTAACCTGCTCCACCGCCGGCAATACGATATATTATACTGACGACGGCAGCGATCCAACAGATTCAGCCACTCGCAAAAGATATACCCAGCCTGTCGTCATATCCAAAACGGTTACCATAAAGGCAATCGCCACCGCGCCCGGCTATGCCAACAGCGATTTATCTACGTTTAACTATGAAACTTACTCATCGGGCACTCCCTCCAACCCACCAGGCGTAACCATGACCATTGTGCTTAAGATAGGAGAGACGCGCTACACCAAAAACGACGTAGCGGCGCAATTTGATGTCGCCCCATATGTCGAGCCCAGCAGCGGCAGAACCATGGTACCCATTCGTTTTATAGCCGAAGCGTTTGGCGCTCAGGTAGAATGGTACAACGACATACAAACAGACATAATAACTCTGGGCAACAGATCCCTTTCTATAGTGCTGGGAAGGGAGTTGCCAAACAGCATGGGCAAGTCTATGCTGATACAGGATCGCTTGTTTGTGCCGGTGCGTTACGTATCTGAACAACTTGGCGCCACCGTGTTATGGACGGCCCATACCGATCCGATTATTATAACTATGTAATAGTAAAAAAGCGAGATGCCGTTAGAAAGCGGCATCTCACTTTTTTTATTCTCTAAACGCGCGTTTTCACAAAAGGGTTTTGATCTCGTAGGGGCGCGCATTCAGGCTGCGCAAAAACTCTAAAATCCGCCTGAATTCCAACGAGTTTATGCGGTTTTCAGGCATCGTTTAGGGCAAGAATTGGAGTTTTTGCGCAGTCTGCGTCCTCGGCGCCCCGTATTGCAAATTGACGCCATACCGTAACGTCATGGCAAGAGGTGAAACGTGAAGGAATCGCCGCAGAGAAAACAAACCCGGTTGAAAGGTTATGATTACAACCGCAACGGAGTATATTTCATAACGTTATGCGTAAAAGACCGCGCCGGATTGTTGGGGCATATCGAATTCGCGCCCCTCGTAGGGGGCGGCGTCCTCGACGCCCCGTATCGCAAGTTGACGCCATACGGCGATGTCGTAGCAAAAAGAATAACCGATATGTGCCGTCATTACGAGAACATTGAGATACCGCATTATGTGATTATGCCAAACCACATACACATGATTATTTT
>JAISGK010000047.1 GCA_031263155.1 Clostridiales bacterium
CGCGCGTGGTATTATGCTGCGCGCCTTGAGAGCTTCCTCCTTGAAGGTTACTAAATGACTTTCATGCCACTTCCGGCTATCGGTTCTTTGATAGTGTCTGGAGAAAACAAGAGATTTCATTAGATTTATATAGGTGAAAAGGAGCTGTAAAATGCTGACACGGGAGAACGAAATCAGTCAGGCTATGCTGACACACAAAGACATATGCCAAGCCGTAAAAAAAATCGCGCCAAGTTATGGCATAAAGAACGCATTCTATTTCGGCTCTTACGCAAGGGGTACGCAGACCCAGAATAGCGATTTGGATTTATTGGTCGAATTTGGCGATGTCAGGGTATCACTTTTCACGTTGGGGGGGATCATCAGCGATCTTGAGGATATGCTGCACAAAGAAGTCGATGTCGTCACGCTCCCTCTTAAAAAAGATAGTCGATTAATCATCGAAAAGGCGGTGAAGTGCTATGGGCATAAACAGAGATCGAATGCTTACTATCAGAATCCATGAAGAAGCCATGGAGCTTTGCGGTATCATTAAAGACGTGGACTACAATGGTTTCATGGCAAGCGAAATCATACGTCGCGCCATATGCATGACCCTGCTCAACATTGGCGAACTGCAGCAAAAGCTTTCAGATGACTACAAAAGAAAACACGGCGCTGTCCCGTGGGCGGCTATCCGCAAGACTCGCAATGTGATCGCCCATGAATATGATAAAGTGGACTGGGATATTATTTGGAATGTGTCAACTGTAGATATCAAAGAGCTGGCAGGGATACTGAAAGGAATTTTGAAGGCTTATGACGCGGAAGAAGGCCCCTTTGACATTGAATTGACGCACCGGCAAAATATCAAAGCGCTGGAAGATGCTGAGGCAGAATACGATGAGGAGAACTAGGCGAATGACGACAGCGTTTATTGAAAAACAGTTTCCTGTGTCGGGAAGCGCTCCACAGGGCGGCGAAAAAGTATTTTGACTCGTTAAATCTCAAGGGCAAACTGCCAAGCATAAATACTGACTATGTGGCAAATCAACATTGCCCCGTTCACAAAAATTTTACAATTCAGTAACGGCGAGCTGCCTGGCAATTGACAACCAATCGCGCTTGTATTAGGATAGAGATGAAAAATTACAGGGGAGTGGCATTATGCAGCTTAGTTCCGAATGGGAGTGGCGGATTCGACACTGGATGTACACACTGGAGCAAGACCTTTATCAGCCGCTGGGAGCGATTGATTTTGAGGCGCATTTTACGTATGACTACCTCACGCCGCCAGAAGCGGCCAAAAGACCTTTTGCGCCAATACAACCCGGCGAGGCGTGGGGCCGCGAATGGCAATACGCTTGGCTAAAATCTACCGTTACGCTACCAAGCGAAGTGGCAGGTAAAATTGTCGTTATGGATCTGCGCCCTGGCGGCGAGTCTACTTTATTCGTTAACGGGGAAGAATTTGGTACCTACCGCGCCTCGGGTCTGTCGCAAAAACATCATTACCTGGTGGATAATTATTTGACGCGGTGCGGTAAACCCGGCGAAACCTTTAATATAATGTGTGAGGCATACGCGGGGCACTATATACCCGAAAGCCCCTTGGGCGGGGTTTCTATCGGGCCGGTTCTGCCTGGTCTATACGACGACAAAAACGCGGGCAAAGAGCGTACAAGCCTCGGCAACTCCACATATGGCATATGGAACGAAGACGCGTATCAACTATATATGGACGCGACCTCTCTTCTTGAGATAATGCAATACCTGCCCGAAGGGAGTCTGCGCGCGGCAAAAATCGGCAAGGCGCTGCAAGACTTCACGCTTGCGGTAGACTTTGAGCAGGGCGCGGAAGAGCGCGATAAAGACTATCGCAAGGCGCGTGAGATACTTAAGCCGTGCCTTATGGCCAAGAATGGAGACAGCGTCCCGACTTTTTACTCTATTGGCAACTCGCACATAGATGTTGTGTGGCTGTGGCCGCTGGAAGAAACAAAGCGCAAAACAGCGCGCACGTTTGCCGCTCAATTAAGGCTTCTTGAGCAGTATCCCGACTATCAGTTCATTCAAAGCCAACCGTATGTGTATACGATGGTAAAGGAGAACTATCCCGCGCTGTATGAAAAGATAAAAGCGGCCATAAAGGGTGGGCGCTGGATCGCCGAGGGTGGAATGTGGGTAGAGCCTGATACCAACATGGCCTCCGGCGAGGCGCTTGTGCGCCAGCTAGTTCACGGGCTCAAATTTTATAAAGACGAGTTCGGGGTCACCTGCAAAATTCTGTGGCTTCCAGATACTTTTGGATATACCGCCGCCTTGCCGCAAATTCTAAAAGACTGCGGCATAGATTACCTTGTTACCCAAAAAATATTTTGGTCGTACAACGGCGGCGAGCAATTCCCCTACCACTATTTTAATTGGCAGGGAATGGACGGAACCTGTGTTACATCTTTCTTGCCAACCAGTTACACCTACACCACCAACCCCAAGCGATTAGACGAAGTGTGGAGCAATAGGGTGCTGAAAGACGACATGGACAAATTTTTGCTGCCATACGGCTATGGCGACGGCGGAGGCGGCCCATGCAGAGACTATATCGAATACGCTCTGCGCGAGCGCGACCTGGAAGGATGTCCTAAAGTTGAGTTGAAAAACCCGCTGGATCTGTTTCACGATTTAGAAGCAGATGGCGGTCCAAAAAATACCTACGTTGGAGAGCTGTATTTTACCGCCCACAGAGGCACGTACACCGCGCAGGCGAGCATAAAGCGCGGCAACCGCAAGGCCGAGCTGGCCCTTCGCGAAGCGGAAATGTGGGGTGCAATCGCGCTGAACAACAATTTTGCGTATCCCAGCGCAAACATGGACGCAGCCTGGAAAAAGACGCTTACCAACCAATTTCATGACATTTTGCCCGGTTCGTCTATCGCGCGGGTATATCCCGAAGCCGCCGCACTGCATAACGAAGTGCTTGCGGCTACAGACGCGATTTCCAGCGATGCCAAACGATGCATAACAACCGGCGACACACCCACTGTTTTTAATTCGCTGCCATGGGCACGCAAAGTAGTGGTCAATAAAAAAGATGGTCAGCCTATCACGGTGAATGTGCCTTCATGCGGCTACGCGCCCGTGCCAGACATCGACACGTTTGAGCCAGCGGCAAAAGCGGAGCTCACCGAGTCCGGCGCGACGCTGTCCAACGAATTTATCACGGCTAAAATTAATGCCAGCGGCGAGATCACCTCATTTATTACTAAACAAACGGGCAGGGAATTCGCGGCGGGCAAAATGAATCAATTTTTACTGTATAAAGATGTGCCTCGCCTGTTCGACGCGTGGGATATTGATAGTATGTACGACCAACAGCCGGTGGAGATTGCGCCAAGCGCAAAACTGACCCTTGTTAACGGCGGCGCGCATTCAGCGGTTATCAAGATAGAAAAGCAGATTGGCAACTCTACTCTTGCGCAGCTGATTACACTAAAAACGGGATCAAAGCGATTGGAATTTGACACGACCATTGAGTGGAACGAGCTGCATCGCCTGCTGAAGGTTGCGTTCCCTGTCGATGTGCTTGCGGAAGAGGCTATACACGAAATGCAGTTTGGCAATGTTAAGCGCCCGACACATAAATCCCGCGCGTATGATCAAGATCGTTTTGAGGTTTGCAACCACCGCTATACCGCGCTGGCGGATGAAAGCCACGGCGCGGCGGTGCTAAACGATTGCAAATATGGCGTGAGCGTAGACGGCCACGATATAAAATTAACTCTGCTGCGCGCCGAAGGGTCTCCCGAAATGCGCGGCGATAACACTACGCACAGGTTTGTTTACGGATTTACCGCGTGGAACTGCCCATTCCTCTCAAGCGACGTTGTGCGCGAAGGCTACGAGCTTAACGTTCCAGTAGTCGTGGCGGGCGGCGGCGGCGAAAGCGCGAGTTTTTTCGCCGTAAACAGCGACAGCGTGATACTTGAGACCGTTAAACCCGCAGAGGATAACAGCGGGGACATCATATTGCGATTGTACGAAAGCAAAAAGGCGGACACCCATTGCGAATTGCAGTGGCAAATCCCCAATGCCTTGGCTTCTATAACAAATATGATGGAAGAACGAGAGGCCGATATACCGCTGGCTGCGCAAGACCGGCACGTTAAACTCCACTTCAAGCCCTTTGAGGTAAAGACGATACGGCTCAGTAAAACCACCCGCTAGGGTGGTTTTTTCCCCGCAGTGGTCGGTGAAATGATTTGCGGATGCGGTTTCGTAGGGGCGCGCAGTCTGACCGCGCGCCCCTACGAGATTATACCCG
Organism: Clostridiales bacterium; assembly: GCA_031263155.1. Taxonomy (GTDB): domain Bacteria; phylum Bacillota; class Clostridia; order Lachnospirales; family WQUN01; genus JAISGK01. Next base: position 4,301 of record JAISGK010000047.1, read on the forward strand.
CTGACCGACTGGTAACTAAAGACACGCCGCCACAAATGTGCTATGATTATAAAAAACTGACAGGGGAATATTATGCACGCATACTTGGGTATAGAATTGGGCTCCACCCGCGTTAAGGCCGTGTTAATAAACGACGCGCACGCAATACTGGCGCAAGCGTCTATAAATTGGGAAAATCAGTTGGTTAACGGCGTGTGGACATACGCGCTGGAAGATGCGCGTGAGAAAGTCAAAGAGGTTATAACAGAGCTGGGCGATTTGCCAAAAATATCGTCTATGGGCGTCTCGGCCATGATGCACGGATATTTGGCGTTCGATAAAAACGGTAATCTGCTCACCCCATTTCGCACGTGGCGCAATACCCTGACCGAACAAGCCGCAGCCGAGCTTACCAGCCTGCTAGAATTCAACTTACCTCAACGTTGGAGCGCGGCACATCTTTATCAAGATATTCTGGATGGCAAGCCGTATGTTAAAGATATCGCTTATATGACTACTCTCGCGGGCTATACGCATTACATGCTCACGGGTGAAAAAGCACTGGGTATCGGCGACGCGTCTGGCATGTTTCCCATACGCGAAATGGAATACGATAAATTGATGGCACAGGCGTTTGATAAGGCGGCTAAAGAACATGGGGCCAACGTCAATATTTTGGATATATTGCCACACCCGCTGGTTGCGGGCAAAAGCGCGGGGGCAATCACACAATCCGGCTCTGATTGGCTGGGCGGGTTACTTAAGGCGGGTACGCCCATGTGTCCGCCCGAGGGAGACGCGGGAACGGGTATGACCGCGACAAATAGTGTAACAAGGCGCACGGGAAATATATCAGCCGGCACGAGTGTGTTTGCCATGGCCGTACTGGAAAAACCACTGGCGAAAATGCACCCTGAAATAGACGTTGTGACCACTCCGGAAGGAGCGCCAACAGCCATGGTACACTGCAACAACTGCACTACAGATATTGACGCGTGGGTAAAGCTGTTTGCGGAATTGTCAAACAAGTCTTTGAACGAGGTTTACGAGCTGCTATACACAAAAGCTCTGCAAGGCGACGCGGACTGTGGCGGGCTTGTCGCGTTCAATTATGACGCGGGCGAGCCGATAACTAATCTCGATAAAGGCAGACCCATGCTGGCGCGCATACCGGGCGGCAATTTCTCGCTGGCAAACCTGAGTCGCTGCTTGCTATACAGCGCGACCGCGACGCTTAAAATAGGCATGGACATTTTGACACAAAGCGAGGGTGTGAAGATAGACGGCTTTCGCGGGCACGGCGGTTTTTTCAAAACGACGCGCGCGGGGCAACAGGTAATGGCCGCCGCGCTCAATACCCCCGTTACCGTTATGAAAACGGCGGGCGAAGGCGGAGCGTGGGGAATGGCCATATTGGCCGCGTACATGATCAACCGCGCGAAAGACGAGAACCTGGGCGACTATCTTAACGCGCGAGTATTTAAAGACACAGACGCTTACACGCTTGACCCCGAACCCGTTAATGTAAAGGGTTTCGCGAAATTTTTAGAACGATACGCAAATTGTCTGCCCGCTGAACGCTCGCTTACAGAGCGGCTGTTATAATAAACATTGGCTGATTAAACATACGCCGCCAAAATGTCGTCAAACGTATCGCGGCGGCGTATCAACCTCCCCCGCTCTCCCGTTATCAAATATTCCGCCGGACGCAAGCGGCATGTATAGTTGGATGCCATGGAGTATCCATACGCCCCCGCGTCCAACACACAAATGAGATCGTTTTCAAATATCTCTGGCATCAGACGGTTTTTTGCCAATATATCTCCCGTTTCGCAAATGTTGCCTGTTATGGTCACGGCCTCGTACGCGGCGGACACGTCCTCCGTGGCGCGATACACTTCTACATCGTGAAACGCGTCGTACATAGCGGGGCGCATAAGGGTGTTTAATCCCAAGTCTGTGCCGACGTACTTTGTGCCGTGATTTTCTTTTATCGCGTGCACGGTGCCAATCAACACCCCCGCCTCGCACACAACAAACCTTCCCGGCTCTATCACGTAGGTAAGCTGTTTGCCGTACTCGTTAGAGAAATTTTTCATTGCCGCAGCGAGCGCCTGGCCCATGTCACAAAAATCCAGCGCGCCTTGCCCCTCCTGCTTGTGATAGGGTACGCCAAATCCCCCGCCAAAATCAATGAAATCCAGATCATCGAATTGCCGCGCTATTTCAAAAATGCTCTCCACGCTCTCCATATAAGGAGATTTTTCTAAAAAGAGAGAGCCTATATGCTGGTTAATACCTTTTAGCCTAATGTTGTAACGACGCAGAATGTCTTTTACAGCCGGTATGGCGTCGGGCGTTACCCCAAATTTAGTATTTTTGCCTCCCGTTACTACCTTTTCGTGATGCCCCGCCCCTATACCCGTGTTAAATCTTATAAATATTTCCGAATCGGGAAACAGCGTAGCGTACCGTTCCAGCTGCGAAACAGAATCCACACTCATCAAAATGCCTTTATCATGCACAAACTGCATCTCCGTATCCGAAATATTGTTGGACACAAACAGGATCTCGCCGGAGCTAAACCCCGCCGCCTGTTCGACAACTATCTCGCCGGGACTCATGGCGTCTACCCTCAACCCCTCTTCGCGAATGATCCTAAGCAGCGAGAGATTTGCGTTAGCCTTTACAGAGTAGTGCAGCTGAAATTGAGGATACGGGCAAAAATTTTTCAGCAAGCGGCAATTCTCTCTCAGCAGACGCTCATTGTATACATACAGTGGACTGCCGTATTCGGCGATAAGATCAAATGGATCGGTGTTTTCAAAAAAGTTGTTACCGTCTGTCACAGTTCCGTTTAACTTAATCATACTTCCCCCATATCCTCTTTATAGTCGAAATATTGGATAACAGGCTTTGCAGACACATATCGGCCAGCGCCAAGGCCGCCATGGCTTCGACGACCACTATGGCGCGCGGCACAATAAGGGGATCATGGCGTCCCTTTATTGAAACGCTTGTGTTATGCCCGTCGTCTGTGATGGTCTCTTGCTTTAGCGATATAGAAGGCGCGGGCTTAAACGCGGCGCGAAATGTTATATCCGATCCATCGCTTATTCCGCCGTAAATACCGCCCGCGTTATTGCTGCGCTTTTTAAGTTCGCCGCCGTCATAAAACATCGCGTCGTTATTAACCGCGCCTGTCATGCTGGCCGCAACAAAACCCGCGCCAAACTCTACGCCTTTAACCGCGTTAATAGACAGCACAGCTTGGCCCAGCACAGCGGATAGCTTATCAAAAACGGGTTCGCCAACCCCCGGAAATAACCCGGTTATAACACATTCTACCACTCCGCCCAGCGAGTCACCGTTGGCCGTGGCTTGCGCGGCTTGCGCCACCGCTTTTTCATAAGCTGTTTTATCTGGCATACCAAATGGATTGACCGCTATTTGAGACATATCTAAATGGCTGCGGTCTATGGATACAGTTCCTATTGACAACGCATACGCGTTAATACCAACACCCAGTTCATCAAGAAATCTTTTTGCCACAGCGCCTCCCATAACGCGACAAGCCGTTTCGCGGGCTGACGCTCTGCCGCCTCCACGATAGTCACGCGCGCCATATTTTTTATCGTACACATAATCGGCGTGACCGGGGCGGTATATGTGCGCTATGCTCGTGTAGTCGCCAGAACGCGCATCCATATTATCAACCGTCATCGATATGGGAGCGCCAGTTGTAACGCCTTTAAACAAGCCGGAAAGTATGCGAACACTGTCGTGTTCTTCCCGCGAAGAAGAATAAGGTGATCCGCCCGGCCTTCGGCGTTTCATATCCGCTTGGATATCCTGCTCATCCAGACGGATACCCGCCGGGCACCCGTCTACCACACAGCCGATGGAGTCGCCATGGCTTTCTCCCCACGTGGTTACTGTAAAATTTTTGCCAAACCGCGAACCCGACATTCAATCTCCACCTTCTCCCCATATGCCCCATATTGTAGCATTGTGAGACAAAATTTACAAGGCGGGACAAATGTCTCCGCAAGGCAAGCGCTTACGAAGCACCGATGACTCTTTCCAGATATTTAAAAGCATACTCCCCCGTCTTTTCATCAAAAAATCATTCATCAAAAAATCAATAAAATTTTCTATACAGCCCTACCGTGTTGTGATAAAATAATTGTATTAGAGTTCAAGAAGGATACGCGAATATTTATGCACTCGTAGCTCAGCGGATAGATCGTTCGGCTCCGAACCGAAAGGCCGCGGGTTCGATTCCCGCCGAGTGCAGTACAAAAAAATGGAAGTTGCGCGGGTGGGAAGAGAAAATACGAAAACAATGCGAATGGACTGGAAATGGGCAGCCAATTGTGGTTGTCCATTTTTATTTGCGCCTTTATCTATAAAAATCTTTAATTTAATTGGCTGTCACAAAAAAGGTCAAGGTACATACTATGGAACTGGAGAGACAAAATTTATACCAGGAGGCCAAGTAATAAATGGGAGCTTTCGAGTTGAATCCAATCGGTTCTGGACGCGCGTCTGCTAATGGCCTAGAAAGCCTTAATCCGCGTCGTCTTAGAGAAGAGTGCATCATCGCTATGAAGGTGTATGATTCTTGCAGGCAGCAAGACTGCCTTACCCCAGCGCAATTAGGTCCCGCCCGCAGTGCGGAACACGCTTGCATATGTGACGTACACATCCACGAGGGCGACATTATAGACCCACCGGATAACGCCGCATCTGTTACAATTGATTTCTTAAAAATCAGAAAAATCATCATCGTGGATAAAAAACCAAATCCCTTTAAAAACGGGTTTTGGGATGTGGATTTGAAATTTGTGTTTGAGTATCGTCTTACGTTTAGAGAAGTGGATGGTACAGTTATAGGATGTATCCGAGCCAACAGCATATACAATAAAAAAGTAACACTGTTCGGCTCTATTGGCAGCGATTTGGCATTCTCTACAGATCTGTTCCGTCATATGGGTGACAATACCATGGACGCAGAACCTTTCATCTGGGCTGAGGGGAAAGCCATAGCATTAACCGCCGAATTGCATCACAAGCACCACCATCACCATCACCACAGACCCATTCCGGATGTTGGCCCTGGGTATCCCGGCTATCCCATTCCAGATGTTGGCCCTGAGTATCCCGGCTATCCCATACCCGATGGCGGCTGCGAACTAGATCGCCGCAACCCCAACGAAGTATTGGTAACAATCGGTCTGTTCTCCATTTTAAAGCTGTTCCGTGTTGTTAACCTGTCAGTGGAGTCCAAAGGGTTCTGTGTGCCAGAAGAATGTGACGAGATAAGCCCGCTTAATCCGTGCGAATTCTTTGACAAGCTGGATTTCCCGCTGGATATTTTCGCTCCGCCCCAAAAGCCGGAATTTGTCGCGGGCATTAGCGGCAACATTCCAAGAGATATCTCAGGCGGCCCGTCCTGCGGTTGCAAATTATAAACAATATATGCTAAAGCTCAAGGTACAAAGAGCTTTAGCATTTTTTTATTGAACCGGTTTTGGCGATTAATAAACTCGTTGGAATTCAGGCGGATTTTAGAGTTTTTGCGCAGTCTGAGAGCGCCGCCCCCTACGATGGGCGCGAATTCGATATGCCCCAACAATTCGGCGCGGTCTTTTACGCATAACGTTATGAAATATGCTCCGTCGCGCCTGTAATCATAACCTTCAATGTTGAAACGAGCGCCGGTATAACCGCATTCGTAGGGGACGGCGTCCTCGACGTCCCGTTTCCCAGCCTCGACATTCCACGGTTCCCATTTGATGTCTCGTTGCCCTCGTTGTCGGAAACCAAAATAATCATGTGTATGTAGTTTGGCATAATCACATAATGCGGTATATCAATGTACTCGTAATGACGGCACATATCGGTTATTCTTTTTGCTACGACATCGCCGTATGGCGTCAACTTGCTATGCGGGGCGGCGTCCCCGCCGCCCCGTTTCCCTTGTTGGAATTCAGGCGGATTTTAGAGTTTTTGCGCAGTCTGCACTGCGCGCCCGTGGGCTATTGTTTGCTTAATTTAAAACGCAATGATATTATTAATGGAAAAGACAACAAATTATTGGCATCGGCTGACTATGCTCTAAGCGTCCAGCCTGGGGGTATAGTGGAAATCGTAGAGCGGAGGAAAGGATCAGAAAGCCACATGAAGTCAAAATACAATATGACGCTGGAACAAAATATCTTTGTAGCAAAGCGGAATATCGTTGACTATATCTATAAAAGCGCGCGGCTGGAAGGGTTAGGTGTAACATACCCAGACACAGAAGCTATCTTTAATGGAATAGCTTTTTAAGAGTGTAGGCGGGCATAAGCGCCCGTTTTTTGTTTAGTTAGCCTTTACGCTTGGCAAATCTCCTATATAAAGAGTCAAGGTTATGATTACAACCGCAACGGAGTATATTTCATAACGTTATGCATAAAAGACCGCGCCGAATTGTTGGGGCATATCGAATTCGCGCCCTTCGTAGGGGGCGGCATCCTCGACGCCCCGCATAGCAAGTTGACGCCATACGGCGATGCCGTAGCAAAAAGAATAACCGATATGTGCCGTCATTACGAGAACATTGAGATACCACATTATGTGATTATGCCAAACCACGTACACATGATTATTTTGGTTTCCGACAATGAGGGCAACGAGACATCAAATGGGAACCGTGGAATGTCAGGGCTGGGAAACGGGACGTCGAGGACGCCGTCCCCTACGAATGCGGTTATACCGGCGCTCTCAGACTGCGCAAAAACTATAAAATCCGCCTGAATTCCAACGAGTTTATGCGGTTTTCAGGCATCGTTTAGGGCAAAAATTAGACTTTTTGCGCAGTCTGAGTGCGCGCCCCTACGAGAGCATACCCACTGACCGCTACCGCACCCATACCAAATTTGGAAACCGCACGTTTTGAGTCAAGTGGATAGATCAGCGCCTTCAATACTATTCCAACATAGCTAATTATTCTGAGTTTCATCAAGCCAGTCCCAAAACCCCGCAAGTATTCTTTTGCCGCGTTCGCTGTATCTTGCTTGCTTTGCCTTTACAGGCGGCTCTTCGCTATTATGGCGTTTGCGGTATTCAGCTTCTACTTCGTCCAAGTCGCTTTTGCCAAGAATCATCATCTCAAACACAAGCTCATACAAAGGCTGTTCTTTTAGCCCTTTGTCGGTTTTGTACCGGGCCGCATAATATTCGGCGAACCCAGGCAGGATAACGGCTGGATTAAGCGCGGTGGCGCACGGGCGGTACAGCGCGATTAAATCGCGTATTCTCTGCTCGTTTTGAAGCAATAATACAAGCGTTGACTTTAATTCCTCGGCGCTCATTTTTATTGTTGGCGTTATCGGCGTTATTTTCCCATCGCTGTCTTTTTCAAATAAAGGGAATTTTATCGTCTCGCCAAATGGCTTTTCATAAATAAGGTTTGCGAGGTAGCTTTCGGCGCGAATAACACCCTCATCATAGTACTCGAGCCCATTTGAGTCGGCGTAGTCTAACCTTACGTCGCTATCGGCGCAAACGTCATAGCCTATTCCGGCATCGCTTGCGCCCAGCTTTTTTGTGTAGCCGCACACGTCCAATTCCGCAAACGTCGCCAGGCGTAGTAAGAATTTCAAAAGCGGCGAGCGCTCTCTATCGTATTTATGTATGCTGTGGGCAATGCGCGTGGCAAACCGCGACTGTATGGCCAGCGATTTGCTGTCACTGTTGTCGGCGAGTTCTGGACGAGAATACATAATAAGACAAAGCCGCGCCCAGGTGTCATTGGGGTTAAGCATAAGGCAAAGAGCGGCGTCTTTAACGCCGCGCCGCGACAACCCGTCGTTATTCATCAGGCGTGTTTCGATAATGTTTTCTATGGCTAAATAATCCATTTAATTATGCCCCCCCCCCCGATTTGACGCGTCAGTGAATTCATGCTCATATTATAAGATATTTTGGCGCGATAGTTCAAAGGTTTTTCGCGAATTTTTCGACAAAATTTCCGGCAATGCGATTATCTCCATCGGGCATATTATAGTAAGAAAAATATTTAAGTCTCAATGACATTTATACTTGATATTTTGACACGAGCATGTTATACTGCGTTTGGGAGGTTGAAATATGGCTAAAAACCTTAAGCTCAAATCGGCAAGAGCGGCAAAGGATATGTCGCAAAAGCAGCTTGCGAACGAGGTAGGCGTTGCTCGTCAAACAATTAACCTAATTGAGCTTGGCGACTACAACCCGTCCATAAGGCTATGCTCCGCCATTTGCAGGGTTCTCGGTAAAACTCTAAATGATTTATTTTGGGAGGGTGACGATGAAAACAAGCAAACAACTTGACGAACGTCAGGTTCTCATCAGGGGCAAAGTGTTGTGGCATGGTTTGATTGCGGCGACCGTGCTACTTCTCGGCAACGCGTTTTTGCAAAGTATTGGCGTTGTGTGGGCGAGCGGATTCGCGCAAAACATCACGATCCTGCTTGCGATTGTCACAGTGGTATCGGTGGAGATGATATTCAGAGACGTCTACTTCGGCAACACAGGCTCAAACATCGCCATTACCGTTATTTTTGATCTTATGGCAATCTCTTCGGCAATCCTGACGATACGGCACATCGCGTCAGGCACACTATTCTTTAAAAACGGCGCATTCACGCCGGAAGGCGAATCTCTGCCGCAATTTATTCTGCTACTGATTATTGCTGTGAGTATGACGGCGAAGGAATTATTAAAGCGGCGCGAGAACGAGGCCTGCGATGAGTAACAAGCATTTGATAAATCTGTGTCCGCTTCAACAAAGGATGGAAAAAAAACAATGGATGGGATGGTGGCAAGCATGAAACAGATCGTAATGACAGGACCTCGAAAAAGCAAGGTCATTGATGTACCAGAGCCGCAGATCGAGCGCGGCGAATTATTGGTAAAGGTTACATACACCGGCATGTGTCACTCCGAATGGTATCCATGGTCGGTAGCGCGGGAGGGTGAAACCTTTGGGCATGAGACGGTCGGCGTCGTAGTGGAAGCGGGCGGGGATACGCGCGGCTTTAAGGCGGGCGATCGCGTAACGGGTCTGGGCGGTGGCGGATATAAGGAGTATATCGTCATGACGCCGGATAAGACCGTGCATGTGCCAGACAACCTGAAAGACGAAGACGCCATCGCGGAGCCGTTGGCCTGCTTACTCAGCGCGGCGATGAAAAATCCGATAGAGACTCTGGGCGACTCTATCGCCGTAGTGGGCGCGGGTTATATGGGCCTTGGGATCATATCGCTGTTCAAATCCATGGGTTACGGCGATATTATCGCGGTGGATAAAAGGGAAGCGGCGCGCGCCAACGCGCTAAAATTCGGCGCGACAAAAGTCTACGCGCCCGAAGAACTGCCCCGCAATTATTTAATGAACTTCGACACCATCGGAGCGCCAGATTTGACACGTGATGGCCACGCAGCGGATTTTTGGTCTTTAGGCTTCAAAAACGTGGTGGAGTTTACGGGTACGGAAGACGGATTGCGCTTATCGGGTGATCTTACCGCCGCTCACGGTAGATTGGGTATCGGCGGGTATCACAACGATTCCTTGCGCAGCATCGACTATAAATTGTGGAATTTTAAGGCCATCACCACCATAAACTGCCACGAACGCCGAATCGATTACGAAGCGGGCCTATGCCAACGCTGTATGATGCTGCTGTCGCGGGGCATCTGGAAATTCACCGGCGTAACAAACAACATCTATAGCATGGAGGAATTCGATAGAGCGAATGAGGACATGAGTACCCATGCGAATAGTTTCATCAAGGGTGCGGTGCGCTGCTCAGATTGATGAGCCTTTTGTGTCGGTTTCGGAATCACATTTCTTGACAAGCCGCAAGTCCTTGACTACAATAGTATCAGCTAATATTTTAGTTCACTTGTGCTATATTAGAGAGAAATTGGATGGAAACTCAATGAAAATATGATGGAGGACAGCATGTTCACAAAAAAATTAGGTTTCGGTCTTATGCGCTTGCCCCTAAATGATCCAGCGGATCGCCACAGCGTGAATATGGAAGAATTGAAACGCATGGTTGATACCTTTCTCGACAAAGGGTTTAACTACTTCGATACCGCCTACGTCTATGCCAACTCCGAGGACAGTATCAAAGAGGCTTTGGTAAAGCGTCATCCGAGAGAGCGATATAAGCTGGCGACAAAAATGCCCCTGTTAAACCTCAAGGAGCCAGGAGATCAGGAGAGAATATTTAACGAGCAGGTGGCAAGAACCGGACTTGATTATTTTGACGCGTATCTTTTACATAATATAGGTGTACAAAATTACAAGATCGCCCAACAATTCGGCTGTTTTGATTTCATTAAGCAAAAAAAGAAAGAAGGCGTTATTAGGCAAATCGGTTTTTCCCATCACGACAGCGCGGAGCTGTTGGACGAGATACTTAACGCCCACCCGGAAACAGACTTTGTTCAACTTCAAATCAATTATCTGGATTGGGATAATAAAAGCATCCAGTCGGGTAAATGTTATGAGGTTGCGCAAAAACACCACAAACCTGTAATTGTCATGGAGCCGGTTAAGGGCGGTACCCTTGCCAATGTTCCAGAAAAAGCGGCGCTGCTTTTTAAAAATCACCACCCCGAATTATCCGCAGCGGCATGGGCGATTCGGTACGCGGCAAGCCTTGACGGCGTTACAGGCGTGTTAAGCGGCATGTCAAACATGGAACAAATGCTTGACAATACCGGCTTTATGCAAGATTTCAAGCCTTTGACTGACGACGAGCGCGCTGTTATCGCCAACGCAATCTCTACTATCAAAGAAAGTATAGCCATCCCCTGCACTGGCTGCAATTACTGCGTAAAAGACTGCCCTAAAAATATAGCGATACCCAATTTTTTCGCGTTGTACAACAATGTGAAGCTTCAACCCCCTTTGCCGTTTTATATAGAAGGGCTATACTACAGCCGCTTTACCGAAACCCATAGCAAGGCATCTGATTGTATCAAATGTAAGCGGTGTGAAAGAGCATGTCCTCAGTATCTTGGCATTGTGAATTACTTAAAAGACGTTACCCAAATTTTTGAAAAAAAATAAGGCGCGAATGGCTCTGTACGGAGCAAAGATGTGGAACATTCCAGAAAGTGGGCAGACGTAAATGAAAACGATCTATCTTGCCGGCGGGTGTTTTTGGGGCTTGCAAAAATATCTTTCGCTTATTGAAGGCGTAAAAAAGACGTATGTCGGCTACGCAAACGGCGCGACGGCTAATCCGACGTATGAGCAGGTCTGCGCCAATAGCGGCCACGCCGAGACTGTGCGCGTGGAGTACGACGAGAGCATTATAACGCTAACGCGGCTGCTTGACCTGTACGCCGATGTCATCGACCCGACTTCCATCAATCGACAGGGCGGAGATGTTGGAATTCAATACCGTACAGGCATTTACTATGTTTACGAGGCAGACCGCGACATTATAAAGGGCTGGCTTGTATCGCTTGACGAAAGCCTGCCCAAGCCGGTGGCGATTGAGCTAAAACAACTTGAGAACTACTATCCCGCTGAAGAATATCACCAAAATTATCTCGACAAAAATCCGGGCGGCTATTGCCATATCTCAAACGATAAGTTTGAATGTGCGGCGAAGGGTATTTATCGCTCCTAACGCTTCCCAACGACGCAACACAAATGGCAAGATACGTAAGGATATTAACGAAAAGAAAAAACGCTTAAATACTCGGAGGAAGATTCTTTATGAGAGCGATATCGGCTAATGGTATGCAAATGCCAGTTTTAGGACAAGGCGGATGGCGTATCGGCGATGAGCCTCAAAAGGCGGCGAGCGAGATGGCCGCGCTTCGGCGCGGCCTCGAACTGGGCATGAACTTGATTGATACCGCCGAAATGTACGGCGACGGAGATTCCGAACTTTTGATCGGCGAAGCCTTGAGAGGGATACCGCGCAAGGCATACCTGCTTGTATCCAAAGTCTACCCGCATAACGCAGGCAGGCCGAATATTTTTAAAAGTTGCGAGGCTTCCCTAAAACGACTGGCAACCGACTATCTGGATTTGTATTTGCTGCATTGGCGCGGCTCTACCCCTCTTTCGGAGACCGTTGAGTGTATGGAGCGACTCGTCCGCTCAGGCAAAATTAGGCGCTGGGGCGTTTCCAATTTTGATGTTGACGATATGGAGGAGTTGTGGAGCATTCCGAATGGGAGCAATTGTGCGGCCAATCAAGTGCTGTACCATATCGGCTCGCGAGGGATTGAGTACGACTTGATTCCTTGGTTGGCCAAGCGCGGTGTGGCGGTGATGGCTTATTGCCCTTTGGCGCAGGCAGGGACGCTCACGAGAATGCGGAAAGATATCATCACCGATGAAACCCTTGTGTCGGTCGCGGCAAAATACAAACTCAGTGTGACGCAGATTATGCTTGCCTTTATCTTGCGGCAAAAGAATCTTGTGGCCATACCAAAGGCGGGATCAGTTCGCCATGTGGAGGAAAACGCAACCGCGATTGATATCCGCATTTCTGATGAGGACTGGGCGCGAATCGACAGCGTGTACTGGCCGCCTACGGCAAAAATGCATCTGGATATGGAATAGCGCGTTCTTGGGCTGTAATAATTGCGGCTCCATTCATCCCTTGCTAATTAAGTTCCGCGAATTTAGCCGTCATGGTCGGGTTGCCCCGCGTTAAACGCTTAATGGTCAACTCTTCAGCTTTATTATTAGCCAAACGTAAATTATTGTCTGACGACAACAATGCCTCTTTAGTTTTCTGCAAATGATCGATTGTTTTATCTATCTCATCAATCGCAATCTTGAACCTGCGGCTGGCCAGGTCGTAGTTCCTCGCAAAGCCGCTCTTAAACGTCTCAATCTGATCTTCAAACTGCGTAATATCAATGTTCTGGTTGCGAATTGTCGCAAGCTCCGACTTATACTTGAGTGAATTAAGCGCCGCGTTTCGCAGCACGGTAATCATCGGGATAAAAAATTGCGGTCGGATCGCGTACATCTTGGTGTATCGATACGACATGTCCACTATGCCAGCATTATATAGCTCGCTCTCCGGCTCAAGCAGCGAAACCAGCACAGCATACTCACAGTTCTTCTCGTTGCGGTCTTTGTCTAGTTCTTTCAAGAAATCCTCGTTTTTGTGTTTCGCTGAGGTCGAATCATTCTCGTTTTTCATCTCAAACATAATAGAGACAATCTCATTGCCGTCAGTATCGAGTTCGCGATAGACATAATCCCCTTTGCTGCCTGTACGCGCGTCGTTGTCTTTCTCAAAATACGCCTGTGGGAAGGCGGTGGCGCGGATTTGATTAAACTGTACCTCGCAATGCTGCTCAAGTGTTTCGCCGACCATTTTGGTAGATTGCTTGGCTTTCAAGTCTTTGTAATAAGCGATCATTTCATCTTTCGACTTCAACTCCGCCATGTGTTTATCTTTTAGGGACGCTTCAAGCAATTGTCTTTCCGTATCTTTAGCTTTAAGCTCGCTTACCAATACGTCCCGCTCTTTTTCAACTTTATTGACCGCTTCGGAAACGGCAAGGCTCTTGGCTATCTCGGTAGTTTTAATTTCAGCTTGTAGCCTTGCGATCTCAGCCTCTTTCTTGGATATGTCTTCTTGCAGATTGCCTTTTATGCTTGCCTCCGCGAGTTTCATGGCATAATCTTTTTTATGTAGCTCAACCTCAAGAGAATCGCGTTCTTTTTCTACCTTAGCCAAGGCTTCTGTAACGGCCAGCTTTTTTTCAGTCTCTGCCGCCTCAATTTTTGCCTTCAACTCCGCAATCTCAGCATTTTTCTTGGCCGCCTCCATCTGCAAAACGTTCTTTGTGTCGGCTTCCGCGAGCTTGACGGCTTTTTCTTTGTCTTGTTTAAATAAAGCCTCTCGCTCGCGCAGAGCCTTTTCAAACTCTCGGTCGCGAACCTGCTTTAGAATATCGGCAAACCCCGATTCATCCACTTTAAATACCGCGTTACATTTTGGGCATCTAATTTCGTTCATTTTTCTCCGCCTTCCAAGGATTTTTGGGGTGATCCTCCGTGTCGTTGAATTTTCATGCTCGAACACGCCATTTATAGCGTGTTCGCCATCAAACAATTCGAGAGAAACACGGTCAAAGGCACTTTTTTTCTGTCTATCGCACTTTACTGCAGTTATACGCCTATTATAGAGTTAGAGTAGCCGAAAGAGGCCGCCTAGTTGTGGAGGCCCCTTCGAGCGAAGAGACCTCTTTGTTTGGCATGGCGGTTTCTTCACCCGATGGCGAAAGTTCTAATCTACCCAGTTTACGAGTTTTAGCCCATCAACTCGTTCAAAATGTCGTATGTTGTTAGTGACGAGCGTGTACCCATTGATGACACAGTATGCGGAAATGAGAATATCAGCGTCATCAATAATCTTTCCAGATTTTATTAATTTGACATAAATATCTACCGCCTTATCCCAGCAACGCTCACTCATTGGCAATTTTTGAGTAGGGCGATAAATTCTGTTGAATTTATCTAACTGCGCGAACGCGTTTTTTACTGTTAACCACCGCTTAAACTCGTAGTATACTACAGGCGGAATAGCGTATTCGTTACCTTGTTCGAGTACGTCTCGGAGAGCGCCTTCAACTTGTTTGTTTTTTTGCAACAAGTAGGTAAGTATGTTTGTGTCGAGCGCGTAAGTCATAAATCCAATTTCCTGCCGCTCATGCTAAATCTGTATTTGCCGCTCTCCAATTCGGCATAGTCCTCCGCGCTCAATTCATCTTCACCTGAACCATCTGAGATAAACGCTTTAACAGCATCTAATTGCTGTTGCGCTCTTGTTTTAACCGACGGTATTACCTCATCACCTAGCAACGTGACAATAGCCCGTGTTTTATCGGGTATAACCGCCACCTCCAATGAAATAAACCGTCCTTTCTCAAAATATCCTTGATATGTTTGTAACATTTCTATATAGCCCCTTTTCGTTTAGCTTTTATTGTAAAGAACCTCAATATGGCATATCACAGTTTGATTGATTTCTCTATATTTGGGGTGATTATTCAAGTTACCAAGAAGGGGTACATACAAAATTCATAACTTATTATGATGAGTTGGAATAGCCACCAGAAGGGACCGCGCGACAAGACGGTCCCTTTTTTCTTCACTCGAATGCTCATCCCTCGGCGGTGCTGGGAGTGTTCCTATCCATAGGTGGTTTTTAACAATCGGGGTGACAGGATTTGAACCTGCGACCTCCTGATCCCAAATCAGGCGCGCTATCCAAGCTACGCTACACCCCGCGCTGAATACGGCGATCTCCTGTTTTTGCAACGATAGTCCGGAGCGCGTAAAGCGTTGCACATCAAAAGGTAGCGGAAAAATCCGACGCCGCGTTTTGAAAACGAGCAACGCTTCGACGCTCGTTTTCAGCGACGGCTTCGCCGCAAGGCGAAACTACTGAAAACACAATATCTCACGGCAGCCACAACAAAAACACTTTGGGAATTAAGCCGAAAGACAATATGACCCGTACGGGAATCGAACCCATGTTCCAGCCTTGAAAGGGCCGTGTCTTAGCCGCTTGA
>JAISGK010000016.1 GCA_031263155.1 Clostridiales bacterium
ATAATTTCGTCCTTCCCGCTGCTTAAAAGTGAAAGCGGATAATGTCTCCAGCGGCATAGCAATTCCTCCTGTCCGATTGCTATGCCATATTATAACAAAACTGTAAACTATCTCCCCGAGCGATCTGTTAACTATCTGGGCGGTCTGTACACAGTGCCCGCCCCTACAACATCACGTGGCATTGCAAATTACGTTGCGCGGTCTTGCAAATGTGCGGTACGTTACGTAGCCTTGCAAATGATCACTTCGTCTATCCTTTTGTCCTCTACAGATTTAACCTTAAATAGCAATCCGTTAAACTCTATTTCCGGTTTCTCATCCTCATCTGGGATTCGTCCCAACTGGCTGATTATAAACCCACCCAAAGTTATATAGTCATCTGTCGGCAGCATAACATCGAAAAATTGCCCCACTTCTGAAAGCTCCGCAGAACCGCTCACATTAAACGTGTTTTCATCTATGGCGACGATGTCTTTCTCTTCCTCATCGTACTCATCCCATATATTGCCCATAACCTCTTCTATCAGGTCTTCCATGGTCACGATGCCCAGCGTACCGCCGTATTCATCCAGAACAATGGCTACATGCTGCATATTCTTTTGCATATATTCAAACAACTCGTCAGTTTTGACGGAAAACGGAACAAAATGCGGTTTTCGCAATATTTCCCTCAAATCCACTTCATGCAGATTATTGTGTATTATGTATTTCATCAAGTCTTTTATATGCAAAATACCAATGATGTTATCGATTGTATCTTCGTAGACGGGATAGCGCGTAAATTTTTCAGCTTCCAGTATACTCAGTATCACATCCTTGTCGGCGTCAACAGAAAACGCGACGATATCCATGCGGTGTGTACAAATATCTTCCGCTGTTTTATCATCAAACTCGAAGACGTTATTGATCATCTCCATTTCGTTTTCATCTATCGCTCCAGTGTCGCCGCCCGCGTCTATCATGAGGCGTATTTCTTCCTCTGTCACATCCCCTTCTGTTTGGTCGTCCTCAACACCAAACAGCTTTGTTATCACGTTGGTAGACGCCGACAAGAGTTTAACAATCGGCTTGGCAAAAACAGAAAGCGCGTGAACGGGCATTACCATGGCCAGGGCAATGGGTTCCGACTTTTTCATAGCAAGCTTTTTTGGCACAAGTTCCGCAAATACAAGGTTAAAGTATGATAGCATTAAAGTAATAACAAGCACTGAAATTTTGTCTACAAAGGCGCGCGAAAATGGCAATTTGGCGCTCACGATTAAATCCGCCAACTCGCTTCCGAACGATTGCGCGGCAAACGCGCCCGAAAATAAGGCTATTATCGATATCCCGATTTGTATAGTCGCAAGAAAGCCGCTGGGGTTTTCTGTCATTGCTCTGAGCAAGATCACTTTCTTCTCTACCCTATCGCTTCTTTTGCGCAAACGGTTTTGGTTGACGGATATTATCGCGATTTCCGCCGCAGCCAGCATGCCGTTTAACAGCATCAGGATAAATAATATGCCTAATTCTGCTAACAAAATAATAACCTCCGATTTCGCGATATATCATATCGCAAGCCGCTGTGATCATGTTGAGCACGAGCACGATATTGTTTGGACTGATGTACGGTTAACGCTTATACCGATACCGCGCTCAAAAACCTTTCAAGTCTTTCAACGGCTTGTTTTTCATCTGCGCCATCGGCAATGATCTTCACATCCTGTCCATCAAGTAAGCCCAAAGAAATAACACCCATTATAGACTTGGCGTTAACTGTTTTGTCATCCACACTTAATTGAATGCTGCTGGCAAAACGGTTTGCGGTTTGCACAAACAGCGCGGCTGACCTTGCCTCCAGACTTGCGGCAACTTTTAGGCTTTGTTCTATCATGGCGTATACCCTCCTCGTAAATTCTGCGCAATTTCGCTGATCTTGCGCAGTCTGTGGTTAACCCCGCTTTTACCAACGGGCGGCGAAAGCATCTCGCCTATCTCTTTCAGGCTAGCCTCGTTGTGTAAAAGTCTCAACCTTGCGACCTCTTGCAATTGCTCGCTCAAGCACCCTAAGCCACGCGCATTTGCTATGGCGTTAATGTCGTTTATCTGCTTCGCCGCAGATTGGGCGGTTTTAGTCAAATTGTATGTTTCACAATTAACAGCGCGATTGACGTTGTTACGCATATCTTTTAATATACGCGCATTTTCAAATTTCATGAGGGAACGGTGCGCTCCCATAATATTCAGCAAATCAACAATATTTTCCCCCTCTTTTAAGTAAACAATGTAGTGTGATTTGCGTTCAGTTATTTTTGCGCTAATCCCAAAGCACGCGATAACATGCTTTAACGCAGTTGCGCATGGCTTATCAGGACATATAAATTCTAAATGATAATGCTTTTCTGGGGCGTTAAGACTGCCAACAGCCAAAAAAGCCCCCCGTATGTACGCTCGTTTGCAGCATTGGCGCTCGACGCGGGCTAGCGGAGCGAACACTCCGCTCGGCGGCTGCACGCTACTGTATATATTATAGGCAAGCGCTTCCGTTTGCGCGCAGTGGTCTGACTGTGTTTTGGCAATGGACGACAACTCATTTTTTACTTCAGATGAAAAGGACACCTTGCGCACCTGCTCACTTTTTCGCATCCTTATCTATATCCCTATGGTTAATGACCGTCATGTAGCCTAGCTTTTTTAACTCTGTGGCCAATTTTTCAGACAGGGCGACCGAACGATGTTTGCCTCCCGTGCAACCTACAGATATTACCAGGTGATTTTTGCCCTCTTCCACATAATGTGGTATCAAAAACGCTATAAAGTCTATCCATTTGTCGCAATATGCGCGACTCGTTTCGCTTTCCATAACGAAATTGCGCACAAGGGGATCTAAACCAGTAAGCTCTTTCATCTCGGGAATATAAAAAGGATTTGGAATAAAACGCACGTCAAACACCAAATCAGAATCATCGGGTATACCATATTTAAAGCCGAACGAAAGTACGGTGATTATCAAACTATTAAATTTATTATTTTTAATAATAATATCGTTTATAGTCTCTTTAAGTTGCCTGGTCAGTAGATTACCAGTATCAACAATAAATTCGGCGCGCTGCTTAAGATCTTGCAACGCCGAACGTTCCGTCGCTATGCCCGATATAACGCGACCGCCCATTGCAAGCGGATGTATGCGCCTTGTTTCTTTATATCTTTTAACCAGTACATCGTCTGGCGCGTCCAAAAAGAGAATAGAAAACTCATAACCTTTTGCGCTCAACTCATCCAACGTGGCAAATAAATCGTTAAACAACTTGCCGCCGCGCACGTCTATGCCCAAAGCCACTTGTTTAATGCCGTTTCTTTGCATCGAAAACAATTCAGCAAATTTTGGTATGAGTGCCGGCGGCAAGTTGTCTACACAATAAAACCCTGCGTCTTCCAAAAAATCAAGCACTGTGCTTTTTCCCGCGCCCGACATGCCGGTAACGATTATAAATTGCGTGTAAATCACCCCGAATCGAATCCGATTTTAGATTTTAAATCGAAACACGCACGATATTATCACAGGTATCTAACTTTATTTGATAAATCGATTAAGAGCCTGCTATGAGTTTTACCTCTGGCTCCAACATGACGCCAAATTGCTTAAGTACGGTATTTTGAATATGTTCTATGAGCCGCAGAATATCGGTTGACGTCGCGTCGCCTTTATTAATTACAAACCCGCAGTGTTTTTCGCTAACCTGCGCTCCACCTATGCTATAACCTTTCAGCCCCGCGTCTTCTATCAGCTTACCGGCAAAAAAACCCTCTGGTCGTTTAAATGTGCTGCCCGCGCTGGCTTTATCAAGCGGTTGCTTCTCTTTACGCCTGCGGGTGTACTCGGTCATAAGCTGAATAATATTTTCGCTCCTTCCGAAAAAGAGCTTGAAGCGAACGGAGAGTATAACCCCTCCCCTATCGCTAACCGCGCTTTTACGATAACAAAATTTCATCGCTTCATTATCGTAAGTCACGACACTGCCATCGGTGAGCAGAACTTTTGCGTCTAAAAAAACATCTTTTACTTCGCTGCCGTAAGCGCCAGCATTCATGTACACCGCGCCGCCTACCGATCCG
Organism: Clostridiales bacterium; assembly: GCA_031263155.1. Lineage (GTDB taxonomy): Bacteria > Bacillota > Clostridia > Lachnospirales > WQUN01 > JAISGK01. Next base: position 4,096 of record JAISGK010000016.1, read on the forward strand.
GGTATGCCCGAAATAAGTTCCATGCCGCTAAGCCCGCGCTTCATAGAAAGATGTGCTGCGGCGGATAGCGAACACCCCGCTTCGGCAGTTATCACATCATCGGCAAAAGAAATATCGGACATATTATCCAATATCTTAACGATAACCCCGCGATATCCCGCGTCTGTAAATAGCAAATTACTGCCTCTGCCTATAACCATATGGCGTATGCCCGATTTTTGCAAGGCGTTTATCAACGCGACCGCTTCATATTCGCTTGCTGGCAGTGCGAGGGCGTCGGCTGGCCCGCCTGTTTTGAATGTAGTGTGCCGTGCCAGCGGTTCGTCAAACAACCAGGAAGTTGGCGTCAGTAACGTAAGGACATGGTGCAGATCCAATTAACACCTCCGTCAGCTTTGTGCTCTTTTTATATTACTCATGACGCGTTCGTCCAATTCCTTCGCGGCGAGATATCCCATCTTTTTTTGTCTATGGTTAAGCGCGGCCGCCTCGCATATGATCGCCAGGTTGCGGCTGGGGCGTATGGGCACGCGATGGCACACCACGTGATTGCCCAATATTTCCATGTACTCTTCCTGCATATCAAATCGGTCATATATTTTGTTTTGCTCCCAGGGCACCATGCGTATCACAAGGTCAATATTTTCCGTCGCTCTTATAGACTCTACCCCGAACATGTTTTTTACATTAATGATACCTATTCCGCGCAGCTCCATAAAATACTTTATGGTTTCCGGGCTGCTGCCCACCAGGGTTTGGTGAGACACGCGCTTTATCTCAACCGCATCGTCGGCGACAAAGCGATGCCCGCGACGAATAAGCTCCAACGCGGTCTCGCTTTTGCCTATGCCGCTTTCGCCCATTATTAAAACCCCTTCGCCATAGATGTCTACCAACACCCCGTGCAGGGTTGTGCGCGGGGCCAGCCGCACCTTTAGCCAGCGGATCACCTCACCCATAAAATCGCTTGTAGAAAACGAACAATTAAGCACAGGAACATCGTATTCAACAGCGTACTCCAACATTTCTGGAAATGGGTACATCCCGCGGGATATGATAAGGCAAGGGATTTTGTATGAAAACATTTTGCGCAAATTTTCGCGCCGCGTTTCCAAATCCATCTTTTGCAAAAAGGCATACTCTACAATACCAATCAGTTGCAATCGATCACTGTCAAAATGCTCAAAAAAACCGGCAAGTTGCAGTGCAGGGCGGTTGATATCGCTTTGTGAAATAACTTTGTCCGTTATATTCAAGGTATCAGACAGCAATTTTAAGTCATATTCTTTAATCAAATCTGTCAATGGTATTTGATATTGCAAAAAACCGCCTCCCAAAGTAACCGCTACAAATATATACTATTATCCAAAGAAATTCAAGAGAGAGTTTGCCACCGCCGCGCAAAACGCCAGAGAATTACTTTACATGTCGCCAACGGGTATGATATGATGAGCAAAGTATTTTTGAGAGGAAGAAGCCTATGGTATCAATGGAAAAGATAATAGCGCTGGCTAAAAATCGCGGTTTTATATATCCCGGTTCTGAAATATACGGAGGGTTGGCAAATTCGTGGGATTATGGTCCTTTGGGTGTTGAGCTTAAAAATAATATAAAGCGCGCCTGGTGGAAAAAGTTTATACAAGAAAGCCCATACAACGTCGGTGTAGACGCCGCGATACTAATGAACCCCGCCGTGTGGAACGCATCGGGCCATATAGGCGGTTTTTCAGATCCACTGATGGACTGCCGCGAGTGCAAAGAGCGCTTTAGGGCGGACAAGTTAATTGAAGAACACCTGGTATCCATTGGCGCTCCCAGTAACGCGGACGGTTGGAGCAACCAAAGAATGCAAGAATACATTGACTCCAACGGCATTAATTGTCCCAATTGCGGCAAGCACAATTTTACTGATATTCGCCAGTTTAATCTTATGTTTAAGACCCACGCGGGAGTGACGGAAGAAAGCCAAAACGTAGTGTACTTGAGGCCCGAAACAGCCCAAGGTATCTTTGTTAATTTTAAGAACGTGCAGCGCACTACGCGCAAAAAAATACCGTTTGGTATTGGGCAAATTGGTAAGTCGTTTAGAAATGAGATAACCCCGGGCAACTTCATATTCCGCATACGCGAGTTTGAGCAGATGGAGCTTGAATTTTTTTGCGAGCCGGGTACAGACCTGGAATGGTTTGATTATTGGAAAGACTATTGCGTGCGGTGGCTTACCGATCTCAATATGTCTAAAAGTTCTATGCGCGTTCGTGATCACGCCAAGGAAGAGTTAAGTCATTACAGTAAAGCGACTTCAGATATAGAATTCATGTTCCCCTTCGGTTGGGGAGAGCTATGGGGCATAGCGGACAGAACAGATTTTGATCTGCGCCAGCACCAAGAGTTTTCGGGCAATGACATGACATACTATGACCAACCGGCGGATAAGCGTTACCTGCCATTTTGCATAGAGCCTTCACTGGGCGCTGACAGGGTTACGCTGGCGTTTTTATGTAGCTCATACGACGAGGACATAGCGCCGGACGAAAAAGGCAAAGAAGAGACGCGTATTGTGTTGCGCCTGCACCATGAGCTGGCGCCCATAAAAGTGGCTGTGCTGCCGCTTTCCAAAAAACTCTCTGGTGGCGCGAAAGCGATCTATGCTGAACTGCAAAAAACATTTGTATGCGAATTTGACGAAACCGGCTCTATCGGCAAACGTTACCGCCGACAAGACGAAATAGGCACCCCCTACTGCGTCACCTATGATTTTACCTCGCCGGATGATGACTCAGTCACCATTCGCGAGCGGGACGAAATGACACAGCTTCGCGTGCGCATAGGAGAGATTAGGGATTATCTGACCGAGCGATTAGCTTATTGATTTGGTATTTAGCGAATCCGACAGAGCACCTGTCGAACAAAAAAGAGTAGATCAAGCGCCCCAAAAGAATAGATCAAACGCCCCACGAATTCTGAGGCGTTTGAAACCCGAACTCAATGGGGCGTTTGGTTTGTCAGTTCGTTGTCTTTCATCTATTATGCGATAACGCCATATCCGATAACGGCAACCGGAATTGGTTGCTCGAGGATTTTAAGATGATTGATTAAACGCGTACTACGTTAGCAGCTTGGGGTCCCTTAGCGCCTTGCACTACATCGAACTGAACCTCTTGACCTTCTTCTAACGTCTTAAAGCCGTCAGATTGAATAGCGGAGAAATGAACAAATACGTCATCCTCGCCCTGGATGGAGATAAAGCCGTAACCCTTCTCCGCGTTAAACCACTTAACCGTGCCTGTCTTCATAAAACCTCCTGAAAAAATAAAAGAATTGCGGTGACGCTAAGACGTCCCTTGCATTACGTTGTACAGATTAACACATTTTTTTATTAATGTCAACATTCACGGACATATTTCACAAAATAAATTGTTCCTGCGCCAATAAGAAGTAATAACATATCTATCACATATTCATCTTTTGCCTTTTCAACTTCTTGCGGTGGGGCCTTTTGCGTCTTCTTTATTTTACACCTCATCCTGCAAGGCTTCGTAGCCTTCTTCGCCAGTACGAACCTTTATCACATTTTCTACATCGCTGATGAAAAGTTTGCCATCGCCAAAGTTTCCAGTGTAAAGCGCTTTTTTCACCACATCTACCAACATGGGCACAGGCACCTTGCATATAACAATATCCAGTTTCGCCTTCGGCAGCAATTTGGTTTCCACAGGCGTACCACGGTAATATTCCTTGGTATGGCCTTTTTGCATGCCATATCCCATTACGCTGGTTATCGTCATACCGGTAATGCCAAGGGCGTCCAAAGACTCCTGCAATTTAGACAGCCGGTCGTATCCGGTAATGATGGAGACCTTTGTAATTTTCGCGCCCGAACCCGCCGTGTTTACAACCGGAATGGCCTGCGCCGAGGGAACCACTTGTTTAGGCTCAGTGGCGGCAATCACTTCGTAGTCGTCTGTCGGAATATTCGCCGCTATTACAAAGTCGGGATACGCTTTGTTGCCGTGCTCGCCAATATCAAGACCTTCTATCTCTTCTTGAGCGGTCACGCGAATACCCATAGTTTTTTTCAGCGCTAACCATACCAGCGCGGAAGCTGTAAATCCAAACCCCATAACAGTAAAAACGCCCAATGCCTGAACACCAAGCAAGCCAAGGCCGCCGCCATAAAAAAAACCGCTGGCGGGAGACAAGGTAGTTATACCCTCTTTTGCGAAAAGACCGATTGCCAATGTACCCAAAATACCACATACCAAGTGAACACTGGTTGCGCCAACCGGGTCATCAACCTTGGCTTTGTCAAACACGAGAACCGCGAATACCACAACAACGCCGCCAATGGCTCCAAGGAGCAAAGAGGCGGGAATACTCACATAGGCCGCTCCAGGAGTAATAATGACCAGGCCCGCAAGACAGCCGTTGATGGTCATGCCTAAATCTGGCTTACCGATCTTGAGCCAACTGGTCACTGTAGACAATAGAATACCAGCGATTGCCGCCGTGTTAGTTGTAAGCAACACATGAGCCACATCTTCTGGATTCGCAAAACTTAGTGTGGAGCCAGGATTAAAACCAAACCAGCCAAGCCATAGCACAAATACGCCAATAACCGCCAAGCCCATATTGTGTCCGGGAATCGCTCTAGGCTTGCCGTCTTTGCCATATTTGCCAATACGCGGGCCCAGGATGATCGCGCCCGCCAAGGCCGCCCAACCGCCCAGCGAGTGTACCACGGCGCCCCCGGCAAAATCTTGAAATCCCAGTTTCGCCAGCCAGCCGCCACCCCAAATCCAGTGGCCTATGATGGGATAAATTATCAATGTTAAAGCAAATGAAAAGATAATAAAAGCCATATATTTCACGCGTTCCGCAACAGCGCCGGAAACGATTGTGGCAGCCGTACCGCAAAACACAAGCTGCCAAAAAAACTTTATCCAAAACGTAATTGGAGACCCCAACAACAATGTATCGGGATTGGTGTAATACTCTGGAATGTTACCGAGTATCCAAAGATTCTTTGTACCAATGAAAGGGTTGTCGCTGCCAAACATCAAACCAAACCCCAGCGCCATGAAGCCGAGTGAAGAAACGGCGAACACGATAAAGTTTTTGCTGAGGATATTGACCGTGTTTTTCGAGCGGGCCATTCCTGATTCTACCGACGCGAAACCAAGGTTCATCCAAAAAACCAAAAACGCTGCCAGTGTTACCCAAAGGGTATCAATAATTACTTGAGACATACGCATCCTCCTTTTTTAAAAAGAAGAAAGCGCTGTACATCCCGTTTAGGAATGTGCAGCGCCTTCGCTCCTCTTGAGAGTAAAAGATAGCACGTTATTTGCGTTTTGTCAATAGGTCACATCACAAAAATTCGCGGAGAAATTTCGCCCAATTGTATATTAATGCCAACATCAACTAATTCATTTGGTGATATGGGCGTGATTTGTCGCGGGCCAACTCCTTTTCGGCGTACATGGCAAGATCCGCGCGTTTTAACGCGCCCTCTACCGTCTCGTCTTTATACTTGTGTATGGCAAAACCAATAGACGCGCTCAACATGTCGTTAAAATCTTTTTGTTTTAGCAGGATATCGGATTTGACTTCCCGCACATAGTTCATCGTTTTGAGCTCGTCATAACGCGGGACTACCACCACAAACTCATCTCCGCCAATGCGGCTTACGATAGCCCTTCTCGGCGCGCGCTCCTTAAGTAGTTTGGCTATTGCGATCAATACCTCGTCGCCTTGCGCGTGCCCGTATGCGTCATTGACTTCCTTAAGCTTATCCATATCGGCAAAGATAAGGGTAAGCGGCGAATAACGACGCCCGTTGAGCCTTTTTAGGCATTTTTCAAAATAATATCTGTTATACACGCCTGTGAGTTTGTCATGTGTTACCAATCGTCGCAGCCTTGCTATGATAACCTGTTGTACAATCAGCAACGCAACGCAGACGCATTTAAACGAAAGTGAACCTAACATTATACACACTTCCACCCCGATATAATCCAAGATAAAAAAATGCGGCGCATGGTAAGTATATCCTAATAATTTTACATTAGAATACCCCAATATGCCCCAAATATCCCTACCCTACGTTGTTATGCGCGCGAGCCGTCTCGCGCCTTGACATACGTGCACTCCAAATAATACAATCAATAAGCGCGCTTATATTGCGGGGTGAAGAAATTTGTTAAAAAATGGCCATCAAGATCACAGGCACGATCATAATCACGATTACAACCATACCCATGGTCACGATCGCGATGAGTTTGGTCATGTTTGTGGTGGCTGTGATGACTGCGGGTTCGGCGACGGCTGCCAACACGATGGTATTATTGACAAAAAGCAACAGATAATGCTGTTTGTTGGAGCGCTTTTGTTTGCGGCGGGGCTTGTGTGCGAATACAAAGCTCACCTATCGCCCGTTATGGCTATTCTATATGTATTAAGTTATCTGACGCTTGGGCAAAACGTGTTGTGGCACGCCTCTCAAAACTTAATAAAAGGCCGCGTTATGGATGAGAATTTCCTTATGTCTATAGCTACGGTGGGCGCGCTCGCTATAGGAGACTTTGGAGAAGCGGCGGCGGTCATGCTATTCTACCAGGTAGGGGAATTTTTTCAAGACTATGCCCTCAACCGCAGCAGACTCTCTATCACAAGCCTGATGGATATACGCCCGGATTACGCCAATGTAATTCGCGCGGGCAAGACCCTAACTGTACCCCCAGATGATGTGAAACTTGGCGAACTTATATTGATAAAGCCCGGAGAAAAAGTCCCCTTGGACGGCATCGTTATCGAAGGATTATCCACTTTAGACACATCGTCGCTGTCGGGCGAATCGCTGCCAAGGGAGATAGCTGCGGGCGACGCTATCCCGTCGGGCTGTGTCAATCTGTCTGGAGTGATCACCGTGCGCGTTGAGAAAAAAAGCGGCGATTCTACCGTTACTAAAATTCTGGCGCTGGTCGAAGACGCCCAACAAAAAAAAGCGCCCACCGAGCAATTTATCAGCAAGTTTTCACGATATTATACGCCTGTCGTTGTCGCCATGGCGGTGCTTATAGCCTTTGTACCTCCCATTTTGGAACAAGGCGCGTTCACGGAGTGGTTGCATAGAGGGCTAGTGTTTTTGGTTGTATCTTGCCCATGCGCCTTGGTTATCTCCATACCGCTATCATTTTTCGGAGGCGTTGGAGCGGCGGCAAAGAGGGGTATATTGGTGAAAGGGGGCAATTACCTGGAGGCGCTGGACAATCTTAAGGCGGTAGTATTTGACAAAACAGGCACACTTACCCAGGGCAGGTTTAGCGTATCACAAATAATTCCCGCAAAGGGTTTTGATAAGTCATATGTATTTGAAATGGCCGCTGCGGTCGAGTCGCTGTCCCCTCACCCGTTAGCAAAATCTATTTGCGCAAAGGCGGGAAGACTCGCGGCAAACATGGCGGTGGCAGATTATACACTCATAGACGGTCGCGGAGTGAAAGCAAAAGTAAACGGTAAGCGCATACTTGCGGGCAGTTTATCCTTAATGAGCGAACATCATATCTCCATCAACAAATCTCAATCTAAAAACGCGTACCACGACAAAACAGGCGCGCGGGTCTATATCTCCATAGACGGCAGGTACGCCGGGTTAATCTTGCTGACTGATGACGTTAAAGACGACAGCGCGTTGACAATTCAAAGTCTTCACGCCCGAGGGATACGAACGGTAATGCTGACTGGCGATAACCTTGAAACGGCGCAAGCCATAGCGAAAGCGCTAAACATTGACGACGTGCGCGCGGGTCTTATGCCCGACCAAAAGGCAGCCGCTTTGAAAGAGCAAATGTCCATAGGCGAAGAATTGCGAAATACTGTAGCGACGGACCCAATGTATGTTTTTAAGCCAAGCGAATCGGGCAAGACAGCCTTTGTGGGCGATGGCATTAACGACGCGCCCTCGCTCGCCTTGGCGGACGTTGGAGTCGCTATGGGCGGGTTGGGGTCTGACGCCGCGTTGGAGGCCGCCGATGTGGTGCTTATGACCGACAAGCCATACAAGATAATTGAGGCGATAGAGATTGCCGCTACAACTAAAAAGATAGTGTGGCAAAATATAATATTTTCGCTGGGTGTAAAGGTTATTGTGCTTACATTGGGCGCACTGGGGATATCTGGTATGTGGGAGGCGGTATTCGCTGACGTAGGCGTCGCCCTCATCGCGATACTTAACGCAATGAGGATATTGTACTTGACACGTTCTTGATTACTATAAACGTGCATTTTAACCCTAAAGATTTTGACTTCGTAGGGGCGCGCAATGCGCGCCCGCACCCGACAACCGACCGATAACCAGGGGCAAAAAGCCGCCCGACGACCGCCCGGTTACCCGATCTTGTTGAGCTTGGAAAGGGCCAAGGGCGATTCCCGAGAACCCACACCAATATCGAATAACCGGGCGATGGCCGGGAAAACGCGCGGGCGCGCACTGCGCGCCCCTACGAGATCATACCCACTGACCGTGTACCCATACTAAATTTGGAAATAGCCCTGCGCGGCGCTTGCACTAAGTTATGTAGAACTTTGCCATTTCATCCCATTTCTTATCCATATCGCGCACCAACTTAAACTGTGTGCGGCAACGATCCAAATTTTGCCCCTCGTGGCGCACGCGAAAATACACATCGCCATTTATATAATCTGTTAAAAATCGAACGCCGCATTCTAATGTCATCATCTTCGCGCCGTCGCGCAGGTGTTCTTTCTCGCTCTCGTTTAACGCGCAAGCAGAAAGATATCCTTCTACAAAAGCCCCATACAGGGTTAGCGACATTTCCACCTTATCCAAATCTTTTTCGTCCTCTGCGGCAGTTGACGCGCCAAAGCGAATGGCGTCGCCAAAATCGTTAACCGCCAAACCCGGCATAACCGTATCCAGATCAATAACGCACAATGCCTTGCGCGTCGCGCTGTCGAACAGTACATTATTCAACTTTGTATCATTATGCGTGACCCGCAGCGGCAAGACCCCTGTCGACTGCAAATTCATCAGCGTATGAGCATAATTCTCGCGTTTTAAAGCAAAGTCTATCTCTCTTTGCGCGTCCTTAACCCTGCCCAAAGGGTTGTAAACGATGGCATCCAACAACTGAGCGTATCTGTCGGGCGTGTCATGAAAATGTGGAATAGTTTCTTTCAACATGGAAGCGTCAAACATGGCGAGCCTCTTCTGAAACCGTCCGAACGCCACCGCGCACTCATAAAAATCATGTTCTGTTTCGCACGCGTCCAAGCTCATGCTGCCGGGCACGAAATCATAAACACGCCAATATTCGCGCTCTGAGTCTACATACCATTGTTTACCATCCACAGTATTTACAAGATTCATAACCTCACGCGGGTCTTCAGAGCGCTCGCGTAAAAACTGTATAACCTTCGTTACATTTTTCATAAGCTGTCCCGGGTCTTTAAATACCGTTTTATTGATCTTTTGTAGTATAAAACTGCCACCGTCTTGGGTGGTAACGCGGAATGTGTCGTTAATATGACCTCTGCCGTATGTTTGTGCAGTAACAGCTTTAGAACTCAGCCTAAAATTGGACGCTATAGCCAAAATATCCAAGCAGTCTCCCCCACCCCATCATAACGATTTCCGCAAATTATACACAATGCGAGCAGATTTGTCAAATTGTTTGCTGTCGTATCGCCCTGCTGATTGTTTAAAGACAATATGTTTTATGAAAGATATGCCGCGAACACGTCTTGCATATCATACAACCCCGCCTGTTTACCATATATGAACTTTGCTGCGGTCAACGCGCCAGAGGCGAAGATATCACGCGACAGCGCCTGATGCGAAAATGTGATAACCTCATCCGCGCCCGCGAACATGACCTCGTGCTCACCCGCTATTGTGCCGCCGCGCACGGCGGTTATACCGATTTCACTCTTTGGGCGGGTTACGCGCCGGGACGATCTGTCAAAAACATAATCGAATGAATGGGAGCTATTGGCCGCGTTGGCAAGGAGCATAGCGGTGCCGCTTGGGGCGTCTAATTTGTCGCGGTGGTGCTTTTCAATTATTTCGATGTCAAAACCTGTGCTGGCGAGTGTGCCTGAGATCTTTTTAATCAACGCCGCTAACAGGTTTATCCCCAGCGACATGTTCGCGCTGCGTAGAATGGGAATTTGCAATGTCGCGTCATTCAAACGCCGTTCCGCTCCATCGTTCAAACCGGTGGTACAAATAACGGCGGGCAGCTCGCGCATGGTGCAATAATCAAGAAGAGCAGGCAAAGCTTTGGCATTACTAAAATCTACCACGACATCACAGCTCACAGTACAACAGTCTGCGCGCGAAAAAACAGGGAACGAAAAGTTACGTTCCACTGCATTTGGGTCTATGCCCGCGCAAATATTTACAGAACGATCCGCCGCCGCGATCCTTATCATCGCCGCTCCCATACGACCGCAACACCCGTGCAACAATATATTCAGCATGTTATCGTTATCTCCCTATATAAGTCCATACCGTGTCATAGACGCCTTTAATATCTCCAGTCGCTCCTCATCCATACTGGTCAACGGCTGACGGAATCCGCCTACTCTTAGTCCCATTAGATTAAGCGCGGTTTTGACGGGTATGGGGTTAACATCGCAAAACAGCGCTCGCACAAGGTCAAGGATCTTTATCTGCATATCCCGCGCTGCCGATAGATCCCCCGCGAAAAACGCCGAGCAAATGTCGTGAATGTCTTTCGGGATGATGTTGGCGGCAGTAGAGATGACGCCTTTGCCCCCCATCGACATAACAGGCACGATATAGTCGTCGTTACCGGCGTAGATATCAAGCGCGTCACCGCATAGCTCCGCAATCTCCGATATTTGAACGATGCTGCCGCTGGCTTCCTTTATGCCAGCTATGTTAGGAATTTTGGATAGGGCCAGGGTTGTTTTTGGAAGCACATTGAGGCCTGTACGGCTTGGAACATTGTACACTATAACGGGAATATCAATCGCTGCGGCCTGGCGCGCGAAGTGTTCCACAAGACCCTTCTGGGAGGTTTTGTTGTAGTAGGGAGTAACCAGCATAACGCCGTCGGCTCCTGCTTGTTGGGAACGCCTGCAAAGCTCCACGCCGTGGTCGGTGTAGTTAGAACCAGCGCCGGCGATAACGGGCACGCGCTTATTTGCTTTAACAACCGCTGTGCGGATGGCCTCTATCTGCTCGTCATCGGTAAGGGTAGACGCCTCTCCAGTGGTGCCGCAAATGACCAGGGTGTCTATGTTGCTGGCAATCTGAAATTCTACAAGTTCTTCCAGGGCTTCATAGTTAACCAGGCCAGCGTTGTCTAATGGCGTAACCAGCGCCACGGCCGCGCCGCGAAAAATGCTCATAATGATCCTCCCAAAAAAATAAAATCGGCGGCTGCCGATTGTCTTATACATTAATACAATCGATAGCCCTCCATCATAAAATGATGACAGCCGCTGGGCTTTCGCCTTTGCGGCCAAGGCGCTCGACGAAAAGATTAAGCGCCTTTCGGCAGTTTACCTTTTTGCCGACTTCGACTGCGCTTTCCCGCATCCGTCAAGCTACTAATGTAAACTGCGCCTCTATCTTTATATAATATAAGTTAACAAATTAATTGTGTCAAGAGATAAATTGTCGGATACAAATTTCCATGGGAGCCCTTATTAAATTCGCAGATAATACTACAAAATATTAGATGTTACAGATAATATTACAAAATGTCTGTTGACAAGTAAATATTTTGATGTATAATGTAGAAGTGGTTTATTTTTCCACGCATTGATCATGCCAGGTTATTAGTGGCTTGTGGGGGCTTGCCGCTTGCGGTATCGCTAATCACATTGGCGTTCGTCGTCTGTACCCACTCAGATGTGATTGCAACAACTCCTTTCCCTCTTTTTCTTGCGAGCGCGTATGTTGCTCGCTCTTTTTTTGGACTTTTTTTGAGCTTATTGTGAAGCAGGCCACGTTGGCCATTACAGGATTCAACCGAATGTGCTATTAAATTCGTGAACTCAAGAAAAAGATCCTATTGATTTTTATTCTGTGTTGCGTTATATTAATCGGTGCTTACAGCAAGCAAGCGGCAGGTGAGTACGTATCTAAAGTACGCGGCTCAAAGCTTGTCGGGGCTTAATCATTACTCACGCGGTTTTTTCCCTTTGGTGCGCGGTTGGTAACGTTCAATGCGCGTAAGGGGCTGCGGAGGAATAACCAAGGGAGGGCATATGCCAGTAGTTTCTATGAAACAACTTTTGGAGGCGGGCGTTCATTTCGGACATCAAACGCGCCGCTGGAATCCAAAAATGGCGGAATACATTTTCGCCGAGCGAAATGGTATCTACATTATAGACTTGCAAAAAACGGTCAAAAAGGTTGAAGAAGCCTACCGCGCGGTTGTAGAGCTTGTGAAAGACAACGGCGAAATTCTTTTTGTTGGTACGAAAAAACAAGCGCAGGATTCTATTAAAGAAGAAGCCGAACGCTGCGCTATGTACTATGTTAACCAACGTTGGCTGGGCGGTACGCTAACTAATTTTAACACCATAAAGACTCGCGTAAAGAGGCTCAAAGAACTTGAGAGTATGGAGGCCAGCGGATCCTTGGCCGCGCTGTCAAAAAAAGAAGTCGCGCAGCTTATTCACGAACGCGATAAATTGCAAAAAAGTCTTGGCGGTATTAAAGAGATGCGGCGCATTCCCGACGCGCTGTTCATCGTGGATCCGCGCAAAGAGCGCATTGCCATTCAAGAAGCGCGTAACTTGGGAATCACCGTTATCGCTATAGTTGATACCAATTGCGACCCTGACGAGGTGGATCACGTAATACCCGGCAACGATGACGCTATACGCGCCGTCAAATTGATCGCGGGCAAGTTAGCCGACGCGGTATTGGAAGCCAAACAGGGCGAGCAATTTACCATGGCGCAAGCCGAAAGCCAGTATAAAGCTGACGCGCAAGAATCCGCCGCCGAAGTTGCCGAAGCCTCAAGTAAAATTACCGAAGCCGAAGAAATTTTGGGCGCGTAAATATATGCTCTGGGCATCATGTACGCTTTACTATCAGTAATTTAACTTAAATTTTTCGGAGGATAAAATATGGCTGCTGTTACGGCTGCAATGATAAAAAAACTGCGTGAAGTCTCCGGCGCTGGCATGACCGCTTGCAAAAGCGCTTTGGTAGAATCGGACGGTGATTTTGACAGGGCGGTTGATCTGTTGCGTGAACGGGGGCTTGCCGCCGCCGCTAAAAAGGCCGCGCGCATTGCTTCTGAAGGGCTTTGCTCTTCTTACATTAACCCTGACAATTCCATAGGCGTTATTGTCGAGATCAACAGTGAAACCGACTTCGTTGCAAAGACCGACGACTTTAGAGGCTTTGTATCCCTTGTGCTGGAGCAGGTTCATCTCTCCAAAAACCAGGATGTGGCCGGGCTTCTGGCTGAAAAATGGCACATTGACGATTCCCAGACTGTTAGCGATGCGCTTATTAACAGAACGGCCGTCATAGGCGAAAAGCTGGATATTCGTCGTTTCGCGCGTTTTGAAAAACAGGGCGCGGGTTTGTTGGTAAACTACATTCACGGCGGTGGACGCGTGGCTGTGTTGGCAGAGCTTTCTTGCGACAAGCCTGATTCGCCTGAATTGTCAGACGCTGGTAAGAATGTATGTATGCAAATTGCCGCCATGAGCCCCAAATTTGTGTCGCGTGAAGATATTTCCTCCGACTTTATTGACAAGGAAAAAGAGATACTGTCGCAGGCTGTCAACGCCGAAGAGGCGGAGGCCTCCGCGAACGCCGACGCAAAAGGACAAAAATATCGCGCAAAACCCGAACAGGTGCTGCAACGCATCATTCAAGGTAAATTGGATAAGGAACTTAAAGAATTATGCCTTGTGGAGCAAGAGTATGTAAAGGACAGCGAATTTACGGTAGGTCAATACCTTGCCCATGTGAGCAAAGAGATTGGGGCGAGCGTGGCTATGAAGCGCTTTGTGCGCTTTGAGACGGGCGAAGGCCTCGAAAAGCGTATCGATGACTTCGCCGCCGAGGTTAACAAGATGATGCAAAGTTAACTGGCAAGCTGATCTCGCTCGCGCGGTGCTACCCGCAGTGGCGCCGACACAGTAGTTATTATAAGGAAGTTGCCCACGAATGACATTGTTGTTTTTCGTGGGTTTTTATCGTAGTTTTATAAAGTTTTTGTCAAAAAATAGCAATAAATAGCGATATTTTCAGGGGCGAAGCAATGGAAAACATTATCACCGAGCTTATTAAGATCGAAAGCGACGCGGCCTCGCTTATAACCGAGGCGGAAGCGGACTTGGCCCGCCTCGACGACCTTATCTACAATAAAAAACAGGAGATAACCCAGGAGGTAGATAAAAAGGCGGTCGAGCGCCTTAATGACTTGATCTGCGCCGCTAACGCCGAGGCAAGCGAAAAGATACGGGCGTTAGAGTTGCAGGGCAAAAATGGCATGGAAGCTATGCGCGCGGAGTTTGAACTCAATAAAGAACACTGGCGGGCAGAATTGTTTCATAGCATAACATCGTGGTCAATAATATGAATTTTGCCAGCATTAACGCCAAGATAAAGGCCATGCGCGGGAATCTGCTGCCATATGCCATTTTTGAATCGCTCTGCCGCATGGATAATGTGGAGCAAACCGCCCGCGCGCTCACCGGGTATACGCCGTATGCGAACGTGCTTGCGCGATTTTCCGGCGGCGAGGTGCATAGAGGTATGTTAGAGCAGTATCTGATTTTTTCACTGTCGGAAGAGTTTATGCGTATATATCGCTTTATAAGCGACTTCAACATTCGTAAATACATGCGCGCGTTTTTTTTGGATTTCGAGTTGAGCATAATAAAAACATTGTTCTGCACCGTGTTTGACGAGCGCGACATATCGTATTCAGCGCCTGATCTAAATCTCCTGTTCGGAAAAGACATGAACATAGACGCGTCCAATCTTATTTCATCCCGCGATTTGGGCGAGTTTATCCAAAGCCTTCGGGGTACGGAACTTTATAGCATGCTGTCTGACAGGATAACATCTGACAGCACGCTGTTTGATATCGAGATGCAAATTGATTTGTATTATTATATGAATCTGTGGCGCCGACAGCGGCAACATCTCGATACGAAAAACCGTGGCATCATGGAGCGCATAAAAGGCGTGGAAATAGACATGCGTAACATCATGCTGGTTTGGCGGCTTAAGAAATACTATGGCATGGACGATAATCTCGTATACGCGTACCTCATTCCGATTCATGGCAGGCTGTCGCGAGCGAAACTTGTGCGCATGGTTAACTGCCTGTCGTCTGCGGACGTTGAGAAAGAGATTGAAGATTCGCCATATGGTCGGGTGTTTGGAGCGATGGAGGACATCGAGCGTTCGTTTTATATGGAGATGTCTCGCGTGTACCGCCATATTGAAAGAAGTAACCCCAACTCTCTTGCCACTATCGCGTCATATGTGTTTCATAAGACGTTGGAAATACGAAACATAACGTCACTGCTAGAGGGTGTGCGCTACAAGCTCACGGCGGACGAGATTATGCAATATTTGTACTTACCCGACAAGGTAGACAGTGAAAGAAAGGAGGCGCCTTAATGGTCGAGCGCATGATGTATGTTAATCTCATGGGTCGTATCTTGGATCTGGATCGCGTTATTGAGAAATACGTATCGCGATTCGACATTCAATTTGAATACGCAAGCCACGAATTGCCAGGGGCGGAAGGACTCATTCAGCTGCCTTCAGCTAATCCGTACTCCGATGCCATGCGCAAGATAGAAAACATGGAAAAAATCGCGCCCTTGCCGGCAACCGGCCAAACGTCGATGGCCATTGACGAAGCCCTGATGGTGTTGGATGAAGCGTGGGAGATGTATAAGGAACGAGACGAACGCCTGAAAGAATTGGATGCGCAAAAGCAGGAGCTGGAGGCTTTTAACAAGGCACTTCTTCCATTTATGTCACTTAAGTTTGACATGGCGAAACTGTCAGAATTCCGTTTGATCAACATCACATTCGGGAAGATGCCTGTGAGTAATTTTAGACAGTTTGAGGCGTTTTTGTACGACGACCCAGAGATCCTTTTCGTACAAAGCGATAGAACGAAAGAATATATTTGGGGGCTATACGCCTGCCCAATAACCTATGGCGAAAAAGTAGATTCTATTTTTTCATCGTTGCACTTTGAACGCGTTAAGCTTAATAGCAACTTTTACGGCGAAGCTTTATCAGGCGAGCCAGAGCGCGTCATGCGCCAAATAGACGACAAGCTATCCTCTGTACTGGCGGAAATATCCCGGCTAAACAATATGTCACCAGACTTCGCCAATCGGCCCGAACGCTTGCCCGAGGCCGCCGCCGTTGTAAGGCGCATACACGACGTATACGAAATACGCAAATATGCCAGCAAAACACCCAACGATTTTTACGTCTTTGTAGGTTGGATGAGCGAAAGAGACGCTAAAAGGCTGCAAAAAGAGATAGGCGACGACAACATGGTTGTTCTCGTTAACGAGAGTGAAAAAATAATGGCTAACTCCAGCCCGCCAACAAAGTTGAACAATCTACCGATCATCAGGTATTTTGAATTTTTCACCGCCATGTATGGTATGCCTGGCTATGGAGAGTTTGATCCCACTCCATTTGTCGCGGTAACATATACATTGCTTTTTGGGCTTATGTTTGGCGACTTGGGGCAAGGAGCGCTAATAGCCGCGCTTGGATATTATCTGTACAGAAAAAGAGGGTTCTCGCTGGGCGCGATTATGGCCGTTGTTGGCGTGTCCGCCATGGTATTTGGAGCGTTGTACGGAAGCGTTTTTGGGTTTGAAGAATGGTTGCCCGCCTTATGGCGCAGACCAGCCTCAGACATTAACAGCACACTGTTTTTTGCTGTAGGCGCTGGGATATTGCTTATTGTGTCATCCATGGTTATCAATATAACCAACGCTTTAAAGCAGAAAAGCTGGGGCAAATTGCTTTTCTCTCCCAATGGCGTTTCGGGGTTGTTGTTCTACCTGGCTATAGTGGGTATCGTGCTTTGCGCGCTTAATGGATTGACCGCGCTGGCTGTCGCGCTGGGCATTGTGTTTGTGGCCGTGCCATTGATATTGATCGCGCTTCGCGAACCGCTCACAAAAATCATAGAAGGTCGTAAGGCCAAGTTGGAAAGCGGACCCGCCATGTTTGTACTTGAAACGATAATTGAATTATTTGAGGTGCTGCTTACTTACTTTACCAACACTGTATCATTTGTACGTGTGGGCGCGTTCGCTCTGTCACACGCGGGTATGATGGGTGTTGTAATGCTCTTGGCGCGCTCGGCAACAGGCGGCGACCGCAACATTGCGGTTATTGTAATGGGAAACATAGTTGTTATGGCGCTGGAGGGGCTGCTAATCGGTATTCAGGGATTGCGGCTAGAATTTTACGAGATGTTCTCACGCTTTTTTTCCGGTAACGGTAGGGCGTTTCGCTCATATCGTGAAATGAAGTAACTCACATTCGCCCAGCTTTGGTGTGGGTTTATCAATATGTGCTTATATTTTGGAGGGTTTTATGAGGTTTGAGATTATCGCGCTGTTGTTGATTGCGTCTATCATAGTGCCCGTGACAGGCTTCTGCCTGGGCAAGCGCAATAAACACAGGTTTAAAATTTACCTGGCGGTCAATGCCGTTGCGTTTTTTGGTGTAATGTTGTTTGCGACTGTAATGATGTTTAGCGGCAATGTATACGCCGCAGAGGTAAGCGCGGAGGCCGCCGCGAATACCATCAGCGATCCCTTTGCCGCTGGCATGGCGTTTTTGTCCGCCGGACTCGTGACCGGCCTTTGCACAATAGGCACGGGTGTAGCCACAGGTCACGCCGCCGCCGCCGCGCTGGGCGCTCTGTCCGAAAACGAGGGCATTATGGGTAAGGCACTTATATTCGTGTCTATGTGCGAGGGCATAGCCGTTTACGGTCTGTTGATCTCGTTCACCATTCTGGGCCGTGTATAACCAATATGAAAATATATTTGATAAGCGACAACGTAGATACCCGCACAGGCTTGCGCCTTGTGGGCGTTGACGGAGCGGTCGTTCATACCGCCGACGAACTGCGCGGACAGCTGGATAAGGTAATGGAAGACCCAGACATTGGCATTTTGTTGATAATGGAAAAACTATCCAGGCAGTTCCCCGACATTATTGACACCCTTAGGCTTTCGCGCGCGCTACCATTGGTTGTGGAGATACCCGATCGGCATGGCACTGGGCGCGCTAAAGATTTTCTCACTGCCTATATTCGCGACGCTATTGGGGTTAAGATATAATTGTTCCCGTTTGGGAGGGTTTTTGTTTGAATGTTAATGATAAGCTGACATTTTTTGCTAAAGTGGTCACGGCGGAAGCTCTCAATCGCCGTGAAGGTATCTTGCGCGTTATCGACAAACGGATAGATGAAGAAGTAGGCGCGATAAGGGCGGCGGCAGAAAAAGCGGCCGAAAGCCGCCTTAAATTAGAATCCACCAAAATAGAGCAAGCTAAGAACAGGGACATAATAGCGGCTTCGCGTGAAGAAAAACGCAAGGCAACCGCTTTGCGCGCCGAGTTGCTGGAGCGTTTGTTTAAACGCGTGACACAACAACTATTAGAATATGTCCAAACGGAAGAATATAGGGACAATATAATAAAGGAGGTAAAGTCCCATCGTAATGACCGTGGCAATGGTCATTGCCACGCGCAAATGCTGCTTACCCCGCGAGATGTGAATGAGATATTTGGAGGCGAGGATAATTTCATCAGGTCGTCTACAAAGGATTTTATAGGCGGGTTTAAGCTGCATAACATCGAGACAAATTCATTGGAAGATCATTCGTTTTTAACAAGGTTAAATAACGCGCGTGATAACTTTAACGCGCTGCAGCTTGGTACGTTAAAATTTAACGACAAGGAGGGGGTCGTTTAATGGCGACAGGAAAAATTTTCGGCATTAACGGTCCTGTGCTTGATATCACGATTAGCTCCAATGATACCGCAAAAGGTTCGTTTTTCCGCATGTCTGAGATGGTTTTGGTTGGCGACGAAAGGCTAATTGGCGAGATAATTGCGCTGGACGGCAGCACCGCCAACAACGGCAGTTCCACCGCTGTTGTGCAAGTCTTTGAAGACACGACAGGGTTAAAACCCGGCATGGATGTAATCGGTACCGGCAGTCAATTATCTGTCACCTTGGGGCCCGGTATAGTCGCCAATATATTTGACGGCATAGAACGTCCTCTAAAATCCATAGAACAGAGTTCGGGCATGTTTATAGGCCAGGGAATACACGTGGATAATCTGGACACTCAAAAGAAGTGGCCGACACACTTTCTTGCGCGGACGGGCGACATCGCCGAGCCGGGTATGATATTTGCTCAAACGCAAGAGACTGTATCAATAATGCATCGCGTTATGGTACCGCCTAACGTAAGCGGGGTTTTTACATTCGTAGCAGACGACGGCGAATATACGATAGTTGATGACATAGCTTTTGTGAAGAGCGATACCAATGCCGATTCGGACGATAATGACGCGGGGATTGCGAGCCTGGAGTTTAACGAGTCAGACACTCCAGCCGCAGACGATCGCGTGCCATTGCGTTTGGCCCAACGTTGGCCCATACGCGTACCGCGCCCCGTTAAGAGGCGCATGACGGTTAACCGCCCTTTAATAACCGGCCAGCGTATCATCGACACGCTGTTTCCCATAGGCAAAGGCGGCATGGCGGCCATACCGGGCGGTTTCGGAACGGGCAAGACAATGACCCAACACCAACTCGCCAAATGGAGCGACGCTGACTTGATCGTTTACATCGGTTGCGGTGAGCGCGGCAACGAAATGACCGAAGTGCTGGAAGATTTCAGCCACCTGAAGGATCCTCGCACGGGCCTGTCTCTTATGGACAGAACAATATTGATTGCCAACACCTCTAACATGCCTGTGGCGGCGCGTGAAGCAAGCATATATACGGGCGTTTCCATAGCGGAATACTATAGAGACATGGGATATCACGTAGCCATGATGGCGGACAGTACCTCGCGATGGGCGGAGGCTTTGCGCGAGCTCAGCGGACGCCTGGAAGAGATGCCAGCAGAAGAGGGTTTTCCAGCCTATCTTTCATCCCGCTTGTCATCTTTTTACGAGCGGGCGGGTTATGTGACCACCTTGAATGGGTCTGAGGGCTCGATAACGGTTATCGGAGCGGTGTCGCCGCAGGGCGCGGACTTTTCCGAGCCGGTCACTCAGAATACCAAGCGCTTTGTGCGGGTGTTTTGGGCGCTGGATAGATCGCTGGCCTATGCCAGGCATTTTCCCGCGATACAATGGCTCACGAGCTACAGCGAGTATATGGACGACATGGAAAACTGGTATGTCGAGCACGTTGGCAGGGAGTTTTTGTCTCACCGGCAAGAGATCCTGAAAATCCTGTATGAAGAAAGCAACTTGATGGAAATAGTTAAATTACTGGGATCGGATGTATTGCCCGACAGCCAGCAGCTAACCTTGGAGATTGCCCGGGTCATCCGTTTGGGCTATGTGCAGCAAAACGCCTACCATTCGTTTGATACCTATGTGCCGTTTGAAAAACAGGTAAAAATGATGGAGGTCGTTCTTTATCTGAGTGATCGCTGCCGAAAGTTGTTGAGCTCTGGGTTGCCATTTAAAGCGCTTAAACAAAGCAATATTTTTGAACGCGTTATAGCAATTAAATTTGACGTGCCTAACGACCAGCCCGAAAAACTCAATGATTATTTCAAAGAGATTGATAAGTCTTTACCGAAAGCGGCGGACTAAACAAGCAAGGGGGGATAAGGGTATGGAATATATAGGTCTTAGCGAGATACGCGGCAGTTCCCTTGTTGTGTTGGAGAACGTGCAAAACCCCGCTTACGAAGAAATTGTGAATATAAAAGCGACCGGTGTGAGAAATAAACTGGGGCGTGTAGTGCAGATTATGGGTGATGTGGTAATCGTTCAGGTGTTTGAGGGCACAGAGGATTTGTCGCTTAAAAACACGGTAACAAATTTCACGGGTAGGCCCATGGAGATCAAGTTGTCGGAAGAGATATTGGGGCGCGTGTTTGACGGTATGGGCAGACCGATAGACGGCTTGGGCGAGGTGTATGCCGAACAGCGCGTAAACATAAACGGCAAGCCAATTAACCCCGTGTCGCGCTCGTATCCGCGTGATTATATCAAAACGGGCATAAGCGCGATAGACGGCCTGGCTACCCTTATACGGGGGCAAAAGCTGCCGATATTTTCTGGCAATGGGCTGCCTCACGATCAATTGGCCGCGCAGATCGTCCGCCAGGCGGAGATATCCAAAAACGCCAAAATTGGTGAGGAAGATTTTGCCATTGTATTTGCCGCCATGGGCGTTAAATATGATGTGGCGGATTTTTTTCAGCGCGCATTTGAAGAAAGCGGCGCTATTGGCAGAGTGGTCATGTTTCTTAACCTTGCCAACGACCCTGTGACAGAGCGCATTATCACCCCGCGCGCCGCTCTCACGGCGGCGGAGTATCTGGCTTATGAAAAAGGTATGCACATACTGGTGATACTGACCGACATGACATCGTATGCCGAAGCGCTGCGCGAAATCTCGTCAGCGCGCGGCGAGATACCCAGCCGCAAGGGCTATCCAGGCTATCTATACAGTGAGCTTGCCTCGCTGTTTGAGCGAGCGGGTATTATTCGAGGCCTTAAGGGGTCTGTGACGCAAATACCGATACTTACCATGCCTAATGATGACATAACCCATCCCGTGCCAGACCTCACAGGGTATATCACCGAAGGCCAAATAGTTCTTGACAGGGCAATGCACCGCAAAGGCGTGTATCCCCCCGTAAATATTTTGCCTTCGCTGTCACGGCTAATGAAAGACGGTATAGGCGAGGGTTATACCCGCAGCGACCACCCCGACCTCGCGAACCAGATTTTTTCCAGCTATGCCCGTGCTAATGACGCGCGCGCGCTGGCATCGGTTATAGGGGAAGATGAGCTGTCGGAGATGGATAAAAAATATCTCGCTTTTGGAGCGCAATTGGAAAGCAAATTTATTAACCAGTCACGCGGAGACAACCGCAGCATGTTGGATACCCTTAATTTGGGCTGGGATATGTTGGGCCTGCTGCCTCGCGCGGAGCTGGATCGACTTGGTACTGAATTGCTAAACGAGCGTTACACCGCTAAAACGGAGGCGGATTTGTGATATGGATCAATCGGCCTTCCCCACCAAGGGCAACTTGGTATCGGCAAAAAGCACATTGAGCCTTTCTCGCCAAGGCTATGAGCTGATGGATAAAAAGCGCAACGTGTTGATACAGGAGATCATGAACCTCAACATGCAGGCCAAGGACCTGCAGGAAAGCATAGACCGCATATTCAAGCAGGCGTACGCGGCGTTGCAGCGGGCCAATATAGAAATGGGCATAGCCAATGTGGAACGCTACAGCTTCGGTGTACCGCACGAGACTACCATAACCATAAAAACACGTGGCATTATGGGTGTTGAGATCCCACAGGCGGAGTATGACAATAGCACAAAGGGCACGCCGAGCTTCGGCTTCTCCAACACAACCTCCAGTTTAGACGAGGCGTACAGGATGTTTAACGAGGTGAAAGACCTGATAATCACCCTGGCGTCTATAGAAAACTCCGCTTATCGGCTGGCCATAAACATAAAGAAGACTCAAAAGCGAGCCAACGCGCTTAAAAATGTTACCATTCCCAAGTATGAAAACCTCGTTAAATCCATTACGGAGACATTGGAAGAACGCGACCGCGACGAATTTACCAGGCTAAAGGTTATTAAGAAACGCAAGCAAACATAAATATCGGATGGCCGACATCCGTTCGCAGGGACGCATTGAGCGCCCCTTTTTTATTTCGTTGGCCTAACCCATTGTATTTGTCAAAACATAGGCCAATTTATAATAAATAACCGCAGATGGGCTTGAGTATTTTTGGGGCAATATTCATGATATTGTGCTATACTGCTTCCGTGGAAACGGGGCAGGAACGGGGAACGCTTCACCCGCTTTTTCAAAGCGTGTGATCCCCCTCTGACGGTTAGGCTACGCCATAACCGCCGTGGGCGCTCCCGCAGGGCCCTGCCGGGGGCTTTCGCCGATACGTCCGGACGGAGAAGCCGCCGCGTGACCGCGCCGTTTTTCCGTCCGCTTCGTGGCATACGGCTATCCAACACCAACAAGAAACGTAAAAAGCCCGCTCGACAAATTGTAACTGCGTGAAGCCAATAGAAACCGTTGCGCATTTTCAATAGAAAACACAGAAACGGAGCTGCGCATTTTGAATAGAAAAGGCGTGATAAACACCGATGCTGCGGGGCTTTTCTGGTTTGACGACACGGGATAGACTATTGCGTCTATTTGTGAGTTATGCGAAATGGCTAATCGTGTATAAAAAATAGTTGCAAAATTTAACAAATATGGTACAATGGAATTTGTTATAGATTTTGTATAAAATTTACATAGGAAGGAAATATGGACGATACAATAATATTGCAAAACGGATCCGGTGCATTCTTAAAAAACAATGGTTGTTATTTATTAATGAAACGTTCATCGAAAAGGGAAATAGCCCCAAATGTATGGAGCTGCATAGGCGGACACATGGAAACATACGAATTAAATGATCCAATAAAAACCTGCCTGCGCGAAATAAAAGAAGAAACAGGAATAACGGAAGATCATATATTCAATTTAAAATTAAGATATGTAATAATTCGCCGTTATAAAGAAACAATAAGACAAAATTATATATATTTTGGAGAAACGGATAAAAAAGAATCTGTGGATACGGAAGAAGGAACATTACATTGGATTTCAGAAAAAGATCTACTGAATAGGGAATATACAAAAACATATATGGAAATGATGAAGCATTATATAGATACACCCGATCCAGAAGAAAGGATAATAGTGGGAATATCCGGGAAAGGGAACAATAAATTAAGGATGAGTTGGACAATATTGGAAGATTTTGAATAAAGAAGAAGGGGAAAATATTAATTAATAAAAATAATTGAAACGTGGCAAGTTTGTTGGAAGGATGGCAAAACGCCACTTCGCATAACAGGACTGTTTACGCTTCGCCGCCAGTAGGCGGCTCGGGCTACGAAAAACCGCAGTCGGGCTGCGCCCTTTGTGCGGTTTTTCTCCGCCACATTTTTTTGCGCCCGTAAAAACGATTCGCATTTTTCCTTATCGGGCGCAAAAAAACGTCGTAAACAGCCGGAACGTTATGCGCAATAAACCCAAAAAACTTTAAAAAACATTTGACTTAAAATAATTTTTGTGTATAATGTAATAAACATAGACTTTATGGAAAAGTATAATCATTTTAAAGGGACCAATTGAATGATAATAGAATCTACAAACCTTTCACCGCAGCAAAATATTGAAGTTAAAAGCCTTATAAATAT
>JAISGK010000017.1 GCA_031263155.1 Clostridiales bacterium
ATAATTTCGTCCTTCCCGCTGCTTAAAAGTGAAAGCGGATAATGTCTCCAGCGGCATAGCAATTCCTCCTGTCCGATTGCTATGCCATATTATAACAAAACTGTAAACTATCTCCCCGAACGATCTGTTAACTATCTGGGCGGTCTGTACACAGTGCGCGCCCCTACGAGAGCAAAATCCTTTTGTGAAAACACACCAGAGATTATTATTAAAACGCAAACAATCCGTTTTCAAATATCAAGCTTTGCGCCCCGCTGTGATCCGTGCCAACAATCTTCATGTCTGGTGTGCCAAACATAAAGTCTACATGCTGAATAGAAAAATTCATGCCCAGCGTGGTAAGCTCCTCTTCGCTTTTGCCTTCCCAGCCTTTCATATTGTGCGGATAAGCGCGGCCCAACGCTAGATGGCAACTTGCGTTCTCGTCAAACAGTGTGTTGAGAAACAATATGCCCTCTGTTGTGATGGGCGAATCGGCGGGTACAAGCGCGACCTCACCCAAACGCTTCGCGCCCTCGTCGGTATCTAATATATTGGCCAGCACGGCTTCGTTTTTATCAGCCCTGTAGGACTCCACCACGCCGTCTTTAAATGTAAACTCAAACCCCTCAATCAAGTTGCCATTGCGCGACAGGGGCATAGACGCCACCACGCGCCCGTTTACATTAAATCTATCAGGCATGGTAAATATCTCTTCTGTTGGGATGTTGGGATTAAAAATTCTGCCGCCGGTGTCGTTTTCGCGTCCGCCAGCCCATTGGTGATTCTCCACCAAGCCCACCGTTAAATCTGTGCCGAGGCTGTTGGTAAAGCGCAGCGACTTGAAGTTTTTGCTGTTGAGATATTTTACGCGCGTTGTAAAATTGGCGTTGTGACGCTTCCAATTCTCGACAGGGTCGCCGTCGTCGGCGCGCGATACTTTTAAAATTGCCTGCCAAAGTTTTTCGATAGCCTCGCTTGTCGGCACGCCTGGGAATACCTTCGCCGCCCATTTTTCACTGGGATAGCCTACGATAGTCCAGCGCACCTTGTTAGACATGGTGTTGTCGCGGTGAGCGCGTAGCTTCTCCCCACCGGCTATTTGCTGGCGCTTAATGCGATCGGGATTTACAGGCGGGGCAAAAGCGTCCGGATCTGTAGAGGATACGTGGATGTACACAGAATTTTTATCATCCAAATATTTAAAGCGTTCAACTATCCAATCAGGTATTTCGTCAAATGTTTCATCCGCCGCGCGGAGGAAGTGCGTTCGGGAAGCTATAATATCAGACCAGTGAATGTTAACGTCGGCCGCGCCGGCGTCGTACGCGGACTCGGCTATGGCGCGCGCCAAGGGAGCGGCTTCTATGTCAGACCCGACTACGACTGTATCGCCCGCCTTCACGTTGCCGCCAATTTGAACGGCTAGCCGCGCCATTTTCTTAATCTCTTGTTCTGTCATTTTGATAAATCCTCCTAAGAATTAAAAACGTTTAATCAAAAGCGCTCGTTTAATATTCTGTTTTCCGCTTCTTGCATAAACTGGTTGGTATAGAGGTTGTAGTATGCGCCGCGCAGTTTAATCAGCTGCTTGTGATTGCCCGCCTCCATTATTTTTCCATCATGTATCAGCAGTATTCTATCACACGAGCGAATGGTTGACAACCTGTGCGCCACAATAAAGCTTGTGCGACCGCTAAGTACAATATCGACCGCCTGTTGTATCATCCGTTCTGTTTCGGTATCGACCGATGAGGTCGCTTCGTCCAAAACGAATATGCGGGGGTTGGCGATAATCGCCCGCGCGAATGATACCAATTGCCTTTGGCCGGTCGATAGCCTGTTGCCCCCCTCGCCCACCTCGGTATCAAAACCGTTGCCAAGGTTCATGATAAAATCATAGGCGCGCACTGTTTTGGCCGCTTCGCGCACTTCCTCGTCGGTCGCGTCCATTTTGGCGTAGCGAATGTTTTCGGCTACAGTACCGCTAAACAAGTGTGGTGTTTGCAGCACATAGCCCAGGTTGCTTCGCAGCCATATCTGAGAGCGCTCACGATAGTCCACGCCGTCTATTAAAATTTGTCCGCCGGTGGGTTCATAAAATCGGCAGATGAGGTTTACTATGGTAGATTTGCCCGCGCCAGTCTCGCCCACAAGCGCTATGCGCTCACCCGCTTTTACATGCAGGTTAAAATCTTCCAGCACCTTTTCGCCTGTTTTATAGTTGAAATCCACATGTTTAAATTCTATCTCGCCGTTAATGGGGGGCCAATTCTCTGGCTTAGGGTTAACGCTATCGCCATAAACAGCGATGATCTCTTCTTTATCCACAATATCCGGCTCGGTTTCTATCAGTTGTATCGTGCGTTCCGCAGCGGCCTGCGCGGACTGAAACTCTGAAAACACGCCGGCGATCTGCTGTACGGGTTCATATATTTGAATGGCGTAGGCGATAAACACAGAGAAGGTGCCAAAACTGATAAGAGCGTTTTGATACTCTACACCGCCAAACCATAATATCAAACCCACGCTGACAGACCCCAGCGCGATGACTATGGGCGTGTAGATAGAGGAGATAACGGCGGCGCGTATGCTCGCCTTGCGCATACCGCCCGACAATTCTTTAAACTCGCCAAAATTGAGTTCTTCACGCGTAAGGGCCTTTGTTGTGCGCGCTCCGTTAATGCCCTCGTTGTACGCGCCGGTTATTTTACTGTTAAACTTGCGCACGGCGCGGTGATTCTTGAGGATGATCTTTTGAAAATAAAAGCTGACCACCACAAGTACAGGGAACACGGCGACTATAATAAGCGACAATTTCACATTAATGGTAAACATATTTATTAAAATAAATATCATAAAGGCGAAGCCATATATCAGGTCTTGCAAACCCCACGAGATAATATCGCCTATGCGCTGCGCGTCTGAGGTCATGCGCGCCATTATCCAGCCTACGGGCGTTTTGTCATAATAAGAAAATGACAGCTCCTGAAGCCGGTTAAACCCTATTTGGCGCATGAGATACACGACGAAACTCTCCAGCTTGCCGGATAAACGTATGAAGTAGTAAATAAAGAATGTGGAGCTTGCGATCAACAGCATATAAATGGCGACAAAAACAGGAAACCCGTTAAAATCACCCTCGGCGATAAAGGTATCTATGGCGTACTTGTTCATGCGTGGATACATCGTGTCTGTCAGTGACAGAAGTATCATGCTAATAGTCAGCAAAATCATCTCACGCCTGTAGCGTGACATCATTTTGATTATTTTTATCCACATGCGCACGTCGATATTCTTTGTATACTCCTGTTCCTCGTAACCGCTCAAGCTGTCACCTCGCTTTCAAACTCGTCTTCCAACATGTTTTGAATATTCCATACCCGCTTATATAGTCCCTCGCGGGATAAAAGCTCGTCGTGCGTGCCGCTGTCTGCCAACGAACCGTTTTCGATAACAAAGATTCTGTCCGCCTGCATAAGAGTCGTAATGCGTTGAGAGATGATGAACGTGGTGACGCCCTTGCGCCGTTGCTTGAGGGCGAAACGTATCTTCGCGTCCGTCTCGGTATCGACAGCTGAAAGCGAGTCGTCAAAAATCA
The DNA here is from genome assembly GCA_031263155.1 of Clostridiales bacterium. GTDB lineage: Bacteria > Bacillota > Clostridia > Lachnospirales > WQUN01 > JAISGK01. The sequence goes on from JAISGK010000017.1 coordinate 3,581, forward strand.
GTACGTCGCTGTCTCTTAGCAGTGTGCGGGCAATGGCCACGCGCTGCTTCTGCCCTCCCGAAAGCGTGACGCCCTTTTCGCCAACCAGCGTATCGTATCTGCTTTCGAACTCTTCTATAACCTCATGAACGGCAGCCGTTCGTGTGGCGGTCACAATATCATCATGCGTGGCGTCGTGACGCGCCATGAGCAGATTCTCTTCTATAGTTTTGGAGTACAGAAACGGCTCTTGCAAAACCATGCCCACGTGGCTGCGCAAGTGGTTTTTTTCCACATCCCTAAGCTCGTGACCATTGATGGTAATGGATCCGTCGGTGTAATCATACAGACGAAGCAGCAGGTGCATAATGGTAGACTTACCCGATCCGGTACCGCCGAGTATGGCGATTGTTTCGCCTTGTTTGATGGTAAAAGAGAGTTTGTTGAGCACGGGTTTGTCTTTATCATAGCCAAAGCTGACATTGTTAAATACGATATCGCCGGCAAGGGGATAGGCTTGCGCGCCGGGGGTATCTGTTTCCGCCGGGGTATTGATTATTTCATAGATACGGCCCATAGAGACGCCCATGCGCCCCATGTCCGACAGCACGCGCGCCAATTGGCGCAATGGGAACACGAACATGCTCACGTATGTATAAAACACAATAAGCGAGCCGAGGCTAAGCTCCCCCTTCGTCACAAGATATATGCCAAGCATGAGCACGATTCCCACTTGGACAAAACATAGCCCATCTGATAACCCCCAAAACTTGGCCATGTGACCGATGAGTTTGAGATTGAGATCGCGAAACTGGCTGCTTTTGTTTTCGAACTTATCCACTTCATAACGTTCGCGCCCAAACGCGCGCACTACCCGCACCCCTGAGAGGTTCTCTTGCAGCGCGGCTTGCAGCTCGCCCTCTTTTTCGTCCACCAGCGTAAAAGCGGCCCTTATCTTTTTGAAATAAAAAAATGAGAACAAAAAAATAAACGGGATAAGCAGCAACGACATCAGCGTCAAAAAACCGTTAATATTGGACATTATGATCATGGAAAAGGTAACGATAAATATTGTGCGAAACATCTCTACCATTTGCCCGTCAAGAAACCTGCGCACAGTCTCCACGTCAGATGTACATCGCTGGATAAGGTCGCCGGTTTGGGCTTTAACATGATAGTTGTAAGGCATATGCTGGAGGTGATCGTACAGCGTATCTTTAAGATGGCGCGCGATGTTCGCTGACCCGGTAGCGGTGCATTTACCGCGTATGAAAGCAAAGACGCCATTTAACGCCTGCGCGGTTACGACAGTGATCGAACAGATCCAGATGTTGCGCGACAGGACGGTAGTGCCTCCCATACTCTCTATAAATCGGATGACAAAACCCGGCGCTTGAACAGGTTGGTTATCTAGCACCGAGTCAACGGTAAAGCGAATTATCAGCGATGGCGTCATCCCTAAAAAGGTGGCGCAGCCTGCGGCGAGTATGGCGCACAGATAAAACAGCCTGTTGCCCTTGATGAGTTTTATAAAATTCTTAAATGTGATCAGAAAAAATCACCTCCACCGTGAAATTTTACGATATTTTGCGCGGCTATGCAATAGATAAAATGAGTTAATATGAATGTTATCATTGCCATAGGTTTGCCAAATCTTGTGGTTTCGGTTGGGGGCATGTTAAATGTTTAAGCTGCTCTCTTTAAGAACGCGACCGTCTTTCAGCAGCGAACGCAGGGATTCACTCTTGCCATGCCGCAGCGCGTCCAGATATTCATTGAGGTGCGCAATAATGGTTTGCAGTTCGTACATCAGGGCCTCGCGGTTGAGCATAAAAAGGGACGACCACATGTCTTCGTTTAATTTTGCCACACGTGTCAGATCAAGGAAACTGCCGGCGGTAAATCCGAAACCACTGGCAAGGGTGGGACTTTTTACATAGGCGTTGGATACGATATGCGCAAGTTGCGATGTAAACGCTATGTTCGCGTCGTGTATGGCGGGGTCTGTTTTTATGACACGCCCAAAGCCCAACGACAGCGCGAACGACTCAAGCTGTGACACGCTGGCCGGATCCGCGTCGAGCGCGGGCGTCATAATAAAGCTGGCGCTTTGAAACAATTCCGCCTGCGAAAACCCGTAGCCGGAAAACTCGCGCCCTGCCATTGGATGCGCCCCTATAAAGTGTACGCCGCGTTCCCTTAGCGCTGGCGATACCGCCGCGACCACCGGCGCTTTTACCCCGCATACGTCTATGACAAGCGAACCGGGGCGAAAATGGGCGGCGTTTTGCAGAATGAAGCCCACCGTCTGCTCCGGGTATAGGCTCACTATAGTCAAATCCGCGTCAATAAGCCCGTTAACCCCTATTATGCTGTCAATAGCGCCATCCGCTAGGGCGCGTCGCACTGTTTCCTCATCTGTGTCGAGACCAAGCGTAAAGTGATCTGTGTACGCTTTGACGGCCTTGCACAACGACCCCCCGATAAGACCCAACCCCACCACCGCGATTATCACACCCGCGCCTCCATTTCCATAATATTTACAAGAAAATTTTAATTAAATATATCATCACTGTCAAATCACCGCGAGCGATAAAAAGCTCAAAACAGACATAAAAAAATATTGTCATCCCCTTTATTTTTACAAAATATTATTCTATAATTTTTCTATAATGTTGAACATACCATTGCAAAAGCTAATTGTTCAATAAGGTGGGGGCAGGATGCAATATACAAAAGCAGCGTCCCGCGTAAGAGGGCGCTTTTTTTTCACAAGGGGATACCTTGCGCGATTTGCCGTTGGCTTGCTAGGATTTTTTATCGGCCGCGCGGTATTGTTTGACATGATAAATCCCATCGCGGTGGCATATTTGGCGGCGCTGCTGGGGACAACTAATGGAGGTTTTGCGTTTTATCTTTCCGCCGTCTTTCTTGCGCTGGGCGTTGCCACCAAACTAACCGGCGCGCACCTTGTGCGCTATATAATATGTTTTGGCGCTATGTGTATTATAAACATTTTTATACATTATTTTATAGTGCGAAAAAATAAACTGTATTTTACCGGGCTGGCGCAAAGCGCTGTTGGCACGCTTGCCGTGCTCGCGGGCGGTGTTACTACGGCGTACATATCTAACTTTAGCGCGTCGGTCATTTTCATTACCATCATGGAATCGGCATTAGTCTTCTTCCTGGTATTTATTCTTAAAAAATCCGCTTTGGTTATAACGAGCGCAAAACGCAGATCGACACTAACCAACGAAGAGGTGATAAGCCTTGCTGTGTTGTTCGGCGCGATAATTGCCGGGGCGGCGGATATACACCTGGGTGTCATTTCGTTGCGCTATCTGCTTTGCTTTTATTTTGTGCTTATGGCCGTATGGATTGGCGATGCCGCCGTCGCTTGCGCGGCGGGTATGTTAACGGGACTTTTGCTATGCGTCGTGCGATTTTGGGGGCCGCCTATGGCTGTAGTGCTTGCTGTGGCGGGCCTTGGAGCAGGCCTGTTTAAACAGCAGGGCAAGCTGACCATTATAGCCGCGTTCACAATACTGGGCGGCGGAGCGTTTTACTATCTCGCCCCGTCTTTGATTAGTGTGGAGGTCGCTTGCTCACTTGGGTTTGCCGCTATATTGTTTATTGTCACCCCGTGGAAGTTTAATTTCTTTGTCACCGCGCATATTAATCCCATCATGGACAACGCGCAGGAATATGCCAACAAGATAAAGGATACCACGGTAGAACGGCTTAATACGTTTTCAGACAGTTTTGGTAGGCTGGGGCGTATTTTCGGCGGCATGGCGGAGCGCCACAAGGGCATAAACCGGCAAGACATCGCCTACCTGTTGGATGATATCGCGGTAAGCGTATGCAAAGACTGCTCTAACCGCGCCGATTGTTGGGAAGCGCGTTATCCCGTTACCTCGCAAAACGTCGTCAATCTGCTGGGCGTGTTTGAGCGTGTGGGTAAGGCGGATATTGAACACGTACAATGGTGCGTAACCCCACGCAAGTTTCTTGAAGGCGCAAACAAGCTGTTCGCAGCCTATAAGACGGACGCGGGCTGGAAAAACACCCTGGCGGAGGGCCGCGATCTTGTAAGCCAGCAGCTTATTGGCGTATCGGGCGTGATTAAACACCTCGCGGAGGATATGAACAAGAGCTTGCGCTTTCATGAAGAGCTGGAAGAAAAAATCCTTATTTCGCTTAGCAACAGCAACATCGAGGCGCACCGCGTTGTGGTGATGGAAAATAAGTCTGGGCGTTACGAAGTGCAAATACGCCATAAATTCTTTATAGACAAGGAACGCTGGGACGCGTCGGTCGTAAAAATTTTATCCGCCGTATTAAAACGCCCCATGCAAGCGGAAGATTTGGAAAAGTCTATGCTATATGTCACAAGATTTATAGAGCGCAAGAAGTTTGACGTTTCATGCGGGGTGGCGAGACAGGCCAAGGGCAAAAAGCAGGAGAACGGCGACAGTTACTCGTACAAGGAACTTAACAGCGGCGAGGTGCTGATGGCCTTGTCCGACGGTATGGGGACAGGTCGGCGCGCCAATGAGGAAAGCGCCGCAGCTGTTGACCTGCTGGAGAATTTCCTGGAGGCTGGGTTCGAAAAAAGTCTTGCGATCAAGATCATCAATTCGGCGCTGGTGCTGCGCAACAGTTCAGAGAGCTTCGCTACACTCGATATCTGTACGGTAGACCTATACACAGGCAACGCGGAGTTTGTAAAGATAGGCGCGGCGTCATCTTTTTTGCTGCGCGATGGTAAGGTGTTTGTTATACGTTCCACTTCGCTGCCCATAGGGATGCTTAAAGATGTGGATATGGAATTGAGCCGGCGCGATCTCAAAGACGACGATATTTTGCTTATGGTAACGGACGGGCTTCTTGATATCGCGGATGAATACGGTGACAAAGAGGATTGGATAGACAGCGCGCTGACTGCGTGCAAACTGGATAAACCGCAAGACATAGCGGACTTCATTCTGCTGGAGGCCAAGAGGCTATGTGCGGGCGTTATCCCGGACGACATGACCGTACTTGCCGCGTCGATTAAAGAAAAGTAGCAAACGCTCAATAATTTCAATAATCGCAAAGCAAGACAATCTACAAGATAACAACAGGATCACAGCATGATCACGAGAGGAGCGGCCAAATGGTTAAAGCAATAGTTGGAGCTAATTGGGGCGACGAAGGTAAGGGTAAAATGACAGACCTGTTCGCTGGCGGCGCGGATGTCGTCGTTCGCTTTCAGGGGGGCAGCAACGCGGGACACACCATAATTAATCAATATGGCAAAAACTCTCTGCACCTGCTGCCCAGCGGAGTTTTTTACAAAAATGTAGTAAACATACTGGCCAACGGCGTAGCGTTAAACATCCCATTTTTTCTTAACGAAGTGGAGACTGTCAAAAAATCCATAGCGGCGGCAGGCGACGAGGACGCCATAAATATCATCGTGTCAGACAAGGCGCAGGTGCTGCTGCCGTACCATATTCTGCTGGACACCTTGGAAGAGGGACGTTTGAAGGAACGCAAGCAGGGTACGACCAAATCTGGCATAGCGCCGCTGTTTGCCGACAAGCACTCGCGCGTTGGCATACAATTGTGGCAGCTATTCGACGACCCTGATCTGCTCACTAAAATCAAAGATAATTGTGACAGGGTCAACACCCTACTGGTCAACATGTACGGAGCACAGCCGGTAGAGCCGCAAGCCATTTTTGATGAACTTATGGGTGTGCGGGACTCTATAAAACATTATATGGCGGATACGGCGAAATTTTTGCGCAACGCTGTTAAAGAGGGCAAGAAAATTTTGCTAGAAGGGCAGCTTGGCACGTTGCGTGATGTAGAACACGGCATATACCCGTATTCTACATCGTCGTCAACTTTGGCGGGTTACGCGGCGGCGGGCACGGGCATAGCCCCGTATGATATTAAAGAGATTATTGCGGTGATAAAAGCATACTCCAGCTCGGTAGGTGAAGGGCCTTTTGTTGTGGAATGGTTTGGGGAGCAGGGCGATGAACTGCGCAAGCGCGGCGGCGACGCGGGCGAGTACGGCGCGAGTACCGGCAGGCCGCGTCGTGTAGGGCCATTTGACCTTGTCGCGACGCGATATGGTGTGGAGACGCAGGGCGCGACATCCCTTGCGCTTACCAACCTTGATGTGCTGGGCTACCTGCACGAAATACCCGTGTGCGTGGCATACGATATTGAAGGGGCAATTGAAGGGACGCGCACAACCGACTTTCCCAACACGGCTTTGCAATATCGCGCCAAGCCTGTGTTCGAGTATCTGCCGGGCTGGAATTCTAACATACGCGGAGTACAGAGCGAGGCTCACCTCCCGGACAACGCCCGCCGATATGTAGCCTATTTGGAGGAAAGATTGTCTGTGCCGATTAAATATATTTCTACCGGGCCGAAAAGGGAAGAGACAATAATGCGTTAATGCGTCACAATATATACCAACACCAACAGCGGGCAACGAAAGGTTGCCCGCTGAGATATTTTAAAGGGATATCAAAAAGTGTACTTTTTGATATCCCTTTTCTTTGGAAGATTCTACCATAAAGGATAGTAATTTTCAACCATATTTTCGGGGAATTTCGAAGAAAATTCACAATTTTGACGTTAATGAGCGCTGTACATGTCTCCGATGTGGCTTTTTAGCTTCAATGATATCTACTATCAAAAAGTACACATTTTGATAACTCAACTATCAAGACATGCGGCGGATTGGGACTGGCACCACGTTGGTTTACGCGGAGTACAGCAATGCCCGACTATTTGTATATGGCATCGTCGGGAGCTGAAAGGTATTGTCTTATTTGCATTATAGGCAGGGTGGAGGTTTGCCAGCCAGAATAGAGTGAGTTGCTTGATGGGGTGGGCGGTGAGTTATTCAGTTTTAATGTCGGTATACGCCAGGGAAAATCCGGAATTTTTGCGTCTTTCCATTGAATCTATGCTCAACCAGACAGTAGTCACTGATGATTTCGT
>JAISGK010000066.1 GCA_031263155.1 Clostridiales bacterium
CAATCATATGTGCTGGTAGTTAAGCCCGTTTGTTTCGAAAATTGAAAGGATACTCACCTTTCGATCAGTTTCATGATTGCTTATTTTGCAATAAGAGTTCTTACTGGGTCAAGCATAGCGCTAAAGCGTGGGGCTTTACGGCACTTTTGGTAAGTTGTAAAATAAATTGTCCTAAATAAAAATGTTCCAATTCACGCCATTTTCTGGTAAGCTGAAACCACAACAATACAGCGAGAGACAATGAAGGAATTGGAACAACATGACAATAACAAAAGTAGTCGCGATGACTAAAAAAGAAGAAGTCTACACTGCGCTTGACGGCCTGGGAATAGAATACCGTAAGGTTGACCACCCGCCGCTGTTCACGGCGGCGGATAATGAGGTTTACCGCATCAATATCGGTGTGGTTATCTTCAAGAACCTGTTTTTGCGCAACAAGGATAAAAGCCGGTACTACCTGCTCTTCTTGCCGCTTGATAAGCGGGCTGATTTGCGGCTTGCGGCTGAGTTGCTTGGCGAAACCCGGTTCAGTTTCGGCAACGCGGAGGAACTGTACGCAAAACTGAACATTCAGCCCGGCTCGGTATCATTCCTAAACGTCATTGGCAAACCGGACACTGATATTACTTTCCTGATGGACAGCAGCGTGAACAGCTACGACTTAATCGGCGTTCACCCAAATGACAACACCGCCACGGTGATATTTGCGCCGCAGGAGATCCCGAATATTTGGAAACATTATGGCGCTCAGTACAGATACTTGGACTTGGGGGTTCGGAATGACTGACGAACTAAAAAAACAACTGCAATTTTTATCCGAAGTTGACAAGATGAAAAGCGTATATCGGCAAACTATGCTTGCGGACAAATCTCGTGAAGAAACCGATGCGGAACACTCGTGGCATTTCGCGCTGATGGCGGTTACTCTTTTCCAGTATGCCGGCTTTGATGGAGTGGACATTAACCGAGTTGTGAAAATGGCGCTCGTTCATGATTTAGTCGAAATCTATGCCGGGGACACGTCCGCCTATGATGTGAAGGGTTACGAAAGCAAGGGAAAACGGGAAAAAGAGGCGGCGGATAGGTTGTTTGCTTTGCTTCCGAGCGAGCAAGGCGCAGAGTATCGATCTTTGTGGGAAGAGTTCGATTTGATGGAAACACGGGACGCAAAGTACGCCGCCGCCATTGACAGACTGCAACCGTTCCTCAGCAATTACCTAACCAATGGTCACACATGGGTTAAGCACGGCGTTTTTGCAGAGCAGGTATACCAGCGCATGAACCCAGTCAAAACAGCGTTGCCGGACTTGTGGGAATTCGTGGAGTTCGTAATCCGCGACAGTTGCGAAAAGGGATACATTAAAAATTTTTCTGCTCCCGCATCAGACAACTAAAATCAACAATAAAAATTTTTTCGTATCCCTTGCGCTAGAACTTATTTTATTGTATAATCCTCTGGTTGCTATAAACAAGGCGTTTTTTTCCACAGGCTCATGACACACACGGCAATGTGTAGCGGCAATCTCTCAGATTGCTTTAGCATTAACCCGGTTGCCCATTCGCATGAGGCAGTATATTATCCCCCAAAGGAGGTAATCATGGCAAGCTCCAAGATTCGCATTACATTAAAAGCCTATGACCACAAACTTATCGATCAATCTGTAGCACAAATTATCGAAACGGCAAAGCGTACAGGCGCAAAGGTATCGGGCCCTATTCCACTGCCCACCCGCAAAGAGGTTATTACTATTTTACGAGCGGTCCATAAATACAAAGACAGTCGTGAGCAATTTGAAATGCGAACGCATAAGCGCCTCATAGACATCATTATGCCTACACAGCGCACAGCCGACGCCATCTCGCGTTTGGATATGCCAGACGGCGTGGATATCATGCTAAAGATCACCTGATTAAAATCACCTGATTGGTGCCGTTCAAGGATGTTCGTAATAGTGCTCGATCGTGCCCGTGTGAGGAGGAATCGTTATAAAAAAGGCAATCATCGCGCGCAAGCTGGGTATGACACAAATCTTTAGCGATAAAGGAGAACTGTTGCCTGTTACCGTTTTAGAGGCCAGCCCTTGCGTGATAGTACAAAAAAAGACCGTGGATAAAGATGGTTACAGCGCTGTGCAGGTGGGCTTCGGCGTCGCCAAAAAAAAATCGGTCAACAGCCCCGCCAAAGGGCACTTCGATAAGGCGGGCGTTTCGCCTGTAAAAATACTTAAAGAGTTAAAACTGGATAACGTGGATAGCCTTAACGTGGGTGACGAAATAAAAGTGGAAGTATTTGCGCCCGGCGATAGGGTGGACATTAGCGGCGTGAGCAAAGGCAAAGGCTATCAGGGCGCTATAAAACGCTGGGGTCAGCACAGAGGGCCTATGACGCACGGCTCCAAATACCATAGGGGCCTTGGCTCTATGGGCAGTGGTACAACGCCTGGCCGCGTAAAAAAAGGCAAGCATATGCCCGGCCATATGGGACATGTGAATGTTACCATACAAAACCTCACGGTTGTTAAAGCCGAAGATAATGTCTTGCTCGTTCGCGGGCCTGTACCCGGCGCGAAAAATTCTGTTGTTATTGTAAAATCTACCGTTAAATCATAAAGTCGGAAAGGAGGCGGAGGAATGGCAACTGTACCCGTTTTTAATCAGGCTGGCGGCGAGGTCGGCACTATGGAATTGCCCGATGGCATATTCGGCGTTGAAGTAAACGAGCATGTCGTGCATATGTCCGTCGTGCAATATTTGGCAAATCAACGGCAGGGTACCAAAAGCACCAAAACCCGCGCCGAGGTACGCGGAGGCGGTCGCAAACCATGGCGGCAAAAAGGTACGGGTCGCGCGCGGCAAGGTTCTACGCGCTCACCGCAATGGACGGGCGGCGGCGTTGTATTCGCGCCAAAACCGAGGGATTTTTCCGTTCGCCTTAATAAGAAGGAAAAACGCCTCGCGCTTAAATCCGCGCTTACATCAAAAGTGAATGACAAACGGTTTATCGTGCTTGATCAATTGGCGCTAAACCAGATAAAAACAAAAGATATGAAGCAGGTATGTGATAACCTTAAACTGGAAAAGGCGCTTATAGTCATCAATGGCGTTGATAGGAACGTCGCGCTCTCCGCGCGCAATTTGCCCAAGATTAAAACCGCTGCGGTTAACACCATTAATGTATACGATATCCTCAAGTACGATACTTTTGTTGTCACTAAAGAGGCTGTGCAGAAAATGCAGGAGGTGTACGCGTAATGGCGGATCTTAAATATTATGATATATTGCTCAAACCGCTTGTAACAGAAAAATCGATGAGCATGATGGCGGGAAAGCGTTATGCCTTTTATGTTCACCCCGACGCCAACAAAACCCAGGTGAAAGAGGCTGTGGAAAAGCTCTTTGACGGCACGAAGGTGCGCAAGGTAAACACCATGAATCTGGAAGGCAAAACAAAACGCCGCCGATATGTGGCGGGAAAAACCGCCGCGCGCAAGAAGGCAATAGTTCAACTGACCGATGACAGCAAAGAAATAGAGATATTCCAGGGTATGTAGTTTGCTCAAGTTTGGATTAAAATTTAGATTAAGTTTGTATTAAGATTTAAATCAAGAAGGGAGAGAGGCCCGTGGGCGTAAAACGATATACTGCGTACACCCCTTCACGCCGTCACATGACTGTTTCAGATTTTGCCGAGATTACAAAGTCTAAGCCCGAAAAAAGTTTGGTAGTTCACCTGAAAAAGTCGGCAGGGCGTAATGCCCAAGGCAAAATAACGGTTCGTCACATCGGCGGCGGTGAAAAAAAGAAATATCGCGTCATAGATTTTAAGCGTAACAAGGATGGCATACCCGCCAAGGTAAAAGCCATAGAGTACGATCCTAACCGCTCGTCTAACATCGCCTTACTGTTTTACAACGATGGCGAAAAGAGATATATTCTCGCGCCAAACGGACTAAAAGTGGGCGACACCATTGTTAGTGGAAATACCGCCGAGATTCGCGCGGGTAATTCGCTGCCCCTAAAAAATATCCCCATTGGCGCCGAGATACACAACTTGGAGATGAAACCCGGCGCGGGAGGCCAACTGGTGCGCAGTGCGGGCAATGTCGCCCAGCTTATGGCAAAAGATGTAAAATACGCGACAGTGCGTTTGCCATCGGGCGAAATGCGCATGTTGCCCATAGAATGTCGCGCTACCCTAGGCCAGGTAGGAAACTTGGATCACGAGTTGATAAACGTGGGTAAAGCAGGCAAAAAGCGTCACATGGGTATTAGGCCCACGGTGCGCGGTTCTGTAATGAATCCAAACGACCACCCACATGGCGGCGGTGAAGGCAAAGCGCCCGTCGGTCGCTCCGCGCCCAGCACCCCCTGGGGCAAGCCCGCGCTCGGCTTAAAAACGCGTAAACGTAAAAAAGCGTCCAATAAAATGATAGTACGCCGTCGCGGTAAGAAATAAGGAGGGATTATGAGCAGGTCTCTTAAAAAAGGCCCGTTTGCGGATGGGCATTTAATGAAAAAAGTAGAAGAGCAAAACAATGCGGCCAATAAGGCGGTGATCAAAACCTGGTCTCGCAGATCTACCATTTTCCCGCAGATGATCGGGCTTACCATCGCCGTTCATGATGGACGTAAGCATGTTCCGGTATACATCACCGAAGATATGGTGGGTCACAAGTTGGGCGAGTTTGCGCTAACAAGAACTTACCGCGGCCATGGCAAGGACGCCGAAAAGCGTTCCAAGGCCAGATAAGGAGCGAACATGTCAAAAGGACACAGAACACAAATAAAAAAGGATCGTAACGAGGAGTACAAAGACTCTAGACCGCAAGCCCACCATATGTTTGCGCGCGTTTCAGACACCAAAGCGCGCATAGTGCTGGATCAGATAAAAGGCAAAGGCATAGGCGACGCGCTTGCTGTTTTGCGTTACTCACCCCGCTACGCTTCGTACCTTATAGAGAAAGTATTAAAATCGGCTGTAGCTAACGCCGAAAACAACTTGGATATGGATGCTAGCACCCTATTCGTGGAAGAAGTGAGAGCCAACTCTGGTCCGACCATGAAGCGTATAAAACCCCGGGCGAGGGGTCAGGCTTACCGTATACACAAACGAACAAGCCACATATCCGTTATACTAAACTCGCGATAGGAGGTTATTCATGGGGCAAAAGGTTAATCCGCACGGGTTAAGGCTGGGCATTGTAAAAGAATGGGATTCCGTTTGGTACGCGGAGAAAGACTTTTCTAAATATTTGGTAGAGGATAACTTGCTGCGCAAGTACATTAAAAAAAGATTGTATCAAGCGGGCATTTCGCGCATTGGAATTCAGAGAACGACAGATCGCGTTAGAATAACGATCCACACCGCAAAGCCGGGCATCATTATCGGGCGCAATGGACAGGCAATAGATGATCTGGCCAAGCAGCTTCAAACCATGACAGACCAAAAAGTTATGGTTAATGTAGAAGAGATCCGACGCCCCGAGTTAGACGCGCAGCTTGTTGCGGAAACGATCGCGCGGGATCTTGAAGAGCGTATTACCTTTCGCCGCGCCATGAGGCAGGCTATGACGCGCACTATGAAGCTGGGCGCGAAAGGCATGAAAGCCGCAGTGGCCGGTCGTTTGGGTGGGGCGGATATAGCGCGTACCGAGCAGTACCACGATGGCACGATCCCGCTGCAAACCCTGCGCGCCGATATAGATTACGGTTTTGCTGAGGCGGATACGACATTTGGCAAGATCGGCGTCAAAACGTGGATTTATAAAGGCGAGGTGCTTCCTAAAAAGCCCAAAAGAGAAAGAGAAAGAAAATGATTTCGCAAAATCAAAGTTTTAAATAACGAAGGGAGCAAGCGACACATGGCGCTTATGCCTAAAAGGGTAAAGAGACGCAAACAGTTTCGCGGTCGTATGAGAGGACGCGCGCTGCGCGGTAACAAGATCACATACGGAGATTTTGGATTGGTCGCACTTGAACCCAGCTGGATAAAATCAAACCAAATAGAAGCCGCCCGTGTTGCCATGACGCGTTTTATAAAGCGCGGCGGTAAGGTTTGGATAAAGATATTTCCTGATAAACCCGTTACCGAAAAGCCCGCCGAAACCCGAATGGGCAGCGGCAAAGGCTCGCCGGAATTTTGGGTGGCTGTGGTAAAACCCGGCAGAGTTATGTTTGAGTTGGGCGGAGTTGAAGAGTCACTTGCAAAGGAGGCTTTGCGTCTCGCGGCTTACAAGCTGCCTATTAAGTGCAAGATTGTCTCTAAGGCAGATCAGGAAGCGGAAGGTGATAGCATTGAAAACTAAAAAGTATCTTGAAGATATACGCGGCAAAACGCTGGATGAGTTGGTGGATGAGTTGACTAACGCAAAGAAAGAACTTTTTAACCTGCGTTTTCAAAATGCCACCAACCAGCTAGATAACACTTCACGTATACACGACGTGCGCAAAAACATAGCTAGAATTCAAACCATTATTACACAAAAAAAAATGGGCATTGCGGAATGATAGAGCGCGATAAGCGTCTCGCCTTTAGAAAGGAACCTATATGGAGCGAAATTTACGCAAAACCAGAACAGGCAGGGTAATAAGCGACAAGATGGACAAAACCATCGTCGTTGCCGTAGAAAACAATGTAAAACACCCTCTGTATGGAAAAATTATGAAGCGCACGTATAAATTAAAAGCGCATGACGAAAAAAACGAATGCGCCATTGGCGACAGAGTGCGCGTTATGGAGACAAAGCCACTTAGCAAAGAAAAAAGGTGGAGAATGGTTAGTATAGTAGAAAAAGCGAAATAACTTCGGAGGTATTTTGCATGATTCAGCAAGAAACAAGATTGTCGGCGGCGGACAATTCTGGCGCGAAAGAATTGTTGTGTATTCGCGTGTTGGGCGGTTCGCGGCGCAGATATGGCAACATTGGCGATATTATCGTTTGTGCGGTTAAAAATGCAACTCCCGGTGGCGTGGTCAAAAAAGGCGAAGTGGTTAAAGCTGTTATTGTACGCACGGTTAAAGGCGCCCATAGGCCGGATGGTTCGCACATCCGCTTCGATGAAAACGCGGCCGTGATTATAAAAGAAGACAAAACGCCCAGAGGCACCCGCATTTTCGGCCCTGTGGCAAGAGAACTGAGAGAGAAGCAGTTTACAAAAATTCTTTCGCTGGCCCCAGAAGTGTTGTAGGAGGCGCGTAATGGTTAAAGTTAGGCTCAAAAAAGGCGACAATGTGAAGATTATAGCCGGTAAAGACAAGGGAAAGCAAGGCAAGGTGCTTTTTATAGACAGGGACAAAAACCGCGCAATAGTGGAAGGTATTAACATCGTTATGAAGCACGCCAAACCCAGCCGCACTAACCAGCGTGGCGGTATAGTCTCAAAAGAATCTCCCATTCACGTGTCCAATTTGATGTATATGCATCACGGTAAACCCACGCGTATAGCATATAGGTTAATCGAAGGCGATAAAGGCTTTACCAAGCAGCGTGTCGCGGTTATTACTGGCGAGGTTATTGATTAGGAGGCAGCATGAACCGTTTAAGAGAAATCTACGAAACCCAGTTTGTAGACGCCCTGGTTAAAAAATTCGGCTATAAAAACAGGCTTCAAGCGCCGCGAATCGAAAAGGTCGTTGTCAACATGGGCTTGGGCGAAGCAAAAGACAACGCCAAAGTAATAGAATCCGCGGTGAGTGATTTGTCCATTGTCACAGGGCAAAAACCTGTTGTAACAAAGGCAAAAAAATCTGTCGCCGCGTTTAAGTTGCGCGCGGGTATGCCTATCGGCTGTAAAGTCACGTTGCGCGGAGAACGTATGTACAGTTTTGTCGATAGGCTCATAAATATCGGGCTGCCGCGCGTGCGTGATTTTAGAGGCGTAAAACCCAACGCTTTTGACGGTAGGGGCAATTATTCGCTGGGGATTCGTGAGCAACTCATTTTTCCCGAGATCCAGTTCGACAAAATCGATAAAATACGAGGGATGGAAATTGTATTTGTGACGACCGCGAAGACGGACGAAGAGGCGCGCGAGCTTCTTACCTTGTATGGTATGCCGTTCGCGAGGGTCCAATAGGAGGCAAAAATGGCGAAAAAATCTATGATAATTAAGCAGCGGCGCAAGCCTAAATTTTCTGTTCGCGCGTATTCTCGATGTAAAATATGCGGACGGCCTCACGGCACACTGCGCAAGTATGGAATATGCCGCATATGTTTTAGGGAACTTGCATATAAGGGTCAAATCCCTGGCATCCGCAAGGCAAGCTGGTAATAGCGGAAGGAGGAATTTTCATGTCAGATCCTATCGCCGACATGCTTACGAGGATAAGGAACGCGAACTCGGCACGTCATAACACGGTAGACATACCCTCATCACGCACGAAAACGGCCATTGCGAACATACTGGTCAGCGAGGGCTATATAAAAAGTTACGAGGTTTTGGAAGACGGGGTTAAAAAGACGATTCGCATAACACTTAAGTATGGTAGGGATAAAAACGAAAAGGTGCTTGCGGGCCTAAAGCGCATAAGCAAACCCGGACTTAGGGTATACGCGGGTGTGGACGACATGCCGCGTGTATTGGGCGGTTTGGGAACGGCTATCGTTTCGACCAACAAAGGCGTCATTACCGATAGCCAGGCGCGAAAATTGGGTGTTGGCGGGGAAGTACTGGCGTTTGTTTGGTAGTACGCTAAAGGAGGGTAATATGTCACGAATAGGCAAGCTCCCAATAGGCATACCCGCCGGAGTCACGGTAACGATTGACGAGGGCAACAACGTCACCGTAAAAGGTCCAAAAGGTACGCTGAGCAGGGCGCTATCAAGCGAGTTAACTATAAAACAGGAAGACGGACGCGTAATAGTTGAACGTCCCAGCGATCTTAAACGTCACAAGTCGTTACATGGCCTGACCCGCACGCTCATTAGCAATATGGTAGAGGGTGTGACAAAAGGCTATACAAAAAACCTGGAAATAATAGGCACAGGATGGAGAGCGGCGAAAAACGGCGCCAAGCTGACGCTTAACCTCGGCTACTCTCACCCCGTAGAGATGCCCGACCCCGAAGGCATATTAACAGCGGTAGAAGGCACAACAAAGATATCCATCACAGGCATAGATAAAGAAAAAGTTGGCCAGCACGCCGTGAACATTCGTGGCAAACGCGAGCCGGAGCCATACCTGGGCAAGGGTATTCGCTACGCGGGTGAAAAGGTGCGCCGCAAAGAAGGTAAGACAGGTAAGAAATAACCATGGAATTAACTCTGTAAACGTATAGAAAAGGAGCTTATTGATGATCCATAAGCCGTCACGCAGTGTAAGCAGGCAAAAACGTCATTATCGGTTGCGCCATCATCTTTCCGGGGCGCCGGAACGCCCCAGGCTGGCAGTATTTCGTTCCAACAAGCATATATACGCGCAAATAATTGACGACACCGTGGGGAAAACACTGGCGGCAGCCTCTACGCTCGATAAGGATATCGCAACGTCGGCAGGTAAAACATGGAATGTGGAAGCCGCAGCGGCAGTAGGCAAAATCGTGGCCCAAAAGGCTATGGCCAAAGGTATTGGAACCGTTGTGTTCGATAGGGGCGGTTATATTTATCACGGCAAAGTAAAAGCGTTGGCTGACGCGGCAAGAGAAGCCGGGCTTGTGTTTTAGGATAGGAGGGTAATGTGAAAAAAATTGATCCCAATTCTTTGGACCTAAAAGACAGGGTCGTTACAATCAATCGCGTCACCAAGGTTGTTAAAGGCGGGCGCACATTCAGATTCGCCGCGCTGGTTGTCGTGGGCGACGAAAACGGTCATGTAGGCGTCGGTTTGGGTAAGGCCGCCGAGATTCCCGAAGCCATTCGCAAGGGCAAAGAAGACGCCAAGAAACATCTCATTTTTATAGAACGGACAAAGGAAGACAGCATTTTTCACAAGATAGTGGGGCAGTTTGGAAGCGCGAGCGTGTTGCTTAAGCCAGCCCCCGAAGGCACAGGCGTTATCGCGGGCGGGTCTGTTCGCGCCGTATTGGAGCTTGCCGGTTTGCGTAACATCGTGGCCAAATCCATCGGCTCGCACAATAAAAGAAACGTCGTTAACGCCGCCGTAGAAGGTATGCTACAGCTCAAAACACCCACTCAGGTCGCGAGGCTGAGGGGGAAGTCTATAGAAGAAATCTTAGGCTGAGAAAGGGGAGATTCCAATGGCGAAAAATATCAAAGTAACCCTGGTGCGTTCCCCTATAGGCTCGATCCCAAAACACAGAAAAACGATAGAGGCCCTGGGGCTTAACAAGCTTAATTCATTCAACATCCACAAGGACAACGGCGCGATACGCGGCATGATAAAACTGGTGAGACACCTGGTAACGGTCGAGGAGGTCGCGGAATGAAATTGGGAGAACTAAAACCGGCTGTTGGCGCAAAAACAAAAGATTTTCGTCGTGGTCGCGGTCACGGATCAGGCAACGGCAAAACGGCGGGCAAGGGTCACAAGGGCCAAAAGGCGCGCAGCGGCGCGGGCGGCAAGGTGGGTTTTGAGGGCGGACAGCTTACATTGTATCGTCGCTTGCCCAAGCGCGGCATGATTCGCCGCAATTTTAGAAAAAGAATAGTGGCGATTAACCTTAGGCACCTTAATGTGTTTGACGAAAGCGCGGTAGTAGATATCGCGGCGCTTCAATCTAAAGGGTTAGTGTCCAATCCGCGCGACGGTGTGAAGATTTTGGGCGAAGGTACAATAGATAGAAAATTGACGGTACGAGTGAACTTTTTCAGCTCATCCGCAAAGGAAAAGATTGAGGCGGCGGGCGGAACAGCTGAGGTGGTATAGTGTTCAAGATGTTGGCCAACGCGTGGAAGATAAAGGATATACGCAAAAAACTGCTGTTTATTTTGCTCATCCTTTTCATCTACCGTTTGGGTTCGCACATTCCGCTGCCGGGTATTGATCTAGCCGTACTAAACGCCTATGTAAATGGCGATACATCCGTTTCCAACATTTTCACGCTTATAGCGGGCGGCGGTGTCGGTTCTATATTTGCCATGGGTATCGGGCCATACATTACGGCGTCGATTATTATGCAATTGCTTACGGTAGCCATTCCAAAGCTAGAGCAGATGCAAAAAGAGGGCGAAGACGGACGTAAAAAGATTCAGCAGATCACGCGCATCGTCTCTGTCGGATTATCGTTCGTTCAAGCCGGCGCGACTGTTTATGGCTATGTTTATACACAAAATGGAAGTCTGTTTCATTACTCCCATTTTTTGGTGTACGCGGTGGCGGTTCTTGCCTTGGTTACGGGCACAATCCTTATCATGTGGATGGGTGAGCTGCTGACCGAAAAGGGCATCGGTAATGGCTCGTCATTCATCATTTTCGCAAATATTTTATCCGGCTTGCCTATAGGGGCGCAGTCTTTATTGCTTATGGTGGCCCCTGATGTAGAAAATCCGGTGGCAGGTTGGATAACGCTGCTCGTTCTTCTTATCGTTTTTGCCGCGCTAATAGCGTTTGTCGTGCTAATTCAGGACGGAGAGCGCAGGATACCGGTGCAATACAGCCGCAAAGGCGGCGGACGGCAGATGTACGGCAATCATACGTCATTCATTCCTCTTAAGGTCAATATAGCTGGTGTAATGTCCATCATTTTCGCCATATCGTTATTGCAGTTTCCGCAGCAGCTGTCGGGGTTTTTCCCCAACAGCGAAGTGCTTGTGCGCATAGTAAGTATTTTGTCGTTACGTAACTGGATAGGCGTGGTTATATACATGGTGCTCATTTTCATGTTCACGTTTTTCTACACCTCGTTTGCGGTTAATCCTGTGGAAATGGCGCAAAACATGAAAAATAACGGCGGTTTTATCCCGGGTATTCGCCCGGGCAGACCGACCAGCGATTTCGTGTCAAAGTCTATAGACCGCTTAAGTTGGATAGGGGCGGGCTTTTATTGCCTCATCGCGCTGGCGCCTATACTGGTTCAAGCGTTCACTGGCGTGCAGGCAAGCTTTGGCGGTACGACGCTGTTGATCGTAACAGGCGTTGCGTTGGAGTTTGTAAAACAACTGGAATCGCAATTGTTGATGAGGCATTACAAAGGCTTTCTTAGCTGATTTGTATCTATGTTAAATAAGACCGGGGGACGGCATGGCCATTATTGTTAAAAACCCGCAGCAAATTGAATATATGCGCGAAAGCAACCAAATCGTAAAACGTACACATGAGTTGCTGGAAAGATATATTCGTCCAGGCATTACGACGGGAGAGCTGGACGCCATAGCGGAAGAGTATATCATCAGCCAGGGGGCCACTCCCTCTTTTAAAGGATACAAGGCCCATGCGGATATCGGCTTTCCCGGCTCGATATGCGTATCGATCAACGAAGAGGTCATTCACGGCATACCCGGTATAAAGCAGGTTAAAGACGGCGATATTGTCAGTATAGATATAGGAGCGTATAAAAACGGGCATCACGGTGACGCCGCGCGCACGTTCGCGGTAGGCGACGTGCTGCCCCTGTACCTCAAACTGATAGAGGTTACGAAGCAATGCTTTTTTAACGGTATAGACTGCGCGCGTGACGGCGGGCACTTGCATATGATAGGTGCCGCCGTACAGGACACTGCCGAAGCTGCGGGTTTTAGCGTCGTGCGTGAGTTTGTAGGGCATGGCGTGGGGCAAAACATGCACGAGGATCCGAGCATACCCAACACGAGGCAGCCGGGTCGAGGGCCGCGCCTGCTAAAGGGCATGACGCTTGCCATCGAGCCGATGGTTAACCTGGGCAAGGCGGACGTTAGGGTGCTCAAAGACAAGTGGACGGTTGTAACAAAAGACGGCAAACGCTCAGCTCATTATGAAAACACCATACTTGTGACCGACGGCGCGCCGGAGATTTTATCGCTATGACGAAAGGCATTATAACATCAGGCATTATGACGCAAGACATGGTTGGAAGAATAGTAATAAGCAAGACTGGGCACGACAAGGATTGCGCTTACGTTGTTATAAAAGAGCGCGACAGACTTGTGACGCTGGTAGACGGCGCAAAGCGTACCTTCTCCAATCCCAAGAAGAAGAATAAGCTGCACATTATGAACACGAACTCGTTCGTCGATGATATTGCCAATTGTGAAGACGGCGAGATTAGGAAGGTGTTGTTGCGCTTTCGAAAGGGGGAGGTTTAGTCATTGTCTAAAGACGATGTGATAGAGGTTAACGGCAAGATTATCGAAAAGCTGCCCAACGCCGAATTTATGGTGGAGCTTGAAAACGGGCACAGGATACGCGCGCACATTTCTGGAAAGCTGCGTATGAACTTTATTCGCATAATACCCGGCGATAAGGTAAAAGTGGAAATGTCGCCCTACGACCTGACCAAAGGCCGTATTGTTTGGCGCGATAAATAAAGGGATCGAAAACGTTGATTTAGAGCTTGCCGGTCAATCCCGAAAGGAGCGGTTCCATTGAAAGTAAGGCCGTCTGTTAAAAAAATGTGTGAAAAATGCAAGATAGTACGGCGCAAAGGCGCGGTGCGCGTAATTTGCGAAAACCCGAAACATAAACAAAGGCAAGGATAGGGAGGCGAACCAATGGCTCGTATCGCAGGCGTTGATCTGCCAAGAGAAAAGCGAGTTGAAATAGGCTTAACGTATATTTATGGGATCGGACGCCCCGGATCTAACAGGATATTGGCTGCGGCCAATGTTAGCCCCAACACGCGCGTGCGCGACCTTACAGATGATGAAGTGGCGCGCATACGCGACATCATTGACAAACAACAGGTAGTGGAGGGCGATCTGCGCAGAGAGGTGGCCCTTAACATAAAGCGGCTGGTCGAAATCGGATGCTACAGGGGTATTCGCCATAGACGCGGCTTACCCGTGCGAGGGCAGCGTACCAAAACAAACGCCCGCACACGCAAGGGTCCTAAGCGCACCGTTGCCAATAAGAAGAAATGAGGTATATAAATGGCAAAAAGGACTATTAAAAAAACTACCACCCGCAGGCGCCGTGAAAAAAAGTTTGTCGATAGGGGTCAGGCTCATATACAATCAAGTTTTAACAACACCATTGTTACCGTTACAGATACGGCGGGCAACGCCCTTAGCTGGGCAAGCTCCGGCCAACTGGGCTTTAGGGGTTCGCGCAAATCTACGCCCTATGCCGCGCAAATGGCGGCGGACACTGCCGCCAACGCCGCAAAGGAGTTTGGGCTGCGTTCGGTAGAAGTGTATGTAAAAGGGCCGGGCAGTGGGCGTGAGGCCGCTATAAGAGCGTTGCAGGCGGCGGGTTTGGAGGTCACCTTGATAAAAGATGTGACGCCCGTACCGCACAACGGTTGCAGGCCCCCAAAACGCAGGCGCGTATAGTAAGGAGGGAAATATGGCCAGATACACAGGTCCTGTCTGTCGGCTTTGCCGCAGGGAGGGTGAAAAACTTTTCTTAAAAGGCGAAAAATGCTCTAAAGCTTGCTGCCCCATGAATAACGTCAAGCGCGCGGTTTCGCCGGGCCAACATGGCACATCACGCCGCAAGGTTTCCGAATACGGTATGCAGCTTAGAGAGAAGCAAAAAGCAAGGCGTGTATACGGTGTGCTTGAGGCTCAGTTTCGCAATTACTTTGCCAACGCCGATCGTGTGCCCGGCGTTACGGGCGAAAACCTGCTTCGCTTGCTGGAACTCAGGTTGGACAATGTCTCTTATCGCCTGGGGCTGGGGCGCTCGCGCACAGAGGCGCGTCAGGTCGTTCGCCATGGGTTGCTACGCGTTAATGGTAAAAATGTCAACATTCCATCTTATCAAGTCAAAGTGGGCGATGTGATTGAGGTGCGCGATAAAGCTAAAACCGCGCAGCGTTTTAAGGATATTACCGAGGTTACAGCCTCGCGCGTTGTGCCCGCCTGGCTTGCCGCCGACGCGAGCAACCTGCGCGGTGCCGTGTCGTCGCTGCCCACAAGGGATCAAATAGATACCAATGTGAGAGAAACGCTAATAGTTGAGTTGTATTCTAAATAATAAGCAATGGATCATGGTTATTCCTTTTGTAGAGTTGGACATAACCATTGATAATAATCATGGTCGATGTTGGCTGTGGTTTGCTTTTGTACGTAAGGAGGTTCTGAATGTTCGAGTTTGAAAAGCCACGAATAGATATTGAGTCGCCCGATGGCAGGTTTGGTCGTTTTGTTGTAGAGCCGTTGCAGCGTGGTTACGGTACTACCATTGGTAATTCTTTAAGGCGTATTTTGTTGTCTAGTTTGCCAGGCGCGGCGGTAAGCAACATCAAGATTGATGGCGTGCTGCACGAGTTTAGCGTTATACCCGGTGTCAAGGAAGATGTAGCGGAGATTATATTGAATTTGAAAGACTTGGCTATACGGTATGAGAGCGAGAGTGACGAGCCTAAAACGGCTCGCTTTGAGGCAACGGGCGCTGGCGAGTTGCTGGCGAAAGACATGAAGGTAGATTCTTCCATAACCATTATGAACCCCGATTTGCACATCGCTACGCTTGATAACGACGACGCGAAGCTGGGTATTGAACTTACCATTACGCGCGGGCGAGGCTATGTTGGCGCGGACAAAAATAAAAAGCCCGATCAGGCGATAGGCATTATTCCCGTTGACTCCATTTACACACCCGTGCGCAAGGTAAATTACGTTGTAGAGGATACTCGGGTGGGGCAGATTACCGATTTTGACAAGCTAACGCTTGAAGTGTGGACAAATGGGACGATAACACCAGACGACTCCGTTAGCATGGGCGCCAAGATATTAACCGAACATATGAACCTTTTTTTGGATTTGTCTAACAATCTTGCGGCTGCCGGCGGCGGATCTGCGGACAAACAAGAGGGTAACAAAGCCAAAGTGTTGGAAATGAGCATAGAGGAACTTGATTTGTCTGTGCGATCATATAATTGCCTTAAGCGGGCAGGTATAAATACTGTGGAAGATTTGGCTAACAAAACGGAAGAAGATATGATGAAGGTACGCAACCTAGGGCGTAAATCTTTAGAAGAGGTTTTGAAAAAGATGGCCGATTTGGGGCTTGCCCTAAGTCCCAGTGATGACTAGAAAAGGTGGGAATGTAAATGGGCGGTTATCGAAAGCTCGGCCGCACGTCGAGCCAGCGCAAGGCGATGTTGCGTAATTTGACCACAAATCTATTGTACCACGGTAAAATAAGAACCACAGAGACGCGCGCCAAAGAGGTTCGCCGCCAGGCAGAACGCTTGATAACGCTTGCGGTGCGTGAGCGCGACAATTTTACTGAAGAGACCGTCACCGCTCTTGTACCCCAGAAGGATAGCGCTGGAAACCGTGTGAAACGCGAAGAGAATGGCAAGCGGGTGACAGTGTATAATAACGTGGAGCGCAAAATACAAAAGGATATGCCCTCGCGCCTTAACGCGCGTCGCAAGATTTTATCTAACCTGTACCATGTGACGGAAGTGCCTAAGGATGGGAGAAAGAAGCGTTCTATGTCCAAATCCATAGACATGGCCGCCAAACTGTTTAATGAAATTGCCCCGCGCTATACAAACCGCCCCGGCGGGTATACGCGCATAATTAAAATTGGCCCGCGCAGGGGCGACGCCGCCGAAGAGGTCATAATAGAACTGGTATAAACACAGTATAAAAAGGACGAAAACGTCCTTTTTTGTTTGCGATAACCGATGTCGGGCGCGCAATTTACCGCCGCCTCCGCCGTGGAGCCTTCGCCGCCTCCGTTTGTGGAGCGGCGTTGTTAATCCCAAATATCCGCCCCACATCGCCATCGGCGATAACACGTTTGGACTTCTTGCCTGTGTTTGCGAGCATGTTTTGCATTTTTTCCTCAATTGATTTCTTGATAAGCTCACTTGGGTCAACCCCGCGCAGTTTGAAGAACAACAGCGGGTCGGAGTCAAGCCTGTTGCCAATCCCGTACAACGCGGCGGCAACGTGCTTGCACATATGCGTTCCGTACTGGTCAGGGCAGCTGCACGTGAATTTTATCTCTTTCGGAGCGGGGAACAATCCGTCGGCCTGCCGCATAAAGATGTCGGAGAGCTCTTGCGGGAACTTGCCCTCAGTCAGCGCGGCGATGTTTTCCACGCGCTTGGCGCTGGCATTTACGATTTTACGCCATGTCTTTTCTGATAACTTATTGATGTTGATTGTTAGCTTATACAGGCTCGAGCCCTGTACCTGCGCGGATACCTCGCCCTCGGCAATTTGCAGGTCAAGCACGAAACCATTTTTGCAGTACGCCGAACCTCGTTGTATGCGGTTTTGGAAGTCCGCGTAGTGCGCAAAATTGTCGCACCAAGCGCGCCCCCACCAAGTAGTGGTGATTCTGTTGCCCTCAATAACCACAGGCGCGATATTTGGATTTTTTTTGCGAAGCTGTGCAAGTTTCTTCTGCGCGTCAGCGCGTTTTTTAGCTACAGGGATGTATTCTCCCCATCCAAATCCATAGCCGTAGCTCATATCACGCCTCCAATCGGAATAGGTTCATTAATTCGGCGTTTGACATTTCCGTCACCCAGTTTTCGCTGGATGAGGCGGAGATAACATCGCTTGCGAGCTTTTGCTTTGACTCTATCATTTGGTCGATTTTTTCCTCTATCGTCCCTGTGGTGATGAACTTATGCACCATTACGTTTTTGGTTTGCCCTATGCGGAAAGCGCGGTCTGTGGCTTGGTTCTCAATGGCGGGGTTCCACCAACGGTCGAAGTGGATTACGTGGTTGGCCGCTGTGAGATTCAGCCCTACACCGCCTGCTTTCAGCGACAGCACCATAAACGGAACGTATTCCGTATTGAATTGCTCAACGATTGCGCCGCGTTTTTTCGGCGTCGTTCCGCCATGGATAACTAACCCTTTGCGACCGAACAGCGTTTCCAGATAGCGTGAGAGCGGCTCGGTAATTTCGCGGAATTGGGTGAATACAAGAACGCTCTCGTGCTTGTCGCGTATTATTTCACAGATCTCGGCAAGCGTCGCAAACTTTCCGCTGTGTTTGGGATCAAACACGTTCTGACCGTTGAACTGATCCGGGTGGTTGCATAACTGCTTAAACTTCATAATCGCCGCGAGTATTCTGCCTTTACGCTCAATACCTGTTGTTTCTTCTTCAATTAAACCGCGTTCCAAGTCCTTAACAAGCGCGTTGTACAGCGCGATCTGCTTTTTTGTAAGCGTTGTAAACTGCTTAATCTCATTCTTGTCGGGCAGGTCGGAGATAACCGACTTGTCCGTTTTAAGCCTACGCAGAATAAACGGCGAGACCGCGCCGCGTAGTTTGGAGTAGCCTTCGGGGGCCTCTTTCAGTTTTTTCGTAAAGCTCGTAAACTCCTTCGTTGTGCCTAGCAACCCCGGGTTAAGGAAGTCAAACAGCGACCACAAGTCCGCTAGGCGGTTTTCAATGGGCGTGCCCGTCATCGCGATGCGAACGTTGCTATCGAGTTTTTTAACGGCTCTCGTTTGCTTGATACCGGGGCTCTTTATGGCTTGCGCCTCGTCCAGAATCAACAAGTCCCACACAACGGCGGATAAACCTTCAAGCCGCGCCACCATGCCATATGTAGTGACGAACAAGTCGCACTCATCCAATATGAAGTCTATTTTCGTACCATGAATAACGCGTACCCGCAGGTTCGGAGCGAATTTCTCCGCCTCTTTTTGCCAATTTACGAGCAAGGACGCGGGAACGACAAGCAGCGTCTTTGTACCAGGCTCCACTTCGCGCAGTTTATCCAGCAGAGCCAATATCTGGATGGTTTTGCCAAGCCCCATATCGTCCGCCAACAGCGACCCGAAACCCATCCGACGCATGAATGTTAGCCAGTTTAGCCCGGTTTGCTGATAATGCCGAAGCGCAGCCCTGAAATCGTCAGGGGCGGCAACTGGCTCTATCTCGCCGGGCTGTGTCATTTTGCTAAACACAGAGCGCAGCCATTCGCCGTTTGTGACTTGTACCTCCGTATCGGCGATATCTTCTACCACATCGGCGATACCCGCTTGCAGCTTGATAGCCTCGGCAAATGTGAGTTCGCCGCGCTCGCCGACTCTATCTAACGCTTCAAGCAGTTGCCTTATGCGCTCCCGGTTGACTTCTACCCACTTGCCTTTAAGGAACGCCAAGCCGTTGTCCTCGCCAAGCAGGGCTTCAAGTTCTTCGCGCGTTAGCTCCGTGTCGCCAAAATACACAGACGGCGAAAACGCAACCAGCGACTGCATACCCAAAACAGATGGCTCATTTGAGCCCAGCGACAGCGACAAGCGCGACTTTGCCTTGCGTTTCCAAAAGTCAGGTATGCGGCAGATAATGCCGCAGTCCTCATACAGCGGCACTTCCCGCAGGAACGTGTACGCGTCTTCCGGTTGGAATTTCAGTGGGCTGAACAGTTCACCGCTCTCCACTAAATCTGAGATTAGCGGGCTATCGTTGGCGGCTTTGCTGACCGTAGAGAGCAAGCCCAGCAAGGCGGATTGATCCGCATCGAATTCCTCCAAGGCGCGTTTTAGCGGCAGATGCTGAACTACGTCGCCCTGTTTTGTGGAGTAGGTAGCCATAAACGCGAACGGGAAGTCGTCCTCTTTCGTCTCCACGAGATGGAAGAATACCCGTCCGCTAACTGTAAGAGCGGTATTTTTTGATTTGAGATAGTCCGCCGCCGCGCCGTCAAACGCCGCAAGCTCGGTATTAAAAACGCCCACCAGTTGGTTATAGACGCTCTCAATCCAGTTTAGGCTGACGAACTCCGAACCAAGCACATAGGGCAGTTCGCGAAGCAGTTCAAAGTCGCGCACGGCGTCAAACTTTGGCGCAGTGCGGGTTAATTCAATGTCCGGGTCATGCCGAACGCTGTCAAGCAGCGATTTCGCAATGCTGACAAGAAACCGCAAAGCAGGTTCATCCGGTACGGCGTTATCATAAGCGAGGTTATACAATTGCGAATATGACAGTTCGCCGCCGTCAACCGTATAACCCTGCGGGGTTAATATTAGCTGCATAAAAGTTATCGCTCCTTCTATCTGCCAGTTATCGCATATTTTATGTACACTGCGTCGCGATACTCGTTGTTCGCATTATAATTTGATAACGCGAATAATGCAAGATCTTTTCCCGCTTTTTAAAACATTTTGAAGCCCTTATAATAAACGTATTGACTTAATGTTGGCGATCCGATACATTACATGAATAAAAGCTAAAATTTCCGCGAGGAGTTGACGATATTTAATGTTGGATATGTCACGAGGCAAACCTTCGGCGCAACAGCTTGCGCTTGCCAATGATATGTTAACTATATTGGGCCCGAATGATTGCGTGACCGAGAATTTAACAGACGCGCGCAACTATGGCGGGTTGGATGGTATTATGGAGATGAAGCGCATTTTTGGTCAAATGCTTAATACACCGGCGGAAAGTGTCGTTGTTGGCGATAACTCCAGCCTTACTATGATGTATCATATGATCGCCGCGTGTATGTTCGACGGTGATGAAGCATGGGCAAAGCAAGGGGAGCGGGTTAAATTTCTTTGCCCCGCGCCGGGGTATGACAGGCATTTTGCCATTTGCCAAAAATTTGGCATAGAGATGCTCCCTGTGCCCCTCAACGACGACGGGCCTGACATGGACATTGTAGAACAGATTATCTCGCGGGATGCCAAGATAAAAGGCATGTGGTGCGTGCCTGTGTACTCCAACCCGACGGGGATTGTATATTCTGACGAGGTGTGCGGGCGCATCGCGGCCCTGCAACCAGCGGCGCGTGATTTCAGGCTGTTTTGGGACAACGCTTACTGCGTTCACAATTTCGCGGAAGACAGGCCGCAGCCGTTCGATATATTAAGGCTTGCGACAAACCCGGACATGCCGGTGCTGTTTACCTCGTTTTCCAAAATTAGCTTCGCGGGGGCCGCAGTGGCGGCGCTTGCCGCGTCGGAGGCAAACCGTAGTAAATACCTTAACCATATAAAGATCATGACGGTGGGCTGCGACAAGCTCAATCAACTGCGCCACGCACGATATTTTAACAACCTTGACGGCGTGCTTAATCACATGCAAAAGATGGCGGCTATAGTGCGGCCAAAGTTTGAAGCTACACTGGATATATTGAGCGGATTGGAAGATATCGCTGACTGGACGCGGCCAAAGGGGGGCTATTTCATCAGCTTTAACGCGAAACCGGGGCTGGCGGTAAAAATCGTCGCGGAGTGCAAAAGACAAGGGGTCATCATGACCGAAGCGGGCGCTACGTTCCCATATGGAAACGATCCGCTTGATAAAAATATACGCATAGCCCCAACATACCCAAGCTTGGACGAATTGACCCAGGCCATGAAGATTTTTAGCCGCGTGGCGCGGCAAGAGTCACAAAAAATTGTAACGCGGGGCCTGTGCACCTGATAAGATATAGAACATATGGGAAATATTGAGGGGGTTCGTATATGTGTGGCATTGTTGGATATATAGGGAGCAGCGCGGCCGTTCCGATATTGGTTGATGGATTAAAGCGGCTGGAGTACCGCGGGTATGACTCAGCGGGCGTTACCATTATTGAAAATGGCGCGCTTAAAACTGTAAAGTGCAAAGGCAGAATCTCCGTTCTTGAGCAAAAATTGGCGGGACTTGAATTATTGGGAATGATACATTCGGGGATTGTGGACGCCGATTCCGGCGATACAAGCCCTGTTGTTAGCGTGGGGATTGGGCATACGCGCTGGGCTACGCATGGCGAACCTTCAGACAAAAATTCGCACCCGCATACAAGCGCGTCGGGACGCATAAGCGTTGTACACAACGGTATTATCGAAAATTATCAAGAGATACGTAGGTATCTAAAGAATAAGGGTTATGACTTCTACACCGAGACCGATACAGAGGTTATACCAAATCTTATAGACTATTACTATCGCGGGAACCTGGAAGAAGCTGTAACCAGGGCTGTATCCCGCATGACGGGCGGTTACGCGCTGGGCATTATCGCGATGAACGAGCCGGATAAAATAGTAGCCGTGCGCAAGGACAGCCCTCTCATAGTGGGCGTGGCGAATAACGGCGGCTTTATAGCATCGGATGTATCCGCTCTGTTGCCTTATACGCGCGAGGTATATTATCTGGACGATAACGAACTGGCGATTATGAGCCGCGAAGACGGGAAGGTTAATATAAGCTTTGCCACATCGGATGGGGAACCGATTGAAAAAGAGATAAACAGGGTAACATGGTCGGTGGCCGCCGCCGAAAAGGGCGGATTTGAACATTTTATGCTCAAAGAGATTCATGAGCAGCCCAGCGCGATAAAAGACACAATGACGGGGCGCGTGGGCGCGGGCGAGCCTGTTGTTATAGACGGGCTTAACCTCAGCGAAAATGATATAAAGAATATAGAGAAGATATTTATTGTAGCGTGCGGCACAGCGTACCACGCGGGCTTGGTGGGCAAGAGCGTTATAGAGAAAATGACGGGCATACCCATTGAAACGGATATTGCCAGCGAGTTTCGCTATCGTGACCCAATAATACCCAAAAACACGCTGATGATAGTGATTAGCCAATCGGGCGAGACGCTGGATACCCTGGTCGCGCTGCGTGAGGCAAAGAAAAAGGGAGCGGCTACGCTGGCGATTGCCAATGTGGTAGGTTCGACCATAACCCGTGAGTGTGACAGCGTGATCTACACATGGGCGGGGCCGGAGATAGCGGTTGCGTCAACAAAGGCATACACCACGCAGCTTGTCGCGCTGGTTACTATTGGGCTGTACTTCGCGCAAGCGCGCGGAACGATTCCAAGCGAAGAAGCGGAATATATAAAATCTGAAATGATAAAATTGCCAGAAAAGGCGCAAACCCTGCTTGAGATGAAAGATACCCTGCAAAAATTCGCCTCGCGCACCTACAATCACCACGACATGTTTTATCTTGGGCGCGGGCTGGATTACGCGCTCGCGATGGAGGGCGCTCTTAAACTTAAGGAAATTTCATATATACACACGGAAAGCTACGCCGGGGGTGAGCTTAAGCACGGCACAATAGCCCTAATAGAAGATGGTTCGGTCGTTATCGCAATGGCTACGCAGGAATACCTGCGGGAAAAAATGATTTCGAATATAGTAGAGGTCACATCACGCGGTGCCAACGTGTTGGGATTCACCATGAAGGGTAAAGATGGCGTGAGTGATTCACGAGTGCCGGGCGTGGCACGCGAGGTGTTTGAGATACCGTGGACACATTCGTGCCTGGCCCCCATACTGGCTATAATACCGCTGCAATTGTTTGCGTACTATATAGCGGTATTGCGTGGCTGTGATGTGGATAAACCGAGAAATTTGGCAAAATCGGTAACAGTAGAATAAAGTCGTTCCATTATTTTTATTATATAAGCTTTTTGCCGGGCGAAATCACGACGCGTCCGGCTTTTTGAATGTCAGTTTTGATTCCGTCCCGCTCATCAATCGCTCTATGTTTTCTCTATGCCGCACGAGCGCCATACCCGCGAGAAACAGAGCGATAACGCCAATTTCAGGCCCGTGGCGAAATACGAACGTAAGCACGGGAAACAGCGCCAAAATTATGATAGACGCAAGCGATATAAACCGCGTGCACAGGATAACGATCACGAGAACCCCGGCTGCAATTAAGAAGATACGCAAGTCTATAGCCGCCATTACCCCCAGCGACGAGGCGATGCCCTTGCCCCCCTTAAACTTCAAAAAAACCGGGAAATTATGCCCCAAAACAGCGCCCAGCCCGGCGTACATACCCAAACTCAATCTCAACTCAAATATATCATAACTATTTGGAGCAAGCCATTTTGCCAGCGCGAAACCAACAAAGCAAGCCGCTAGCGCTTTGAGAAAATCGCCGATAAAAACAAGAGCGCCTGTAGAAAAGCCTAAAACGCGTATCGCGTTAGATGTGCCAGAATTACCGCTGCCGTGCTCCCGTATGTCTATATGTTTTGTAAGCTTACCCGCAATATAGGCAAATTGAATACAACCGAACAAGTACCCCACAGCCATTAGCAATAATCTTATCATGGACCCTCCTGCTTTTTCCTGTTGCGAATAACGAATCGTATCGGCGTACCTACAAAACCGAACGCCTCCCTAAATTGATTTTCTATATAGCGTTGGTACGAAAAATGCATGAGCCGAGAGTCGTTGACAAACAAGACGAACGTGGGAGGCTTAACGGACACCTGTGTAGTATAGTATATCTTAAGCTGCCTTCCTTTATCCGACGGGGGTTGGGTAACCGCCGTCGCCTCTGTGAGCACCTCGTTTAGCACGCCTGTAGAAATGCGTGTATTGTGGTTAAGGTGCGCCATAACGATAAGCTCAAACAGCTTGTTGATGCGCAATCCCGTTTTCGCGCTAATAAACAGCTTGGGCGCGTAAGACATAAAACTTAGCTCGTTGTCTATGTCGCGCATATATTTATTGATGGTCTTGTCGTCCTTTTCGATAGAATCCCATTTATTAACTACAACAACGAAGGCTCTGCCTTTTTCGTGGGCCATGCCCGCGATTTTGCTGTCTTGTTCTGATATGCCGTCATTGGCGTCTATCAGCATCAAGCATACATCGGCTCGCGCGACCGCCGACATAGACCTGACGGCGGAATAACGTTCTACATTCTCCTTTACCCTACCCTTTTTGCGCAAACCCGCCGTGTCGATAAAAATGTATCGCTGCCCATCCTTTTCGAATTGAGAGTCTACCGCGTCACGGGTGGTGCCGGGCACGTCGCTCACTATCAGCCGCTCTTCCCCCAGAATTTTATTGATAAGGGTAGACTTGCCCACATTGGGCTTGCCGATAACCGCCACGCGTATGGTGTCGTCCTCGTCACTCTCATCATCTTTTGGATCGGGAAAAAATTTCACTATTTCGTCCAACAAATCCCCAATGCCCAACCCTTGGGCGGCGGAAACAGGTATGGGCTCGCCAAGGCCCAATTTGTAAAACTCATAAGCGTCGGGCAAACCGGATATCATGTCGTCTATTTTGTTGGCGCATACTAACACGGGCTTTTTTGTTTTTCGCAGCATATTGGCCACATCTGTATCGGCCTCTATCGGCCCTGTTTTGCCGTCGGTAACGAGCAAAACGACATCGGCGACATCCATCGCAAGCTCCGCCTGCGCCATTACCCGCTTTATCAAAACATCGTCCGATTCGGGGTCTAATCCCCCCGTGTCAATAATGGTAAATTTGTAGCGCAGCCATTCCGCCTCGGCATATAGGCGATCACGGGTTACACCCGGGGTATTCTCTACTATAGCCAGCCTTTTGCCCGCGATTTTGTTAAACAGAGTCGATTTGCCTACATTGGGGCGTCCGACTATAGCTAATATAGGTTTCACGCGTATTCATCCTTGTTAGTGGAATTAATTATGGACAAGTCCAACTATTGCCTCCAATGATAGCACACTTTAGATTATAACTCAATCTTTTCATGGCGATACTATCAATATTCGTGATGAGGAGGGCCCAAGTGAAATATATTATACAAAATGACAAACCACTCAAGGGAATTGTAAAAGTCTCGGGATCAAAAAATGCCGTGCTGCCAGTGATGGCGGCAAGTATACTGACCGACGGCGCGGTGACCATAAGGGATGTTCCATGTTTATCTGATGTGCAAACCATGGAGAGTATGCTGCAAGCGTTAGGGGTAAAGGTTAGGTATGATAATAAGGCTGGCGTTATAAATCTGTCTGTGCCGGAGCGACTGGAGCATGAAGCGCCATATGAATTGGTATGCAAAATGAGGGCGTCATTTTTGGTGATGGGGCCCTTGTTGGCGCGGTTGGGCAAAGTAAATGTGCCGCTGCCCGGAGGCTGCGCCATTGGATCGCGCCCGGTCGATCTGCATCTGAAAGGTTTTACCGCGCTTGGCGCGGAGATAGTGCAGGAGCACGGATTTGTCAGCGCGCAGACAAAAAAATTGAGGGGCGCGAAGATATATTTGGACTTTCCCAGCGTGGGCGCGACGGAAAATATAATGATGGCCGCGACGTTGGCGGAGGGAATGACGGTAATAGAAAACTGCGCCGTCGAGCCAGAAATTGTAGACCTGGCCAATTTTTTAAACAGCGCGGGCGCTCAGATACGTGGCGCGGGAACAGGCACAATACGCGTAACCGGCGTTAAGCGCTTGAATGGAACGGATCACACCGTAATACCAGACCGCATAGAGGCGGGCACGTTTATGATAGCCGCCGGCATTACCAGAGGTGATATTACCGTTACCAATGTTGTGGCGGATCACCTAAAATCTCTTATCGCGAAATTAAAAGAGGTAAATCTGCTGGTAGATGAAGACGGCGACGGCATACGTGTTATTGGCGAGGGGCGAAAACTTAGGGCGACAGATGTTAAAACATTGCCATACCCCGGCTTCCCAACGGATATGCAGGCGCAGTTTATGTGCTTGCTTACAAAGGCGGAGGGCGCGAGTATTGTGACGGAGACCCTGTACGAAAACAGATTTATGCATGTAGGCGAGCTTAAGCGCATGGGCGCGGATATAAAAATAGAGAGCCGAAGCGCTGTGATAGAGGGGGTGCCGGAGCTGACCGGGGCGCAAGTGAAGGCTACAGATTTGCGCGCGGGCGCGGCGCTTGTGCTGGCAGGGTTAAGCGCCAGCGGCAGTACAGAGATAAGCGATATTTACCATATAGAGCGTGGGTATTGCGAGCTGGATACCAAGCTAAATAGCTTGGGGGCGCATATAATCCGCGTGGGGCAGGGAGAGGAATTGATTAAGTAGCCCCTATCCAGCTGCGGAGGAATAAACCTTGGACGAATTGTTAGTGTTGAAACAAAGCAGTGGGCATGATCTCGTAGGGGCGCACAGTGTGTATAGACCGAAAGAGTGTACACATTGCGCGCCCGGGCCTCGACCCGCCGCCCGGTTACCCGATATCGGCGAGGTATAAAAAGCTTCCAAAAAGGCGAGCGCAATGCGCGCCCCTACAACGCATTGTGAAAATGCACGTTTAGAGGTTCAATTAATTACTCCCACTTACGGTTTCTCCAAAAATGGATTCCCACGTGATCTTCCTTCCATTAAAATATTTACAGGCTATTAGCCACATCGCCGAGGCAATTCTACCGTAGCGACGCAACCGCCCTCGTCGAGGTTTCGTATGGTAAATTTGCCTCCGTGCTGTGCGACGGTATTGCGGCAATAGCGCAAGCCCACGCCTGTTCCGTTCGCCTTGGTTGTAAAAATCGAACCGCCAAGTTTTGTCTCATCTAAACCCGTGCCGTTGTCTCTTATAAGCACACGAATGAAGTATGGCTCTACAATCACATCCGCCTGTATCCTGCCGCCATCGGGCACAGCCTCCACCGCGTTGTTAAGTAGATTGCTAAACACCAGTAACATTTTTTTGCGCATTCCTACAAAGCTGCATCTACCACTTCTGGGACCCTTAAACTTTATGCTCTCATAGTTGTTTTGATATTCTCTAAAAAGATCCCGCAACATTCCCGTCACATCAAATTCTTCTTCGCGCTCATCAGCGCGGCTTAAATGTATCAAGTCCAGCACCAGTTGATTTATCTTAAACAATTCCCTCTCAATAACAGCGCAATTCTTGCCGTACCTGCTCTCTGTGTCGCTGATCTTTATGATGTCCAAGTTTGCCAGAGCAAGTTGCAGTGGGTTTTTTATCTCATGCGCTATGGTGGCGGCTGTCTCCTCGAAAGTCTCGTAGCTTTGACCCCACATGTAAATTTTCCCCTTTACTCATACCGGTTCTAGTAGATACACTTGTTCGTCATATTATTCGGGTATTTTTATAACTGTACCCGAAACGATCAGGTTTGGATCGGTAATGTTGTTGTACTGCATAATACTGTCTACCATGTCGGTCGTACCGAAAAATTTAACCGCTATGGAGTTAAGCGTGTCGCCGGCTTTTACCGTATATGATGATGGCCGTGGCGTGCTTGATGGTATAGGCGTCAATGTGACCGCGCCGTTTTCTTCAATTACTGTAGCCGGAATAGTGGGTGTGCCCGCACCGTCAGTTGCCGTCCCGTTTGGCGTCGGGCTGCTCAAGATTTGCTCGCTGCCCGCAAACACGGATTGCGCGCTGTTGCTTATATTTTGCGCGAGATTTTGATAGCTGGCCAGCAACACTGACGTTTGCCGCTCTAGAGTCGCTATTCTATCCTGATTTTGAATGAGTCCCGCGCCCATTATAAACGACACAATAAAGAGCACAGCCGACAGACCTACCAATAAATTAAGCATTCGTCTTTGATCGGGCTGCTCTTTGCGCGGTATGCCGCGCGAGCGCAGCACAGCCGGAGCGGGCAGATGCTCACGATCCCCCCTCTTGGCAGTGTGACTTTCGCGATCTCCTATCCGATCATACTCACCTAATTTTTCATCCTTATCAGACATAGAGCCATGTATAACAGCCGGCATATCGTTAAAATCCATCCTGTTTCGCACCATGTATTCGTGCATGGCCTCATTCTTGTCGTAGTATATGAAATAGCCTTTGCTCTCTTCCAGGGTCATGCCGCTTTTTGTGTATGTATAAAACGCGTTTGTCTTTTCTATTGGATCCATTATAAACATTACTTGATATTTCTTTTTAAAGTGACCTATATGTACGTCAATGTAACCGCTATTGAGGTAGACGCCATAGCTGGGCTGGCTTTGCATCCATCCGACGATTTTTTGACCAGGGAAGTATTGCTCCACGCACGTTTGCGCGTATTCCATGGAGCGCTCAGTAAAAATTGTAAGGCCGTTACGCACTTCGGTGTACTTTCCCTGTACAGCTCCGTTAATGAATAAAATAGGTTGGCTGTCGATGACCATATACCGCCCTATCAAAATGGCTATCCGTTCCTGATATCCGCCAGCTTCCGCATACGCGTGGAGATACGAGCAAACATAATCCTCCATATAGATACGCAGACCCTCACCAATAGAACCGATTTGTTTAATATTGGCTGGTAGCTCGCTGTGCTCCATTACAACTCCTCCTGATTACGATACTCCGCTTTATTTTGCATGCCCTTGGTACATGTCTATGCAAGACAAGCAAAATATATCACAATAAATATAAAATAAATAGGAAATCATGTTGAATGGCAAAAAAATAATACCTCATTCGTCAACAATATAGTGCGGCATTCGTGTATAAACAGTATAAAACTACATTAAAACCACAACCAAATTACTACAGAATTTTTTGTAGATTTGATTCTCTAAAATAGGATAAAATATTAGCATAGAGTTCTAACAATTAACAACAATCATTAACAACAATCACGAACAACAATCACCAAGCTATAGGCAAGTGACAAATCACCTGCTTGGGTGATATACAACCGGGAGGAAACCTGTGAGCGAAACACATTACATCAACGCCGCCGATGCGCCTGCGGCGCAAAAAGTCGGTATCATTTTGGCAGACTGTTTTCAAAAATATTCGTTTGATCATATGGTTTTTTTGTGCATAGGCACAGACAGGGCAACGGGCGATAGCTTAGGACCAATAGTCGGTTACAAACTTAAATGCACACTTGCTGAACAGTTGCTTAACGCGGAAAACGGCAAAGCGACACATACTAACACCGTATCGTTAACACAAGCCCATATCAGCACCGTGTCAGTGTTTGGCACATTAGAAAAACCCGTACACGCCAAAAATATAGAACAAACATTGGATTATATAAAAGCCGTGTTCGATGACCCATTCATCGCCGCTATAGACGCCAGCCTGGGCAGAACCGAAAACGTAGGGTATGTCACTATATCAGAGTCGGCGTTGGCCCCTGGCGCGGGATTATCCAAAGACTTACCCAGCGTGGGACGCGTTTCTATTACTGGCATAGTAAACGTGGCCGATGGCATGGATTTTTCCATTTTGCAAAACACTCGCCTACATCTTGTGATGAAGATGTCAGAGGTCATACACGATGGAATACTCGCCGGGCTAAAAAGATTTTTTGCCAACGCTGGCAATTCTGGCGAATTTATAGTATAGTGAACTCAAAATCACAGATCGGGGTGTAAGGTGCACAAGTTTTATGCACGTCACAAAGATAAAATCGACAAAATTGTTTTTGTATTGTCATTATTGATATTAGTTTATCTATTTTTTACACACCTGTTCGATCTGTTTTCTCCCTTTGTTTTTGGCTTTATTTTTTCACTTGTTTTGTTCCCTTTGCGCAAATTGATGTGCGATAAATTTAAGATGAACAAGGGGTTCGCGTCATTTCTTTGTCTGCTGTTGCTTATTATCGCGCTAACGGTTGTCAGTGTCACAGTTGTCAACAAAATAATATCGCAGGCACGCTCGTTTGTCCAGAGTGTTCCCTTTTATGTAAATGAATTGACTTCTTTGTGGCAGAGATTACAAACAGCGCTACAGGATCTTCTCATAATGATACCCGAAAGCATAAAGGAATTGTTTACCGACGGAGATTTTATACCCAAACTTACATCCAGTGTGGGTAGCTGGACGACAGGCGGCACGTTAAATGTCGTAAGCAACATACCCGCGTTTTTTGTGAATATGCTGTTGTGTTTCATCTCGTGCTTCTTTTTTTTGCGCGACCGCGAGCGGATGTTCGCGCTTCTTAAATCCAAAACGCCCAGCTGGATTGCCCATCATGCCGTTGCTATCAAAAAAGGCATGATATTTGCCATATTTGGCTATATAAAAGCGCAAGCGATACTCATGTCTATAGTGGCGTGTATAGTTATCATAGGGCTTATTATTTGCGGGTATCCGTACGCGCTGTTTGTCGGCATTTTGATCGCGCTGCTTGATATGCTCCCATTGTTTGGCAGCGGCGCGGTTTTGTGGCCATGGGCGTTATACTCGTTCGTATCGGGCAATGTAACAATGGGCATAGGCTGCCTTGTGATATACCTTATTATATTCATCACCCGGCAGACGCTGGAGCCGCGCATACTGGGCAGTCAAATAGGCATACACCCGCTGCTCACCCTTGTTGCGCTGTACGTGGGTTTACAGTTATTTGGCGCGGTGGGATTGATTTTGGGGCCCGCGCTGGTGATCATGGTACAGGCGGTGTATCGTTCGCAAAAGGCAAGCGATGTCGCGCCCGATGCCAGCCAAGAAGATCTTCAATCGGGAGATATATCTTATATAACAGAAGAGGGGGAAGACAATGCAAACAATAAGTGATCGTCGCGAACGATTTGTGCTTGGCGCGGTACAAAGCGACATGTCTCAAAGCGACAGTTTAAACGAACTGGCGCTGCTTGTCGATACAGCCGGAGGCGAGGTGGCGGCTACTGTGGTACAAAATTTAAGATCCTCTCACCCCACGCATTATTTCGGCAAGGGAAAGCTGGATGAAATAAGAAGCCTAATGGACGAATTGAATATCGCGGCCGCGCAAAACGACGAAGAAGATTCTGTCCGGGACAGCGTAAGCCTGGCCCAAGGCAGCGTAAGCCTGACCCAGGACAGCGTAAGCCTGGCGATTGACGACGAATTAAGCGCAACCCAACAGCGCAACATTGAAGAGGCGTTAAACTGCCAAGTGCTGGATCGCACCAGCATCATACTTGATATTTTTGCAAGCCACGCGGTAACCGCCTCTGGTAAGGCCCAGGTAGAGGCGGCGCAGCTTAAGTACCGCTTGTTACATCTTACAGGGCGCGGGGTAGAGATGTCTCGCCTGGGCGGCGGCATAGGGACCCGCGGACCGGGCGAAAAAAAGCTGGAGACAGATAAGAGGCACATACGCGCAAGGTTGGCGCAGCTTGGTGACGAACTAAAAGAGATCGCGCGCCAAGGCGAGGTTATACGTAAAGGACGCAAATTGCCCGTAGTGTCACTGGTCGGTTATACCAACGCGGGCAAATCCACATTGATGAACATGATAACCGGTTCTCATTTACCAGCGCAGGATAAGCTGTTCGCGACACTTGATACCACCATACGCGCGTCCGGCGCCGGCAACAGCAAATTTCTGCTTGCTGACACCGTCGGCTTTATCAACAAACTACCCCATCATTTGATAGACGCCTTTAAAGCCACGCTTGACGAATTAAAGTTTGCCGACATACTACTGCATGTGGTTGACGTGTCCAATACTGGCTATATTAAACAAATGGATGTTGTAAACAAAACCCTTCACGATCTGGGTATACGTAATGAGCATGTGATAACCGTG
Source organism: Clostridiales bacterium (assembly GCA_031263155.1). GTDB lineage: Bacteria > Bacillota > Clostridia > Lachnospirales > WQUN01 > JAISGK01. The sequence continues at coordinate 32,182 of JAISGK010000066.1, forward strand.
TTTAACAAAGCGGATAAGTTGGAATCGCCGCCCGCGAGGCAGGACGGCGTCGTCGTGTCGGCCTCGACAGGACTGGGTATAGACACCCTGCTGGATCTGATCGACAATACCTTACAGAACCTGCGAAAGCATGTAGCCGTAATTATTCCATACAGCCAGGGTCGATTTATAAGGCTTATTTACGATGGCGGCGAAGTGCTGGATGAGAAACATTTGGAAAATGGTACGTACATCGAAGCGTATGTGGACGCTGAGACAGCCGGACGGTTGGTGGGTTTTAGTTCGCCATAAAGACGCTCTGGCAGATCTAATGGCACAGCGCGTGACTCGAACTCGTGCCGAACTCGTGCCGAACTCGTGCCGAGGGAGAGAATGGTTGAGCATGAAAGAAGGTTTTTTAACACTGCGACCGTGCGAGGCGCGATATGAGGACAGAAAATCGGTGTTTCTCGCTATGGGGGCGCGGGCTGACAGCGAAAGTGACGCCCTGGATCTATTGGAAAAACGCAGGGTACAAATGCCAGACGCGTCGCATCATATTTATGCCTGGCGCTTGGGTATGCCATCCGCCCCGCGTGAGCGTTTTTCGGACGACCGCGAACCGAAGGGCACCGCCGGTTTGCCCGCGCTGTACGCCATGCGAGGCGCTGGCGTCACTAGCGCGGTTATCATAGTGACCCGATACTTTGGAGGCGCCCTGCTGGGCACAGGAGGGCTTACGCGCGCCTACGGCGCGGCGGCAAAACTAATCTGCAAACCTCAAAACATTATAGGTATGAAATGGTGTGGACGCGTACTCATCACGATAGACTACGTATTTTTGGGTAAGGCGCAGTATTATATCGCGCAGCGCAACTATCATGTCGAGTCGATCGAGTATGCGGATAACGTGCGGCTAACGCTAGTTATTTGGGCTGAGGAAACAGAAAGCCTGTCGCGATCTGTGGCGGACATAACCAGCGGCGCGGCAACTGTAGAAACGGTGGATGAATTCTACCACCATTTAGAGAACGATACCGACAGCGGCATTGTGTGACGCCTTTGAGCGCCCATAGACCTGATGTTCATTTCTCCGGGTCAAATACATATGCTATCACGCATTTTGGCCATTGCCATTCTTTGCCCACAAGCGTTTTGTAACCTACAAAATCCGCCCACAAAACAAGTTCCGCCCCTTGCTTGCCATTGCGCGCGGCGTATCCGTTCTCCACATTAACCCACAAGTCCATCTCAACGACTGCGGTCTTGTAGCCATCCGCGTAAAAATTGCGCAAAACGATTTCATCATCTTTCACCCGCACATTTCCATGCCATTCTCCATCGTTTAGGTAGACAGCCCTATCCATATCTCCGTATAGAGTGGACTTATGTTCTCCCATTATATCTTTTTTTAGAATAGGGTTTACATTGTCCGCCCTGATTATTTTTATTTTATGAAAACGCGCTCCGCACTCACCGGCGCCGCGCCGCAAAACGAGCCGCGCCGTGCGTGACGACCACCACGAGCTCTCTGACACCTCTTTCAGGGTTACGCGCGCCGCGTGCACGCCACGTTCCGCTTCAACCCCGACTGCTTGCCTATGGTCAATCTTGTCTTCTTGACCATGGTCGGCCCTATTTGGTCGCCCATGGCTATTGCCAGAGACAAGGCGCGTATTCACATTTTCGGCGGTAAGCGCCGCATCCCAATGGGCGCGCCTTGCTACAAGCAGTGATTGATGAGTCACGTGCCCGCCTGCCACTATGGGTGAATCGTCTTCGCCGCGAGTCAGCCGCTCATCTTCCCCATCGGACACCAAGAGGGCTATATCTTCGTGAGGGCGATCCTCATCGGCGTATATCATCAGGTTTTCCACCCATAGAGAGGTCGCCAACTGATCCGACGGATTATATTTATCGCTTAGCACGAGGATGATCTGGTCGTCGCGCGGTACGGTTTCAAGATTATCTGTTGCGTTTAGCTTATCATAAGAGTGGCGCTCATACCATCCGACGTATACGATAAAATCTTTGTCAAACCTGATGCCACTTAGGGATGTCGCTCTTAACAGGCCGTTTTTGATATTGTTTTGAATCCATTTGGTATAGTCTGTGTCCAGCGCGCCGTAACCCGCTTCACCGATTTTTTTCCACCCGGCTTTATTATCGTTACTGTCCAGACAAACCTGCAAAAATCCGTTACCGCTGTTTTGATCCATCTGAATTTTCCAATCATCATTTGTATCGCTTGGGTCGAGATCCGCCCAATTGTTTACAAAGTGGTACCCCTCGGGCAGGGTCAGGTAAATCTTTTCACCCGGGCGCAATGCCCCGGCAAAAACCTCTTTTATCTGAATGGGCGCCAATTCCCAAAAATCATGAGCCTCCGCCACGTCGCCATCTAGCCTGGACTGAGTAAATTCTGTACGCACATTGGCCGCCAGCAGGGTTTGAGGGGAAATGCCTGCGGGAATTCCATCGCCGCCAAGTCCTATTTGTATTTTTACATCTTGCTCACCGCGCGCGCGAATGGCCAATGGAATGATTATTGCGCGGCTTTCTGTAGCGGCACAGTTTTCAAGTATTGTTACGACGGCTTCGCTTAGGTCATATTTGCATACGACCAGGCTGTACGCGACTTCGGCCTCGACTCCGGCTCTAAAATATATCCCATGCTTTGCTTTGGCGTCAGAGTGGGCGATGGCTTGCGGTTCTGTCACACCGGGTACAAAGAATCCCATTTTCTGATCATACGTAGAGGCAAAACGCGTATCGTCTACAAAATCTCCGGGCATCTCCCCACCCCAAGAGGCTATCGGCGCTGGCGACAGGCTTGCCCAATCGTTCAACGCGCCGCGCATTGGCATATAGCTTGCTGACGCGGGAGACTTTTCCATTATCCCAAGCAATTCCAACGACGCGCGTTTAATGTTAAGCCCGCGATTGGGTTCGCTTGAGCTGCTCGTGTTATGACGAAAGTACCACTGGGCGTTGTGCAGCTTTAGAGAAAACTGCTGACCCGTCAACACGTCGCCGGCAAGATGAATGATCAGCTCCGAACACTTTGTAAAATAGTCTGGCGCATAGTCATTATCATGGGCATTTTGTTCCGTGTAGCGCCGCGCCTCAGTTCCCTCGCTCGGTTGCTCCACAAGGGCGGTGTTGGCTGCTACAGTGGGAATATTGTTTACCTCGACTCTCGAAATAGCGTATGCGGGCAGCGCGGCACAGAAGAAAATCATTTTCGCCGCCGACAATAACAATAAGAACAGCACAAGTTTATTTTTCATAGCAATCTCCCTTGGATAACAAACAGGCAATAAAAAAATGCCCATATGGTATTGTTTGCCACAAGGTAATGTTTATACGTTTAAACGTCCGTTTTCACAAAAGTCTAAGAGCGCCGGTATAACCGCATTCGTAGGGGACGGCGTCCTCGACGTCCCGTTTCCCAGCCCCGACATTCCACGGTTCCCATTTGATGTCTCGTTGCCCTCGTTGTCGGAAACC
>JAISGK010000081.1 GCA_031263155.1 Clostridiales bacterium
CGGAGAGTATTTTTTTGAGGAAGAGCTCCTCAAAAAAATCTTCCTCCTACCCTTGACTCCTCTACTGAACAGATTTTAGCTTACAGATATTGGCATTTCGGATAGGACAATTAAACTTGCAATCTTCAGCCAGCCCTTGCTGCCCACAATCTCGTTGCAATTCACCCTTACAGGTGATATTATAGGCCGTAGACGCGGAAAATGACCAGCTAAAAAAAGTAAAGGAGGAGCCCAAAAACATCTATTTTTTGGCATAGCTTACCGAGCGTTTTTCAGCAGTAAAAACAAAGTATCCATCAATCTGTTTGACTAACACGCCGCCGAAAATTGAAATGAACTTGTTTTTGTACCAATCCTTCCGCTTTGTGACCATAATCATCTTTCCGCCGATAATAAGACGGTTAAACCCTTTCTCTATAAAGCGCTTGGCTATGCTGAAATCAGTATGGTACGGAGGGTTTGAGAGAATGACCGTGTACCCGGTGTCATCGATGCTATAGAATCCGTTGCTTTGAAAAACTCGAATACCAGCCACATCGTTTAGCAAGGTGTTTTCTCTGGCGATAGCGACAGCCGCTTCATCAATGTCAACCATTGTCACGCAGCCATCACCAATCAGTTTGGCGGCATAGATACCCACGAAACCATAGCCGCAGCCTAAATCGAGAATCTTATCACCTTGTTGAAACCGCGCGCAGGAAAGCATCGCCCTTGTTCCAGCATCCAGCGCGTTTGGTGAAAACAGGGTTGGGAGGGTTTTGAAGTTCATGTGTATACCGTTCAGTTCTGCAAAAATCATTCAATAACTCCTTTTTTAAGGCCCTGAATAAGAGCCTTTTTTATCGTGTCGTTGGGTTTTGGCTACTTATCAAGTTTTCAAAGTTCAACCTTACTGTCCTCCATTATAAGAGCGGCAGAGTCAATTTACTAGACCCTAGTAGCCCATAAACATTATCCTGATGTAACCGCAGGGAAAAATAAAGCGAAAGAGGAAACCAAAATGCGTTTATTCATCGCGATAAATTTCACCGATCGAACAAAGAATGGACTTATCGCCCTGCGTGATGAGTTGCGTTCCCATTCGAAGCGCGGTAATTTTTCGTATGACGACAACCTGCACCTAACGCTTGCGTTTATCGGCGAGTGCAGTCCGAAGGAACTTGGCAAAGTTAAAACCATTCTTGATACGGTCACTTTTAAACCCTTTGAAGTATCAATTGAGCGGCTCGGAACATTTTCACGGGGTACGCTATGGTGGGCGGGTTTGCGTGAGGATAAGCCGCTTATGGATTTACAGCACGAAATCGAGTATAAACTCGCTCTTTGCGGCTTTGAAATGGATGGACGCAAGTACCACCCCCATATCACGTTCGGACGGGAAGTTGTGACTGATGCCGCGCCGTGGAAAATCGAATCGTCCGGCGAAACCGTGACAAGTATTGAACTGATGAAGTCGGAGCGGATAAATGGCAGGTTGACATATACGGCGATTTATGAAAGGCGGGCGAATAGGTAAATGAAAATCGGAATGGATGAGTCGTTATTTTATTCATGCCTGCCAAAACAACAAATATTTACACAATATCCTTTACATACCATAACCTTACAGATATAATTATGGGCATATGGTGGCGCCCTTGTCAAAGGCATCGCAAATCTATACCAGGAGACATGTTTATGCGTAAAATCCCACGTTTTTTCCTTCCGGCCATAGCGGCGCTTCTGTTGCTATGCGTTACCGCGAGCGCGGCGGAACGAACAGCCGCGCAAATCGTCCACGATAAAGGCTTTCAAAACTCCCTGCTCAGGCGAATTCAAACGGAGATTGACAGACAGTATGGCTCGCAATATAAACTGGAAAACTACTTGCTGAGCTTTGATGACGCATGGACAGACGGCAAAACGAGATATCTGAATTTTGCGGTTTTAGCGGATTTGACGCCGAAGGCGCAGAGCGAGTGGAACAACAGTCCCTCGACTTCTTTTTTGTACGCTATCGCCATTGATTCCTATTTGAGCGGCGGTGAGTTAAGCGTGGCGTACAACGCAAAACTCTACACGCGCTCAAGCACCTCCACACAGGTGGATCTTTCGCCGTTTACGAGCACCGGCGGCGCGAATGTATCCGTCAAATCAAGCGGTATTGATAAGATAGCTTCCTTCGGTATAGCGCCGGCAAACCCCAGGCATTACATTGAATTGTTAAACGGCCAGTATCTATTAAGCTATGACGATGCCTTCCGCTCTGATCCAAACGTGCCCCAATTCACTTACGACGGAAATTATAAACCATTGTTTATCAACGGCGCTTTGGCGCAATCCGATGTAAAGACCGTGAATGACCGCACGCTCGTACCGGTGCGGGCCATCGTCGAGGGGCTTGGCGGTCATATAGAATGGGATGAAAAAGCGCGTAAAGTAACCGTTGATAAAGACGGTGTAATAATTGAAATGACAATAGGCAGCAAAACAGTCAGGGTTAACGGCCAATCGCGAACAATTGATGTGGCGCCGAATATTTATAATGACTACACCTACCTTCCCGTGCGTTTTGTGTCCGAAAATTTAGGCGCTAACGTTTCTTGGAATACAGAGCGCGATAATATGCTAGTGCAACAGGCGCAAGGGAATGTGTTTGTGGATCAATATGACTCCGCCCTGCCCGCGCGATCGAAAGAAGAAGCGGCAAATCGCGTTAAAGCGGCGATGAATCAAAATTTCCTCTTTTTTAAAGCGGAGGCGGATAACGAACCCTATCCATATTTTGATCTCCCCGCCATTTACCAACAAATTCAAAATAATATTGACAACACAAAAGTCGTGGGAGAGGTTTCCCGCTATTATGTTATTGACTCTGTGCAGCGATTTTATTGTGATAAATACTCGTCTGAAATATTCTACGCAGGCAGCTTCGGCGGAGGCGCTTCATGGGTTTCACTGTATTTATACGGAGATTTTTGGGTTTTTGCTAAAGGATATTTCGCCGATTAAGTATAGATAAAAACTCTAATCGCGCGTTTTCACAAAATGATTTTGCTTTCGTAGGGGAGCGCAGTAATACAGCATGTCAAAAGCGGCAGGGCTTGAAAAACAACCTTGCCGCTTTTTTGGCGCGTTCGGCGTGGGATGCTTCCAGTGAATAATTATACATGCAAATCGGCTCTTGACAAGTTTGTAATATACTTGTATTATTACCAGGATGTCGCGGGTGTAGTTCAATGGCAGAACGCCAGCTTCCCAAGCTGGACGCGTGGGTTCGATTCCCATCATCCGCTTATCAGACGCGTCGTAGTGTTACTCCCGTTACTACTTGGCACAGAGTTGCGAAACAACATTATGTATGACACAATATCTTCATGATATCCTCGTGGTAATTGAACGCTGGCGCATTGTCACCATACTTTTGGCTTAAACCATGAATGTGCCGGTATGTTGAAACGTTGAAACGTAATACGGGAGTGATAATTGAATTGCGAAGAGTCATCGATCCTCTTTTACATAAACCTAATTCGAAATATTATATAGTCCCATTGTTGCTTTCAAAGTTCTTTGTTGGAGTAATCACAGTGATGTTGTGCGCCTGTTCGGGCACTGCCAAAACTCCTGGGCCATCTGTCTCGGTATCGGAACTTCCCCTACAAGAATCGCACTCCCCCACGCCTTCTGCCACCCCGGCGCCCGCCCTTCAACCCGTTTCGCGCTACAATGTGGAACTCACTGTCAGCCCTGTCGAGCGAACCGTCACGGGCATTATGCGCGTGAGTTTTACAAACACAACGCCTCAACCTATGTTTAGCATATATATCAACGCGCCCCTTAACGCGTTTGAAAGCGGCTCGCCTGTACCGGAAGAATTTAATGGCAAAACGTACGCTAACGGGTTAGACTACGGTTACATACATATTACCTCGGCTGATGTAGACAACGACCCTGTGCAGGTAAACGTAACAGGTACAGTGATCGAGATCTCTCTTTCCGAGCAGCTGCAACCAAATAATCGGCTTGAGTTGCGCCTGGGGTTCGAGGCGAAAGTGCCCATGATAAATCACCGAACTGGAGCGAATGAACACGCCATATGGTTTGGTAACTTTTTGCCTACATTGGCTGTATACGATGAATTCGGATGGCATACAGAGCCTTATTACTCTATGGGTGATCCTTTCTATACCGAAGCCGCAGACTATAATGTCAGCATCTCTACCCCCTTAGACTATATCGTCGTGGGAACGGGCGAGCAAACTACAAGCGCCACGCCCGACACCAAGGTTTCACGCTTTAGCGCCACACTCGCGCGCGATTTCGCTTTTGCGATTAGCAACGAATATGTTCTTTCCACTTTGACTACCAAAACCGGTGTTTACATCGATTTATACACCTACACTGACATAACAAACAAGGATTATGTTCTAACGCTTGCAGAAAAAAGTCTCGACTGGTTTAGCAGTCAGATTAGCCCTTATCCCTTTCAACAATTGGTGATAGCGGAGGTAGGGCTATTTGGCAGTATAGGTATGGAATATCCTCAAATCGTATTTATAGATTCGGAATATTTGCGAACCAGCGAGAAGTTGGAGTCACTCGCTCACGAGATAGGGCACCAGTGGTTTTACAACATAATAGGAAATAACCAAATAGACAACGCCTGGATGGATGAGGGCCTTACCACTTTCGTTCAAGAAGGGATATTTGGTTCAAAAGCGGATATTAATTCTAAAATGTGGGATAATTATTCTTATCTGGAAGATATTTTAACAGAACCGACAGAACCCACCACACGCAGGTTATCCTCGCGCCTGAACGAATTTACAAAGTGGTCTGATTACTATCGTATACATTACCTGCGTGGCGAGCTGATGTTTTACGCCCTTGCGGAAGAATTGGGCGAAGACGGGTTTAAGCAGTTTTTGGGCGAGTATTACCGGCGGTTCGCGTTTAAAATCGCTACCCCTGAGGATTTGATCGATACAGCGGAAGACTCAAGCGGACAGGATTTGACGTGTTTTTTTGACGGCTGGATAAATGACGAAACCTTACCGCCTTTCCCGAACGGAGGAGAATGATGTACGTTACGCTGATAAAAGCCATGCCGCCTAAACGTACTATGGGGCTTGATAAGCTGTCTGAGCGTGTTGTAGACGTTTTGGTGGAGCTAGGCTTAAATGTAAAAGAAATAGACTTGTACGATCGAAATATTAGCTTTTATAATGGTGGCGACGACGAGTCGCTTTCCGACATTATGGAAAACATACGCGATGCGTCCGGTCTAATTTTTGCCGTTTGCACACAATTGCCCGGCGTACCCGCTATTCTTCACGCATTGCTGGAGCATTTTAAAAACACGCGTTATGCCGACGCTCTTATGTATAAAAATTGTATGCTGCTGGTCGTTTCGGAAAATGGCGGCGATCGCGCGTGCCTCGAGCAACTTGCGTTGCAACTGCAATGCTTTAACGCGTTCGATAGCATACGCGTTGGTATGCGCATGAGCGATGCCGCTAAAGTCGATGCCGAAGACGAGGCGCGCGATGTTTTTGAGCGGCAGTTGGAAGATTATTTTCGCATGGTCCGTCAAAGCCGCAGATTTTTCATACCTGCCGACTATATGTGTGACGCCGAGGCAAGAGCTTTACCAAGAGCAGTATCCGCAGACCCAACGGCCAGTGACTCAAGCGGCGACACCATCTTGAGCGAGGACGATTTAGGGCAATTTGTCGAATCACAGCGCAAAGAATCTGTGGAAGAAGTCACAAAACGCCTTAACTTGAATGACATGGAAAACCACAGCACACACATTAGCGAGATATCCAGCTATTTTACAAAAAAGCTGAATGAACACTATCGCGCGGAAACCAGAAAACCAGTATATGTGCATACATCGACACGTGAAAAAGTGGTAGATGACGAGGCTCCCAAAGTTATGCAACGCATAGCAAATGTTAAACAGCTTTCACGCAGCCTTACATGTCATTTTCAGCCGCAATTGGCGAATGGGCTTAATGCTGTCATACAGGTAAGCGTTAGCGGGTCTGATAATTTTTCGGGTTTTTACAACATCAACAATACCCAATGCGAATTTTACGATGGCATGGCAAAAAAGCCCGACATAACCATATCTGGCGACACGGCGGTATGGGGCGACGTGCTCACTGGCAAATACTCCGCCCAAAAAGCCTTTATGATAGGAAAACTTAAGGTTCGCGGAAACTATGTTTTGCTCACCAAATTTGATCATATTTTCAAGATGCCTGGATGAGAATTGATGCTCTAGATTATTTGAAGTTTGTTGTCATTTGTTGGTGGGAGTTTAACATTATATGACAATGGGTTTTATATGTTGACATATTAACTCCGAAAATTCTGTGCTGTAGATTTATTTGCGATTAAAATAAAAAAAATCCTATAAAATATGTTAGTAAAAACTTGATTTTTACCAAATTCTGTTTTAATATAAATACTGATGGCAGATATTGGACATATCGATTTTGGATACCAGAGTCGGAGGGGCATAATGGAAAAGAAGATCAAGGTACTGATAGCAGATGACAACGTGCTGCTCTGTGAGATTATTAATAACTACTTGCGCACAAAGAGCGATATTGAGGTAGTTGACATCGTACATGACGGTGTCGCGGCCTGCAATAAAATTAATGAGCTCAGACCCCATGTTGTCGTGTTGGATTGCGCCATGCCTGTGCTTGATGGGCTGGGTGTACTGGAAAAAATAAATAGTGAAAATCTCTACAAACCCGTTTGTATCATGCTTTCTGGTATTCGGCATGACGCAGTTACCAAACGCGCTTACGATCTTGGAGCAGAATATTACATAATAAAGCCGTTCGATTTGGATGTATTGGCGGATCGTATACGCATGTTTCGCGGGTTCGAGACGGCAAACTCTTTCAATGACGCCAACATTGATCTTGCGGACGGCAATGCCGCGCGCATGTCGGCCAATATTGAGTTGTCATCGCGATCAGACACTATTCGCGCAGATATTTTTAGAAACGAAAACGATCGTTCCATCGTCGCGCGCAATGAGTACGGCCCAACGGCGACAAAACCCATCGATGCAAGCATACCAAGCCTCACTCTGGAAGAACGTGTTACCAACCTTTTACACGAAATAGGCGTACCCGCCAACATACGCGGGTATCGTTGTCTGCGCAGCGCAATCATTATAACTGTGCGTAATCTCGATCTCTTACACTTTGTTACCAAAGAGCTTTACCCTAGCGTCGCGCAGCAACTTAACACCACCCCAAGTTCTGTCGAACGGGCTATTCGTCACGCTATTAGTCTCGTGTGGGACCACGGCAATACCAGCGCGCTAAACAAGCTTTTTGGGTACAGCATCGAAACGCGGCGCAAGCGTCCTTCCAACAGCGAATTTATTGCTCTTATCGCTGATAAATTCCGCCTTGAGAGTAGGCAAAGCGGTTAAATCTTACATAGAGCACGATGTAAACAAGCGATAAAGAAAAGACGCTGTTAACTAACAATAGCGTCTTTTCTGATGCTACCAGTAACGCTTGGCCAATCAACATCCGCTTAAGCGGGCTTATTGTTAAGTAGTTTCGCCAAGCGAGATTTCTTGCGAGCGGCGGTGTTTCTATGATACACCCCTTTGCTCACGGCCTTGTCTATTTCAGATATGGCGCTACGGAACACCGCGTCCACACTGTCAGTGCCGACAGAGATCGCGTTAATGGCTTTCTTAATTGCCGTTTTAGCGCGAGACTTAACCATTTTGTTTCGCAAGGTCTTTTTTTCGATAACTTTAATACGCTTTTTAGCACTCTTAATATTTGCCAATGTTAAACCTCCTTAATTGTTCACGCGCTATTATAGCAGTCTGTGATGAGATCGTCAACGCGTTAAAAGATTTTTTAGTGATTATCGTATGGTAATCACATGATCTGCAATCACATGATCTGCGATAAAAAAGAGTTGCATGTTACAAATCCGGAGTGTATAATATCTATGAAAACGTGTTAAAGGTGGAATATTCGTGCAATATAAAGAATTTGGAAAAACCGGTGTAGAGATGTCCGCGCTGGGATTTGGCGCTATGCGGCTTCCCATGACCGAGGGCGAAAACAAGGTTGTAGACTATGACAAAGCTGTCCCGATTATACGTCGCGCATTCGAACTGGGTGTTAATTACATCGACACCGCGCCGTATTATTGCGAAAAGACCAGCGAAATAGCGGTCGGCAAGGCCATAAAAGGCTGGCGCGACAAGGTTTACATCAGCACAAAAAATCCTATTGAAGATGCGTCAGGCGCTAGCTGGCGAACGCGTTTAGAAAGCTCGCTAAAAAAACTTGATACCGACTATATAGATTTTTACCACATGTGGGGTATCAATCTTGACACATTCAAAACCAAGATCAATGTTCCTGATGGCCCTGTAGAGGCCGCTCTTAAGGCAAAAGAGGAAGGGCTTATCAAGCACATATCGTTTTCGTATCACGACAAGCCCGAAAACTTTGCGGAAATCGTAGATAGCGGCTATTTTGAGTCGGTACTTATGCAATACAACCTTTTAGACAGATCAAACGAAGGCAATATCGACTACGCCGCCTCAAAAGGCTTGGGTGTGGTTATTATGGGCCCCGTCGGCGGGGGGAGATTGGGCGCGCCCAGCTCCATTATCTCACAACTGCTGCAAGGACGCGCAAAAAGCACCGCAGAGACTGCCCTGCGTTTTGTTCTCGCGCACCCCAACGTCAATATCGCGTTATCAGGCATGGGTACGATGGAAATGGTAGAAGAAAACGCCGAGGTTGCTTCTCGCGACCTGCACCTGACCAGTGATGAGCGCGCGAGAGTGTTAGATATGATGGAAGAGAACAAGAAACTTGCGGAGCTTTATTGCACGGGCTGTAACTATTGCCAGCCATGCCCGCAGGAGATTAACATACCGCATCTGTTTTCTATCATGAACTATCACAAGGTGTATGGACTTACGGACTATGCGCGCAAGCAATACGCCGAGGCGCTTGAGGGCAAGGGCTGGGTAAAAACCAAAATGCCGGCCGATTGTATAGAGTGTGGACAATGTGAAGGCAAATGTCCGCAACATTTGAAAATTATTGATCAACTTAAAGAAACTCACAAGGCCTTAATAAGCGCATAGTAGCCCTAATAAAAAAAATTTGACAAGCGTTTAATGATGATATATTATTACTGTCGCACGGCGGAATAGCTCAGTTGGCTAGAGCATGCGGTTCATACCCGCAGTGTCGGGGGTTCAACTCCCTCTTCCGCTATCGACAGGGTAGTGTGAGTGTGCTCAGTGTGAGCACGCTCATTCTGAGCACACTCACTGGGTCATAGCACAGTGACATTGACATGATTATGTGTACGACCTTGAAAGGCTCGCTACAATGGCGAGTCTTTTAGCGTTTCTCCAGCATGGCCTGGCATAGTTGAAAGAATATAAACAGGCCAGAATCATCTGACAATATTGAGTATGGCTTAAAATAAATATTGACAAATCCGGAAACGCGACATATAATGCATATATGATTAATATAGTATGATATTATTATAGGGGGCATACAAATGGCAAGAGTCGCGAACAGCCTAACCGATTTAATCGGGAAAACGCCATTGCTGGCGCTTAATGGCTATTCAAAAAAAGAAGGAATTTCCTCGCGTATCGTCGCAAAGCTGGAATACTTTAACCCGGCGGGCAGCGTGAAAGATCGCATCGCTTGGGCTATGATAGACGACGCTGAAAAAAGCGGGAAATTGAAATCTGGTTCGGTAATAATCGAACCCACCAGCGGTAACACCGGTATTGGACTCGCCGCTGTCGCCGCCGCGAAGGGCTACCGTGTTATTCTCACGATGCCCGAAACCATGAGCGTAGAGCGGCGCAAATTGCTCGCGGCCTACGGGGCCGAGCTGGTGCTAACCGAGGGTGTGAAAGGAATGAAGGGCGCTATCGCAAAAGCCGAAGAGCTGGCTGCGGACATTCCAGATTCCTTTATTGCGGGCCAGTTTGTAAACCCCGCCAACCCACGAGTTCACCGTGAGACCACTGGTCCAGAGATTTGGGACGACTTAGAAGGTCAAGTTGACATTTTTGTATCGGGCATAGGAACTGGCGGCACGATCACCGGCGCGGGCGAATTCTTAAAGTCCAAAAACCCAAACCTAAAGGCAATTGCCGTTGAGCCAGCAGACTCGCCCGTGTTATCTGGAGGCAGTCCCAAGCCGCATAAGATTCAGGGGATCGGCGCCGGCTTCGTGCCAGAGGTGTTGAACACCTCCGTATACGACGAGATAATTACCGTGAAGAATGAAGACGCTTTTGCCGTAGGGCGCTCTGTCGCCAAGATCGAGGGCTTGCTGGTAGGAATATCTTCCGGCGCGGCGCTGTGGGCGGCCACGCAAATCGCGAAGCGCCCCGGAAACGAGGGTAAAACCATAGTGGTAATCTTGCCAGACACCGGCGAAAGATACCTTTCTACCCCGCTGTTCGAAGGATGAGAGTTTATCAATATATTTTGAGCGTTAAGTGAATGTTAAACGAACTGCCCCTGCGGCAAGCGACAGGGGCAGTTCACTTTTCACGATTTTTTACGATACTCTCTGGAAATAATTTCAAGTGTAGTACTATTAATAAATTCATAATTGGTTTTCCAGGTTTCCTCGTCTTCCTCCCATTCACCGACAGCCGCGTCTACAGCGGCTTGATCCGCCGAGTGAGTCTGAACAAACGTAATAGTACCCATGCCCGGCGTGATCTCTTCGCTATAGCTAAAAGTGCCTCTGTAACGTTTGCTGTCAAGCTCATGAAATGCTTCATAAGTATCACCGCTAAATTTATAGCGGGTCAGTTCGTTTTTTACACTGTCCCAAGTCCCGTCAAAGAGAGTCTTGGCATTGGAAGCAGTGGGGTGAATATTGCAACCAACCAGCAACAGCAAAAATGCCACAATTCCCAAAAGCCTCATCACTCTCATAAAACCTTCCCCCTACGTCAATTGCCAATTCTTTTTTAAAATTCGCAAGCATCTTTACCAACAAGCGCATTATCCTAGCGTGTCATTTAGCCCAACCAGTTGTTCGGGTAAAATGTCATCAGTGTAAAAGCCTGACACGCCTTTGGCAAGCCATGCTTTAATGTCGTTTATATCATTTAGCGTGTGCAAAAACACTTTTGCCCCAGCGGCGTAGATGTCGCTTAAAAAGGGTTGGTTGGCTCGTTCGGGCGGCATAACGATCACAGGTATGTTTTCGCTTCGCACAAATTCTACAACCTGCGCTTCCGTGTCAGGAGTCATATAAAGGGTATATAGAATGTTGGGATATTTATATATCTTATTGATAAGATGATACATTTTTTGGTTGTACACTTGCACAATGATGCGCTCTCTAAGTTCGGGCCTAACGCTTGCGGCGTCAAACAGTATCTGAAATTGCTCGGTTATTTGTTCGTCGGTATAGTCAAATGACTTGGTGTCAGTAATGATATAAGCGTCTTCATGCTGTTCTAAAAAGTCAAGAAACATCTCTAGCGAAGTTGGTGTAAACAACCCGCTTACCTGCTTTGACGAAAACTCATCCCAGCTTTTGGCCGCCTTACCGCCCCAATCATGTATGCCTACAAGCTTGCCGTCACTGGTAAGGTTAAAATCCAACTCAAACACGCGATGCCCAAGTTCATAATTCGTTTGCACAGCCTCGATAGTGTTGGTACCCTGCACATTGCCAACCGTACCTCCCGCGTGAGCGACAAGACCAATATCAACCCAGCTGGACACAGGCGTGCTCGTGCCAGGCATAACTAGCACATTGTTTGATATGGCAGGCACGGCAAACTCCAAGTCGGCTTGAGTGGTAGGCGTTGTCGATAGCCCGACCGCTTGCGGGTTTGACTGAGCGTAAACAAAAAAGGCGGCAACGGAAAGAACGCAAAATATAGATAGCAGCATTACTGATATCCTCATATGCCACACCCCCATTGCTTTATTATATCTTAAACGCTCGACAAAGTAAATAGCCTGTCACATCGTGGAATGTGGATATAAACTATTGGTACGCGCTATATAACCCCAGCGCCACAGTAGCGTTACTCGTTGTTATACAACTATCGTTTCGTCCGGGGATTCGCGGTAATCGCTCTTTAGCGATGCAATCAAAGTTTGCAGTTCTTTCAGGTAATCACGTGAGCGACTCATGGCGTGGCGGGCTTTTATCAACAACAACCTCGCCGATAGGTTTGCCGGTTCTATACTTAAGGCGCGGTTTGCCGATTCAAAAGCCTGATTGTAGGCGTTTGCCCTAAGATCTACCTCTGCAAGTTTTTGCCACAGCGCCGCGTTGCCCGCGTTATTTCGCAGAGCGCTCTCTATTAATTGCGCGGCCTCTTGCTGTTTGCCTTGGGCGCACAAAATATCGGCCCGGCGTTCGTCCGCCGCTGCAAGTGAGTTAACGCGCTCCAGCGCGCTTTCCGCTTTATCATATATGGCTCGCCTTATATAAAAGTCTACCAATTTAAGGCTTGTCGCCTCTGTGTTATCTTTTGCCGCTTCTTTATAGTAAAATTCGGCCTGATCGTATTTCTCCTGCGATTCAAACAAGGACGCGCGCACCAATGAAGCCTTGGAGGTTGAGCGCGCGTTACCCAACAGGTTGCTTGCCGTTTCAAAGTCGCCGCAATGGACACAAGCCTCGGCAAAGTGCACCGTTATATCCCCATTCATTTTATCCAATTCGCGCGCTTCGGCTAGCAAATCCTTCGCGTGGACAAAGTCGCCCAAATTCATCAACGCGACAGCGGTGTTGTTTAACAACACCGCTGATCTCTCTTCGTTGAGGGCCTGCCTATAAAATCCCAAGGCCCTTGAGGGCGATTTCTTTATCATGAAATAGTCGCCGCGCTCTTTAAGGCGCTCCCAATTCTCCCTTTTCTCCCACGCTATTATATCTGCCATAACAAGGTCTATTTCTTCTGACGTCAGGACCCCCGCATCACGCAAAAACGATGTTACAGCACTGGACACACTTGCCAAGGCGTGTTCCCTCAACCTTTTCGCCACGTCAAACATCCTGAGCGCGTCCCCTGTCCACGCCGCAAAGTGCTTACCTTTTATGTCGTCAAATGTTTCGCGCCAGTTTTGCCACACGTGAAACGACGCCTCTTCTATGGAAAACACCCGCGCCCCTGTCGCGTGAAATTCGTATGGTTTGTCACAGCCATCGGCATTTACACACAAAATTAGATTTGTCACAACCTTATCAACTCTGCTATGCTCATGGCGATATTGTCTAGGATATCAAAAAATTTGTCGTTAAGGTCATAATACTTGCCAAACGGTTTTGTAATAGGGTCATACGCCTCTATGCTCTCTCGATCCTTGCGCGCGACAACATAAGCGGTCACTTCGTTTTCATTAAGCATTGCGCAAATGTCATGCACGCGCCGTCCGCTTGCGGTCGGTACATGCGGCGGAGCGTCCGTTATTAAAATAAATATATACCGTGCTCCAATAGATTCGCCGCGCGAAGTGTTTATCAATTCTATGCCCGTTTCCAGCGCGTCCAGTGACGATTCGGGTATGTCGCCGCCGTACGTGCGCGGGATATTTTTGACCTGCTTTTGGAAGCGACTAACATCGTCGGTGAAATTATAAACGCTGGGGCGTTCCTTTTCATTTAAGTCGCCAAAACCGATAAGCCCCAGCTTAAACATTGCCCCTTTGCTTGCTAATATTTCACTAAACTCTATAGCCCTGTCTTTTACGCCGTTAATATAGGTATCCATACTACCTGTTGTATCTATGAGGAAAACGACATTAACAAGCCCTCCGCCCCTACGCGCTTCGCCCGCGTCTGGCTCAGCTTTATATTTCGCGCGATCAAATTCGGCGCGTTCTGTGCGCCCGCTGCTCATATCCTTTACAAATACCTCAAAAAGGTTATTCTCGTCCAGGGCATATGTGATTCCAATTTGCGTAGTGCCAGATAAGCCAGAAAAGAGCACGCTGCCAATGTACTTGCGCTCATCCTCCCTGCCTTGCTCCCATTCGAACACAGGCACGGTAACATGCGACGCGCCGCTCATGCTGGCGAAGTTGTCATCCGTAAAGCGCCCCGGTATGCCGCTGCCCATGGGTATGATGGGTATGAGCTGTTTTTCCATTGTCGCGATATTGGTTATCGCTTCTGTCCCAAAAATCTGGCGGGTTATCTGACCGACTTTCACATTACTGTTAGGCAGGTGAATGAGCCTGTTGTATATGGCCGCGCCCATGGCAACGCTTTTGGCGGGGTCTGTCGCGCGATACGGCTCTTTAATAAATCCCGCTACCATGCGGCGTATCATAGGTATAAGCGTAGAACCCCCCACCAGTATAACCTTGCTTATTTCATCCGCGCCTCGTCCCGCGCGCTTTAACGCCTCTTCGATAATTTCACGGCTGCGATCAACATATTTGCGTATCATGGCCTCAAATTCTTCGCGCGTTATTTCGGAGGAAAGATTTTTCGGCACACCCTCATGTATTATCAATGGGTTTATACGCACTTGGGCGCTGTTAGACCCGCTCAGTTTCTTTTTGGTCTGCTCGGCCTCTTGCTTTAACTTCTGCATAACGCGGCGTCTTTCCGCGTTGTCCAAAGAGTCCAGATCTATGCCGGAGTTTTGGCTAAATTTAGCCTTCATCCACATTATCAATTCCGAGTCAAAATCGTCCCCGCCCAGGTTCATGTCGCCCACGTCAGAAAGCTCTTGAAATACTTCCTGACCAATCTCGTCCTTCGAAACGTTAAGCACACACGCGTCTAGCGTGCCCCCGCCAAAATCGTAAACCAGAAGGGTTTGAGCGTAACCTTGACGGTAACCATATTCTATCGCCGCCGCCAAAGGTTCTGATAACAGATAAACCTCTTTAAACCCCGCTTTAAGACCCGCCTCGCGCGTAGCGAATATTTGCCTGTCGTTAAAGTACGCGGGATGTGTTACCACCACCTCGGTAAAAATTTCACCCGACTGCTCTTCCGCCGCCTGCTTAAGCTTTTTTAATATTTCGGCGCTGATGCTTTCCGGTGTTTTTTCATCTCCGGCAATATTTATTCGCTGTTCTGTGCCGATCAACCTTTTTACAGATATGACCGTTGTTTCGGGGTAAACGATAGCCCCCGCCTTGGCTTCGCTGCCAACAATTATTCCGTTTTCGGTATAGCTGACTACAGATGGCAAAATTTCATCAGTGCCGTCTATTCGCACTACGTCAAGAGAGTCGGTCTTGTCGCTGTAGATCATTGCGACGCTGTTGGTAGTGCCAAGGTCTATGCCCAAATATCCCATAACATATCTCCCTGCATTGTATAAAATCGTATGCGCGAATCCCTCTATTAGACTTCGGCGGTGATCATACCTTATTTGCCAACCCGATTTGATTCTGACCGTCTAACCACCGTTTTTCTGTCGCGCGCAGGCTCGAACGGCTCGCGATAACCCGATGGTGCAAACTCGCCCGCAAATCCTAGGTCTTCAACAATGCCGTTGACCATACCGCCGTTTTCCGTCACCTTTAGGGTTATCTTCAACTTTGTTTTTCCACTTGGTCTGGCGGGCAATCCCGTCATCTCCACTTCTCCTATCAATTTACATTTATCGAATGAATCCGCTTTATCTATGCGCTCTAAAATACGCAGGTTAAATCGGGTCATTTCGTTTGGCACACTGCCGTTTAGCGTAAACGCGTAGCTCTTGACCGCCAGGCTGTAAGGCGTGCCCCTGCGTATCATGGGGAAAAAGGATTTGCCTCCTCCAATGACAATTTCTAGCCCTATATCGTGCGGGGTGGTCACTTCAAACTGAACCACCTCGGCCGACATATCGGGCTGGTTAAGCAGGCCCATTTTAATGGCCGCGTAATACGCCGCGCCAAGGGAAATGTCTTGCGCGCGCTTATCTGTGCTATAGATTTTTGATTCGTCGTCAAACACCGCTACAAGCATGTTCTTAACCCATGGCATAAAGGACGACCCGCCCTCCAGCAGCACTCGATCTACAGCGTCCGGAGCGACGGCTCCGGTATACGCGTCGCGTAGGGTCTTGCGTACAAGGTTGCGCGTTTTATCAATAAAGGGTTGAATCATGCCCTCCAGCGTTTCTCTGGTTATCTGCTCCATAAAAGGGGGAATACAAAAGGCGAACGGCACACGATAACTCTTTAAGCCCGAAAGCCGCTCTTTTGCCTCGCGCGCGTGCATAACCAGCGTCGCCTTGTTTTCTGGGCTTAATTCATCCCTGCTCACACTATTCTTGCGTTCTATAATCTGGTAGCACAGGTCGGTGAGCATTTCGTCAACATTGTCCCCGCCGTGGTAGGCCTCGCCACCTTCGCTTATCACTTGCAGCTTAAGCTGGCCATCTTGTTCCGAAACGCGAAATAAGGTAATATCCAGAGTGCCGCCGCCAAAGTCAAACACCATTATTTTTTGCCCGTTTTTAAGCGGTTGGGTCATATTGTAATTAAGCGCGGCGGCAAGCGGTTCTTCTATGAGGCAGATGAGTTGATCCTTTATGCCCGCCAGCTCACAAGCGCGTTGAGTAGCCTTTTTCGCAGCGTCGTCAAAATGATAGGGTACGGATACCACGGCGCCGCCCAATTCCGCTTTGGGATTAATGTTGGCAATATGGTCAAACAACTCGCGCAAAATTCTAGACGATATCTCTTCGGGCTTATAATCTATGTTATTTATCCTCACCGTTTCCGAGGTTCCCATTTTGCGTTTTATGGAGCGTATGGTAGTTTCGGGGTATATCGCCATAGTATTGTACGCTTCTTGACCTATAAGCCATTCGTCGCCATCGGGGCGGTACTGCGCAACAGACGGCAGCGCGATTTTCCCAAATCCATTGCTTATGTCAATTAATTCCGGGCGGTCGTTGTGTGAGTCCCAATAACTGATGATACTGTTTGTAGTGCCAAGGTCCACTCCTACAATGTAGATATCTTCCGGTAGTTCGCCGCCTTCGGATATGATGCGATGTTTAGTCTCTTGCCATGTCATTGTGCACCGCCTTAAATTATCTCTTATGCCAAAACGTTATATGCCAACCTTAAAGGTTTTGCTAAAGCCCGATCGCGGATATATCTCACCCAGCCCCAAATCAATTACATTGGCGTTAAGTGTAGAACTGTCAGAGAAACTTAATGAAAGCTCCAAACACGTGGCGTATTTGGGCCGAGTGGGTAAGTTGAGCGAGATGTCGGTCAACCTGGCGACGCGCCCGTCGTCGTCGCGTGTAAACAACTCCATAGTCGTATGCGAGCTGGACTGTTCCGCTAAAATAAATCGTACATGTTTCACCTTTTGCCACCAAAACGCGCCGCGGTATATGATAGGTATAAACCTCTCTGTCGCGCCTGTTTTGGCGACGACGCCGATGTCGTGTTTAAGCTGATGCTTATCTATAACGTTTATCGTCCACATGCTCGACACGCCCAGCAGCTTTGCCGCTATCTTCGCCGCGCCTTCCGCCGCGACAGATTTTGGGTTTTTAAAAAAGACAGCCTTATCTTTAAAAAGCGCCGTTATCTCTTCTTTCACCCATTGCATCTCAAAGCCGCCGCCCACGCAATACACCTGAGGCAGCTCCCCCTTGCCTGCCAATTTGCTCATAAACCCAAGAAAGCGCTCGCGGAACGGAGCGATAAGCCCCTGCATATCTTTGTGCCCGATGGATATCTGCACCGGGGGGTAAATGAAGTTTGGGTACATCTTCAGTGGTTTTTGCCAGTTGGATTTTTGCAGCAACATGTTTTTGTGCTGATAAAGGAAGGACTTTAGCCTCGCCGGTTGATAATCCTGCCCACGTAGGCGCTTATCAAAATATCCCGCCAGGGCGATGTCCATTTCCGCCATACCAAGCGACTCGTCAAATAAATAGGCCTCTGTTTCCGCTTCCAGCGTGTTTTTGTGAGTACGCGACTGTTTTATCGAATAAATGCCCGCGCGTAGTTCCCTGCCGGCATAGTCCATTATCATGACCTTCATGGCCGGCGCTACGTCTGGCAGTACGCGCGCGAGCACGCAATCCCTATCGTCCGCCAATGTGATGAGCATACCGGCCTGACCTGCCTGCGCGAACGCCTTTGTTAATTCATCCCTCACCTCCTGAGAGACATACGCGCCCACAGAGCACACAATGCCCGCTATTTCCGCCCGGGGATTAATATTTCTAACGTGCCTTAACAGCTCTTTGATATATTGCCCCAATAATTTGTTCGCGCTGTAAATTCTGCCGCCCGCGCTGATGTATTCTTTACCGCCCAGTTTATCCAAAACAGGAACGGTCACTTCACGTCCGTCACCGTTATTAAGCAGCGCGTACTCTCCATAAACCCATTCCGACTCAGGCACATATTGAATGACAGAGGGTGAGCTTGAGCGCCCATAACCGCCGCTTAAATCTATAACCTCCGGCTCGTCACGCAGTGTATTATAAAATGCCAGCGATGATGATTCCGCGCCCACATCGATTCCAATTATGTAGTGCGATTCTGTGGGACGCCTTTTTGTAAATTCTTCTTTATACTGCTTCCAGCTCATGGCTGCCTCATTTCGCGGCAATGACATTGGCGCGCGTTAATATCTTCTCGCCTTGTCTATAGCCGCTGGTAACGCACTTGATGATCTCACCCTTGGCAAATTCGCCGCTTTTTTCCGCCATAATAACCTCATGCTCTTTCCCGTTAAACATATCGTGCGGGGCCGGTCTTATCATTTCAATACCGTCGAGCGCCAGAAGTTGTTCCATTTGGGTTGTGACTTTGTCTACAAGCTCCACATAATCCTTTACGTTGTCGTCGTCGCTCTCGCGCAAACGTGTCACGCTGTAGCGCAATATCTCTTCAAACGTGCCCACTTCGTATAGCACACTGTCGCGCACAAAGCGGGTGATCTCCTTTTTCGCCCCTTCAACCCAGCGCTCCGCCATATCGCCAACCCTTTTGGCATAGGCCGCCATGGGCTCGCTGTCATGCAAAAGCTCAAATAAACGTTCCCAATTTAACATATTCATGCGCTTGATGATATCAAACGCCACCTGGGCAAATTGCGTTTTTTCGATAGTATTGGCTTCTCGCGCAAGGCGCGCCGAAGAAAAATCTTTTGCGCGCGCGCCGAACGTCTCTATAGCCTCGTTCAGGCTTTCGGCCTTTATATACAGCGTTTCGTTAATTCCATCCATAATGGCCTTCGCGCTGGAACCTATGCTCGAGCGGGAATAGTCTTGCTCCCTATACAGAGAGTTAATACGGCAAAAGTTTATCGTGATCGATTCCGCCATGTCTATGGTAGCCTTTGCCGCGCATAGAACGCGCCGTGTGGCGTCTATAAAAGGGTCCCGCATTTGCGAGGTACACATATTAACTATGGCGCTCGCGCCGCTCTCAACCTCATTTTGCAATCGCTTTAGCATCTCGGCGTAGTTACTGAGCGTTTCGTCATAATCGCGCTTAATAAGCAACCGTGTGTTGCTAAGCATTTCGCGACACGCGCCAGCAAACTCTTCTTGCGTTTCTGGTCGATATGGCTCCGTCGTTTGCGTTTCTATGGCCAATATCAGCTCAACACATTCAGAGTCGTAAAACTCAGCCGCCTCGTGAACAAGATTTAAAATGTCTTGCGTCGTTTCTTTCTCATAAGAGTTTCCCGCCGCTCTGCCAAGTTCATGCCGCAACCCAATCGCATAGCGGTTTATAATATTTTTTAGCTCGTTTTCGTACTTGAGTTGGGTAAGGTAGTGATTGAGCACCTTACGCCCCGCGATATTATTTAAGCTGTTAACGCACTCGCTCACCGATTTCGCGTATGTCTCGTAATGCTTTTCGACCAGTAGCTCAAGAATATTTTCCAATAGTTTGTCAAAAAACGCATCAAAATAACCTTCGCGACATTCCGCCAGGTTGGGGTCATTGTATTTAGAATGGCGAAACATGCGCTCGGTATCGGCAAAACTGAAGATAAAGTAACTCACGCACGCACTCTGCAAGGCTATACGCTCGGACACAACTTGGTTATCCGATCTGTGCGCCGCAAAAAGCTGCACACGTATCAAAAAGGTGTCATACAGCTCACGCAGTATGTTACGAACGCTGACAGTAGATATATCGCCTTTACGCTTATCCAATATTTCAACGGCGCGCAAATAATAGTCTATAAGCCTGCCATACGCGCCTACGAGCTTTTCGTCATAACCACTAAGGCGGGCATTTCTGCCCGCCATACCTATCACGCGGTCCATAACGCCGTATTTCACACGCAGCAGCATCGCGTCCACGGTGCGCCGCGTAAGTCCGTTAATGCAGCTGGTACATTCCTGCCACGCGCCGGCGATGTTATCTAAAGCGTTTGTATTAATCATACAGCGCATCGACGCCCAATTCTGTAACCACTCCGTCTACCGACATGCTCTTCGCGGTTACCTTAAGCATATTGTCCTGCCCCACATTAAAAATAATCTTAACCTTTTCCTTGCCTCTTGGACCTTGTGGAATACCGCGCAACGACGTGCCAGCCAGCCTTTTCATACCGTCCTTGCCCACGCTGGGGTTGGCCGCTCCATCTGGAGAGGTGTTTTCGTAAACCACAATGGCCATACTGCTCACATTATCGTAGTTGGTGGTTAGAAGCTCACTTGCCTCTACCGTAAGCCCTGAAGGGGGTATGTCTTTGCCTGCGCCCACGATCTCCATAAATCTACGCCCGGCTATCTCCAACCCCAGAGGGTGTATGGTCTTTTCATGTACAACAGGGCCTTTCACGGTAGGCATCATGATCATATTGCAATAGTAGGCCGCGCCTTGTGATATGCTCAACGCGGGGCTTATTTTGGATTTAAAGGGTTCTTTGCCGAATTTTGCTGTAATCTTTTCACTCACCAAAGGCAGGGAACTGCTGCCGCCCACAAGGAATATCTCGTCTATGTCCGCTACGCTCAACTTCGCGGCTTGAAGGGACATGTCAACCGCGCGAATCGTTTCGTCTATCAAGTCTACAAGGTTTTTGTCTCTAAAGTTTTCGTACACCTCTTGCGTATCACCCAGCGAGTTGTTTCTGCGATACAAAGTGAAATCCTCACGGCTTATCTCCATGTTTATATTGACTATACGCGGTTCTTGAATGAACGGCGCGAGGGTTATCTTGGTGGTTTTGGATTGCGAAAGACGCTCTTTCGCCGCTGTGGCGGCCTGCGACAAGCGGGCCAGCGCGGTCTTTTTTTGACGCTTGCTAACGCCGTCATCAGCGTTGTCGTCGTATAGATCGACCTCATTATTCGTCAGCTTCTTAAACTCTTCGTATATCATATCGACAATGATATTATCCACATCGTTGCCGCCCAGGTTGTTGTTGCCAAACGTACTGAGAATGGATATTGACGGTTCCCCCGAGTTGGCTTGTATCCGCAAAATGCACGCGTCGAACGTGCCGCCGCCAAAGTCATATACCAGCACCTTTTTGTCAGCCGTTTCGTTTACGGCGTAGCTGATGGCCGCCGCTGCGGGTTCCAACCGTAAAAATATGCTGTCTTCATCAAAACCCGCCAGCACGGCCGCGTCCTTTGTCAATTTCTTTTGCTTGTCATTACTGTTGGCGGGCACGGTGATAACACAACCGCTAAATTCTCCAGAAATGCCCAGCTCTTCCTTTGCGTATTCATCCGCTTTTTGTTTAAGGTAACCCAAAATTTCTCCAGCTATTTGCTCTGGCGCAAAACTGAATTCTTTTTCATCCACCACAATATTGATCTTCTCATCTATCCCGAGATAGCGCTTGATAGATAGAACCGTCGATTGAGGGTATATAATCGCCGCGTCCTTTGCAAGCGATCCGAATACACGCGCCAGCTTAGTGTCGTCCTCCGGGTCCGTTTCAAATTGAATGGCCGTGGGGAAGATGTTGGCCCCGTCGATGGGGATAGTCAGCGCTTCGCCTTCCCTAAAATCGAAAATACTAATCACCGAATTGGTCGTTCCAAAGTCTATGCCCAAAAATAATCCGCGTTCCATGTCTAGCCCAAGTGTGCCCAAATTCATTTCCTCCTTGTGGTTTCTCTCTGGATAATTACAAAATGCTTGCGTTGATTGAGGGTCTGCTCTTAAGATACTGTGTCAGTTCTTCTTCCGCTTTGTCGTATTGAAACATTTGCTCGTATATAACCGCGTTGTTTATCACGCAATAGGGATCGCTCTGATCGGGGTTGGCAAACATGGCCATGCTTTTTATCTCCGCCTCGTGTGTGGTCACACTGCCGGCCGCCGTTTCATTGCTGTAATAATAGCGTATAGTCTCGTTATAAAAAACAGGGATGTGGAGAAGATACAAGCCGAACCGCCAATATTTCATGCGACGTTTATGCCAAGACGGTTCATTATCTATTTTGTATAGCAAAAAGATATTTTTGTCAGGCAAGCCTTTATATAAGAACGGCTGATTCTTCTCAATATACGGCAATGATGACAACTTGTCTTTATTCTCTTTTATTACGGGAAACAATATATCCTCGGCGCGCATACAACGCACCGCGTCGTCAATAATGCCGGCGCGCCGCGCGGTCACAATCCCGTGCGATAGATACGCGTGAGACAGGGCATAGGCAAGCTGCGGCTCATTATTTTCCATGTAGATTTTTTCCAGGTGTGGGATCGTCTCATACATGGGTTTGAAATTGTTTACAATTATCTCATATATACAGAAGTATGTAAACTTCCGCGTAGATTCATGATCGCAGGCGCCACGTATAAATACGCCTTGCGCCCCATCACTCATTTCTCGTATAAATACCGCGTTTTTGAGTATAAGCGAATCCAAATCTTTATCTATAATGGAGATGGACGCCAGCACCCGGCTAAGTTCCTGCCATTCTTTTTGCAAGCCTTTATAGTGCTTAACCACGACCCGAAGCAATGTCTTGTCGTACCAGGCCTTGGCCAGCAATCTGAAAGCGGGTTCGGCAATGGCAAAGTGGTACGCGCTATGGCGGCATAGTTGCTTTAGCGCCGCAAACAGCGTTTTATCGCTTACGCTTTCGTGCCGGGCGGCAAGCAATCGCGCGGCTTGATCCCAATTGCGCGCGGCGATAAACGCGCCCAATATCTCTTCTATATAGATATCCGGTAACAGGCTGTCGTCCGCCTCGATAAAGTATCGCATGGCTTCGTTGGGGTCGCCCGATTCGTATAACATTCTCCCCAGCGCAACGCGAATCTGGTTTGCGAACATGTGCGAAACCTCTCGCATGTTAAGGGTTTGGGACAACACTTCAATCGCCCACGACGGAGGCGTCTTGGCGTTCATGGCATGCCGCGAGAGCGCGCACATAAGCGGAAACCGCCGCGATCCCTTGTTATAAAAATACTCATACAGCCTAACATCGCTAAAGTTTACCAGCCGAGTAACCTTCAACACGCTATCCAGCGCTTGGCGCTCGTCGGCTGTCAGGGCGTATCGGGCGAAATAGGCGTCATGCGCTTCTATCAGCACACTGCCGTTGGTGAGTTTGTACACAGACATGCCCGTTCTTTCCTTCTCGAATATATAGATGGATTTCGCGCTGTTGTCTGTTGTGCGTATACGAAATGAGAATAACACAGAACCGAGCAGATCCTGCGCCTTATCCATATGTGAGTCGGGCAGCGTCCACTCCGAACCCATCACGATGTAATGCGCGTACAGTGTGTAAAAATGTCTGCCCTTGTGTGCGCGCTCCAGGCAATGTGAGGTAAACTGCAACAATTCGTCGCGCTTTATATTAAGCAAGGGCGCCAGTTTTTTTTCGATCAGGACGAGATGGTAGGCAAACGCGACTACTTCATCCTCGTCATCCGGGTCGTCCAGATACTGTTGCAAGGCGTGGGCGCTGACCGTTTCTATGTGAGAGCGCAACGCGGATTTCAGTATAAAATGATACAAATCGGGCAGCTCCAGCCGCATGACATCCGCCTGTGAGTAATACCCATAAGCGGCGGCCGAGTAATTCATGTCGGACATAAGGTTTTGGCATATTTGCCGCAGATAATTCTGAGGATACCGCTTGGCAAGGCGTTCCCGCCACAATGGCAAGCGATAAAAATCGGGCGGTAGGTTCACTCCAAGGCGGTCTATGCATTTGCGCATGTCCGCGCCATGCACAAGCCCCCAGCGAATAAATGACGCGTTAAGTTCCGCGTCGCGGTGGAAGTCGCCTCCCTCGTTTGCGGAAAAGTTGATTAGCAGCCAAACATATAAAAACGTGGAGCAATTGCCATATTTAAACGCCTTAAGAAGACATTGATAAGACGTTTCATATTCTCCGAGTTCGTACTCTAAAATCCCTTCACAAAGCAGATCGTCCCGTGGGTTGGCATGCGTTGCGTTATATTCTTTAAACTGGTTTATATAACGACGCGCCCGCTTAAGCTTGCCTTTTCGCGCTTCCAAAAGCGCGGACAAAAAAACAAATTGCTTATAGATCCGCGTATTGGCGCCTCGGTAGTAATTGCGCCCTTCAGAAAGCGTGTCAATACTTTCCGACGCCATGTCTTCATTACCCATTTCGATGGAAATAAAGGCCGTAGCGCAAAGCAATCGCGGGTTTTGACCCAGGCGCGCCCGCGCGGTTTTTATGGTATAAAACGACCGCTGAAACGCCATTTCAGCGTTATCAGGGTTAAGTTTACCATTAAGCCAATATGCCATGGCGATGAACAGCGCGCGCCGCGTCGATGGAGTTTTGTCAAATTGTTGTTCCAAATCGGCTAAAGTCATGCCATTCACCCCAAATAGATTAAGAAGATCAAATTTTAATATCCTTCAAATCGCGCCGCATGTCAAGCGCCGCCAGACGTGCCGCTTTGGCGAAGTCGTCAGGGGAGCGTAAATACCTGTCATTTTTGTAGGCGAATATAATCCCGCGAGACGAATTGACCATACTGCCGCTTACGATATCTTCCGCTTTAGCGCCCTGCGCGCCATAGCCCGGGGCGAGAAAGAGCGTTTGCGGCATAAGCTCGCGCAGCCGCTTTGTCTGCGCCGGATGTGTCGCGCCGACAACCGCGCCGACACTGCTGTATCCCTGCGCGCCAATAAATTCCTTGCCCCAGCCGTTCACAAGCTCCGCCACGCGTTCGTAAAGGGGCCTGCCATCTGCCATATGTATATCCTGCAATTGCCCTGAGCCGGGGTTAGAGGTTTTTACCAGCACAAACACGCCTGTGCCGCGTTGTTTACACACATCCAAAAACGGTCGAATAGAGTCTTCGCCAAGGTAGGGGTTTATGGTAGCGAAATCTTCATTAAACACAGTGAACGACTCGCCGAAAGCGTTTACCTCGCCTATATGCGCTTGCGCGTACGCCTCGGCGGTCGAAGCTATATCGCCACGTTTGATATCGCCAATAACGATAAGGCCTCTTTCTTTTGCGTAGCGCGCGGTACGTTCAAACACCTCGATACCGCGAGAACCGTACAGCTCATACATGGCGATTTGCGGCTTAACGGCGGGCACAATGTCTGCCACTGCGTCTATTATGGCTTTGTTGAATTCATATATCGCGCGCGGGACATCTTTTTTGCCGCCGAAAACACATTCGGGCAGCAGTTCGACGCGTGGGTCCAACCCCACGACTGTTGGGTTTTTAAGGTGACGCGCGCGATACACCAATTCATCGATCCTTAACTCCGCCATTTTATCTCTCCGTTTATCAATGTATATTTTACCACTCCGCGCAGTACCCTACCCGCATACGGTGTGTTTTTTCCCAGCGAAACGAAGTCAGACGGATTAACCGTCCATTGTTCGTCGGGATCAATAATACAGATATCGGCCTGCGCCCCCAAACTTATCGCGCCACTTTTTATTCCCAATATTTTTGCGGGATTAATGGTTAGCATGGCGATAAGATCTATGGGAGCAACAGGATTTTCGCTGTATATGAATGTCTCCAGGCACAGCGCAAGCGCTGTCTCCAATCCTACAATGCCGCCAGGCGGATTAACCTGCCGCTTCTCTTGCGGGGAATGTGGGGCGTGATCGGTCGCTATGGCGTCTACAAACCCATGCCGAACGCCATCCGCCAGGGAGAGCATGTCTGCTTTGCTCCGCAGGGGAGGGTTCATCTTAAAATTGCCGCTTCCCGTGTCGTCTAGTTCGCATAGAGAAAAATGATGGGGGCAAACTTCGGCGGTTAAGCGAAATCCACCCGCTCTCTTTTTCCACAACCGAACGAGATCCAGCCCTCGGGCGGTAGACAAATGGCATATGTGCAGCCTCGCCCCGGCGGATTCGGCAAGCAGCATATCACGGGCAATTATCAAATCTTCCGCGTCAGGGTATCCGGGCAGGGTCGCCTCTTCGCAGTGATCAAAAACAGGCATATCTATCTTAGCGGCTTGAGCCAACGCCTTTTGCATAACACCGGCGCTGGCGACGCTCTTGCCGTCCTCCGAAAACGCCACCGCGCCCGCCCGCTTTAACGCGTACATATCTACAAGCTCTTCGCCCTCTTGATTTCTGGTTATCGACGCGATGGGCAGTACGTGGGCATAATCCGCCTCTTTCGCCCTGTTTGCGACAAACCTGATCCACTCCACGCCGTCGATGACAGGCTTGGTGTTGGGCATGGCGCAGACAGTTGTAAAGCCGCCTTTTACAGCGGCAAGCGCCCCTGTTTTTATCGTCTCCTTATACTCCAAGCCCGGTTCGCGCAAATGCGTATGCAGATCGATCAATCCCGGTGCTACCCACATACCCGTGGCGTCGATTGTATTGCGCGCGGCCAATTCGATATGAGGGCGCACCGCGCATACAACGCCGTTGTCTATCAGTACGTCACAGATCGCATCAAATTGTTTGGCCGGGTCGATAACGCGCCCGTTCTTGATAAGCAATGCCGAATTTTTACCCAATCGAATCAATCCTTTAGGAATGTGTCAAGCAATCATACCTTTTACAACCTTCATGATCTCCTCCAGACGCTCATCCGCCGCTGCCGCGTTATCCGCTTTCGCGCCGAAATAGAGTTTTATTTTAGGCTCTGTGCCGGACGGACGCACACAGAACCACGAACCATCGTCCAAAACATAGTACAACACGTCGGAAACGGGCAAAGTTGTTTGGCAAATTGTGCCCTCCGTCAGATTTTTTATCGTTTTATTCTTATAGTCGCGGGCTTCTATTACCTTTGCGCCAGCAACGACGGTGGGCGGCTCTTCTCGCAAGCCTGCCATTATCTTTTTCATGTCTTCTGCGCCCGCTATGCCTTTAAGAGTGATAGACAAGACGCCTTCTTTGTAGTACCCATAAATTTTATAAATATTCTCCAATGCGTCTATCAGTGTTTTACCCCGCGCCGCATACCAAGCGGCCGCTTCGCACACCAACATGGTGGCAACAATGGCGTCCTTGTCACGGCAATAAGTACCGCTGCTCACGCCGTAGCTTTCTTCAAACCCAAATACATATTCATTACTGCCGCTTTGCTCAAATTCTTTAATTTTTTCACCTATATATTTAAAACCCGTGAGGACATTGAAATAATCCATGGCATACGCGTCGGCTATAGCCTTTGTCAAATCTGTCGATACGATTGTCGATACGACGGCGCCGTTGGCGGGCAGTGTGCCCATCGCCTTTTTTTGGCCAAGGATGTACTCGCACAACACCGCCCCCATGTGGTTGCCGCTAAGCGGAACATATTCTCCGTTATGTCTCACGATAACGCCCACACGGTCAGCGTCGGGATCGGTGGCGACTATCACATCGGCGTTTTTTCGTTCCGCGAGTTTGAGAGCGAGGTCGAAGGCTTTTATATCTTCAGGGTTGGGATATTCCACAGTGGAAAAATTGCCATCAGGTATAGCTTGTTCTGGTACGATAAATACATTTTTTAGCCCCATCTCGCTAAGCACTCGCATCACAGGTATATTGCCCGTGCCGTGCAAGGGGGTGTAAACGACGGCTAAAGTTGACGCGGCAAGCGCGTCGGGGTGGATGCTTTGACCCTTCACGTTCGCGATAAAAGCGTCGTCCACGCTCGCGTCACAGATGTTGAACAGACCTGCGGCCTTTGCTTCGTCTTGATCGGCCACGCTAATTTGAGAAAAATCGGTTATGGCGTTTACCTCGGCTATAATCTCCTCATCACGCGGATAAGGGGTTTGCCCTCCATCCTCCCAATAGGCCTTATAGCCGTTGTATTCCGGAGGGTTGTGGCTCGCGGTAATAACTATCCCGGCGGTACAGCCCAAATGCCGCACAGCAAACGAAAGCTCGGGCGTAGGGCGCAACGAGTCAAAAATATATGATTTTATGCCATTGCCATTAAGTACCAACGCGCTGTCCACGCAAAATTCTCTGGACATCTTGCGGCAATCGTGCGCGATAACGGCGCCCTTGGCAATCGCGTCCGGGCCTTGCTTTTTGATGTAGTTTGCAAGCCCCTGGGTAGCTTTGCGCACCGTATAGATATTCATACG
Source organism: Clostridiales bacterium (assembly GCA_031263155.1). Lineage (GTDB taxonomy): Bacteria > Bacillota > Clostridia > Lachnospirales > WQUN01 > JAISGK01. The sequence goes on from JAISGK010000081.1 coordinate 28,489, forward strand.
GTTAGAGCCGGCGCCCAGTATGCCTCTCAAGCCCCCCGTGCCAAACTCCAGATTTTTATAAAACCGTTCCCTTATCTCCGCATCGTCAGCTAACGCCAGAAGCTCCGCTTTGGTGTCGGCATCCACCGCTTTGTCGTTAAGCCAATGCTCATATTCCTGTTTGTAATCCATTTCATCCCTCCAGTACATATCCTGATTAGAGTTTATCAGATTTTGAGAAGTATGCCAAGGGATACGCCAACATTTTGCGCATGGCTTTGTGATTGTAGTCAAAGTCCATAGGTTGACTCCCGAATAGACACGCGTTATCCCTTGCCCACAACGAGTATGGGATTACCCCTTGCTATTTTTGCTGTACATGCTACAATCAGGGAGGAGCAAGGGTATACATTTTCACATTACTATTAGGAGGTTATTTTCATGCAAGAGGTTTATGATTTTTTGAAAAAATGCGGCACTTATTATCTGGCTACAGCCGAGAGTGACCAACCAAGGGTTCGGCCCTTCGGAACGATTGATCTTTTTGATGGCAAGCTGTACATCCAGACCGGAAAGAACAAGGATGTTTCAAAGCAGATCGCCGCGAACCCCAAAATTGAGATTTGCGCCTCCGATGGCGGCAGTTGGATTCGCGTGAAGGCTAACGCCATAGACGACGACAGTCTCAAGGCAAGGCAGCACATGCTGGACTCCTATCCGATGCTGCAAGGCAGATATTCGGCGGACGATGGCAACATGCAGGTGCTGTATCTGAAAGACGCCGTCGCGGCGATTTACTCATTCGTGGGAGAGCCCAAGGTGATTCGCTTTTAACGATTGGGATATGATAACTATAAGGGCGGCCTGGATCAAGAAAGAGGCCGCCTTTTTTGTGTTGCGTATGTAAATTTGAGTTTTGTTAAATAATAGTCGCAATGTATTTCTTTGCCTTATACTTACAATAGGAGTTGTGACTATGAAACAAACAGCAATTTTCGTTCTGCTTTTGGCAATCACTGTGCCGCGACTGGCATTTGCCCAAGGCTTTAGCGAGGTTTCGCGGACGCCCAGCCCGCAGTATGACGGTCACATTGTAGAGTATTGCCACGATAAGACCGGACTCAAACTTATACACATAGACAACGATGACACAGAAAAGGCTTTTGTCATAGGTTTTCGTACACCCGCGACCGACGACACAGGCGTTAACCATATAATAGAGCACTGCCTTTTAAATTCTAAAGCCACCCCCTTTTCTTATTTGATGAATCACACTGGCGCAACGTATTTAAACGCTATGACGTTTTCTGATTTTACTCTATATGCCTTGGCCGATCGCAGTGAAACGGAGTACCTCGAGCTTATGCGCGTATACTTGGATGGTATATTTTTCCCCACGGCAATGAGAAGCGAAGATATTTTTTCGCGGGAAGGCTGGCGCGTTACCGACACTGGGCTTAACGGCACGGTGTTTAATGAAATGAAGGGTGTTTATTGTAACGACGAAACATATCTTTCGCGCGCTATCTACGCTTCACTGTTTCCCGACACGAGCTATCGTTATGACAGCGGAGGCGACCCCGCTTTTATTCCCACGCTAAATTACAAAGATTTTGTCGCGGCTTACGCGAGATATTACAACCCCAATAACGCGATAGCACTGGCCTATGGTAAGCAAGATATTGGTAAGACGCTTGATTTGATAGACAGTCGCTATTTGAGTAAACTAACGCAAAACATCAAGCCGCCCGCGCCATATGTTAATCAAGAGGCGTTTGACCGAACCGCGACAGTGTACTCGCACTACCCTCTCCCGGATTTGGCGGGCGCAAACGCCCCGTCTTCTGTCGCGCTCAATTTTGTGACGCACGAACGCAAAAACGCTGTTTTGTCGGCCCAAATGGAATTGCTGGCCGCCACGCTAAACGATCGCGGCGGCTATATATTTAGAGATATTGTGAAAAAAGGTTGGGCCGAACGTGTTAACGTTGAGTACAATAGCATGGCCTATCAATGTGTGCTCAGCGTAATCGCCCAGAACGCCGACCCGGCAAAAGCCAAAGAGATAAACGATGCCGTTCGCGCTACCCTGGCAAAAATCGCGTCGCAAGGCGCTCAATCGGTTTTGAGTGATGTAAAAAAACGATACGAATATGCGCTGGCCAGTGTAAAAAACGAGCCGCGAAAGGGAATAGAGGCGGGGATTGAACAAGTCGCGGCGTTTGTGTACGGCGCGCAAATGGATGAGAATGCCTATCGTGAGGCGATAAGCAAGACGAACAACGCGTTCTTAAAACGTGCCGCGCGGGATTATCTGCTAGACAATAACCATAGCTCCGTCGTTGTTCTCACACCCAAGTCTGCGGCGCGGGCTGCGGGCGTTATCCCAAATCTGTCTGGTGAGTCAAACGCTGAGTGTTATTGCGACGAAGAAGCGTTAATAAGCGAGACAGTATCTATAGGCGATAAGGAGAAGGATAACCAAAATAAAAACAACACAATCACTCCCGGTTACGAGGGTGAATTTTCCGCAACCTCCGCATTTGACCGCTCAAACGGAGACTTCTTACGTAACATTCCCCAAGCTCCGCATTATACTGACGAAATAATTTCTGGCGCGCGCGTTATCCATACGAACATTAATACTCATGGCATTTCTTCACTTCATATGTATTTGGACGCGTCCGCTCTCCCGCAAGAGCTGTTGGGTTACGCGCAGATATTGGCGCGCATGATGGCGGACGACTCTACACTTCCACAAGGGGCGAATATTGGCGCGGCATCGGGTTATCTCTCAGCGGACAGAATGGGGGAAAATGGCTATACCCCCCGTGTCCACGTTGTTTTCCGCGCGTTGGATGATGATATGGACGGGTTGATAAAATCCGCCGCCAACGCTATAGACACATCCGCGTCCTTTGATAAGTATGCTGTTTACGATTATTTAGCGCGCGCGAAAACTTATATGGACAACGATTATGAAAACATTATGCCTCAAGCGAGCGTTAGCGCGCGATTAAATGAAGCGGGCAGATATGAATGTTACACAAGTGGCCCGCAGTATTATGCTTTGCTGGCTGGCTTGCTATCTGACTATGCTAACGTGTGGCCCACAATTAGCGAAAACCTTGCAAACGCGCGGCACATCCTTGCCGAGTCCGACATTGTGCTCAGCTTTAGCGGCTCACGCGCGGCATACGACCGCTTTATCAACGAAGCCGCGCCATTGTTTGCCATTATTAAAACGCAAGCAAAAGAGAATTTAGGCAAAGGCGAGTCGCAGCGATCTGCCGTCAAACGCGATGCATCCGCGAATGATCAGAATGATCAATTAGCTGATCGAGCGCCGCGCCGCGTAGTTTATGACTTCCTCATACCACGCCCTACTGGATTCCCCGCGCCGCAAAGCAGCACCCACGTTGTGGCGCAAGGGGGAGTTTTTGAAAAATACACGGGCAGTATGCTTGTAGCCGCGTCGTTAATTAATTATGATTACTTGTGGGGCCTCGTGCGCGACGAGGGAGGGGCATATGGAGTGCGCGTTTCTCCGCGTTACGACGGCGTAATGTTATTATCCAGCTATCGCGATCCGCAAGTAGAAAAGACGCTGACCGCCTACGCAGGAATCGCTGATTTTTTGCGTAAGGGACAAAACGTAGATGACTATAACAAAATCAGGTCGCATGTGCTAGCGGGATGGGATGAGCAGCTTATGCCGCACAATCTGTGGGATTACGGCGCGAGACTCGAACTGGGCATATTTGACTACGATTTATTTAGTCGTGTGCGCAGCGAAATAATAGAAACAAAACCGGAAGATTTGCAATTTGCCGCCGAAATTTGGGAGGATATAATACACCAGGGTGTTATTGCCATAGGAGGACAACTTAACGACTGAAATTTCCTCTATTAGCCTCGTCCGTCGTATTATATGTTTAGCCCTTATACTTATGTGGGAATTAAGCAAGCGGGAGATCAGTAGATCTCCCGCTTGCCGCGTTCTAACCATAAATTAGTTCACTGTGAACGATTTTACCCGCACAAGCGCGAATGTTACTGGCTTTGCTCACTCACAGCATAGCATCCTCGGATTTTGCTCAAAGTTTCTTTGTAGTTTTTATTTCCACTTTGCGGCTACAATTTCAAACGGCGATATTGGCATGGTATCACCGTAGGCTATTCTCATGGCGCAGCGGGCTAAACGATCACCAATCGGCTGTTTGTTAATGGGGTGCAGGTCGTTGTATTCTCCCAGCGCATCCGCCGACACCATAGCGACATTCGGCAGCTTTAAACAATTACGTTGCTCTTTGCGTACAGCGTCCCAATTTTCTTCTTCCCAGTGAACAAGCTCCGTAAAAACAAATGGAAAATCGTAGCCCCAATCGGCGCGCCATTGCTCAACCAATTTACCAAAGCGTCCAGAATAACATTCGGGATCAAGGGCATCCGATTCTCCCTGATACCATATCGCTCCTTTTATACGATACCTTGTCAAAGGCTTTAACATTCCATTATACAGCCCTGTCGCAATATAGTTGAAGTTGGTAGCGGGCTCCAACGGCGATACTTCATCGCCCGCTTTGAACCTCCATTCGCCGTCTAATAAAATGGCGCTTGAGCTGGTGCGCAACATGTACGGTTTGCCAGGGGTACACCAACCTTTTTCTATGCTAATGATACGCAATGTGATAACACAACGGCCTGCTTGCAATTTGGGAATTTCGTACTCTCTCGGCGGCCAGCGATATGTCGTGTTGCCAACAAATTCGCCATTAACATATGCCATATCCCAGTCTTTCACCGAGCCAAAGAACAGCGTCGCCTGTTTGCCATCCCAATCTTCAGGAATGTCCACCGTTTTGCGCATCCAAACAGACCTTGTACCCTCCCACGGGGTTAGCAGATCTCTGCTTTCCCACTCGCTATCATCATACTCCGGCTCGTACCATTGTTCCGCCAAGCCTTGGTCCATCTCGTTAATCATATTAAAAAATTTCTGCGATTCATTGTTGTCATGGTCGATGATGTCCCACACGCGCTCCATATCGGCATATTCATCCGCTTCCGCGATCAAATCGGGAAAGTCCGCCAAACTTCCCTTGCTCATCCACGCATGTACGCGGGTACCGCCCACAGCGCACAGTATGATGCCGATGGGAATTTTGCCACCTATTGGCGTGTAATATTTTGACTGCAAACGTTTCGCGAAAAAATATGCTACAGCAGAAAACTCGCCTATGGTATCGGGCTTTACGCCCTTCCATTCTCCCTGGGGGTCTGTTCGCTCCGTCGAATAGTCATAACGGGGAAGCGCCAAGAATTGCCGTATGTCAGGATTAACCTCGCGCATTTCTTCGGGGTACATATATTTGCAGCGTTCCATATTCATTTGCATGTTGGATTGGCCGCTTGCCAGCCATACATCGCCAACATAAACCTCTGTAAGCGTAACATCGTTAATAGTCATCTCGAATGGCCCGCCTACTGATTGTCGGTTCAATTGCACAGACCATTCGTTGTTGTCATCGGGCGTGGCGTCGTATGTTTCGCCGCGAAACGCAAGTCGCACGGACTCATCGCACTTACCCCATATAGTGACAGGCTCGTCCCGTTGAATGACCATTCCACTCGCGACAAGCGCAGGTAATTCTAAAGGCATTTTATCACCTCTTTTTTGCAACGAGCGACAGAATTAATCCTGTGTAAAGGGCATAAGAGCCATATGCCTGGCGCGTTTGATGGCGACAGTAAGCGCGCGTTGGTGCTTGGCGCAGTTGCCTGTGATACGGCGGGGCAATATCTTGCCTCGCTCAGAGATATAGCGCGTGCGATTTTTTGCTATCTCTTTGTAATCAATCACGTTTATCTTATCGGCGCAGAACGTACACACGCGTTTTTTTCTGCGGCCACGTCTTTTTTGAACCATTTAGCAAATCCTCCTATTTGGTGTTGACAATTATAATGTGATGTTCACCTGTTAAAATGGCAAATCATCGTCATCGATACCATCCGCTATGTCGGCGTAACCCTCGGGCTCGTAAGTCGGCGGAGGAGCCTGCGTTTTCGCGGCGCTTGAACCCGCGCGCGAAGCGGGTGACGACGAGTGGGAACCGTAACCACCCGTGCCCTCTTGCGGAGGCGCGGATTGCTGACGAGACTCGAACACTGCCTTGCTTTCTGTAAACTCAACTTCATCGCCCACTACCTCTGTAAAGGTGCGGTTTTGACCTTGCGGGTCTGTGTAGTTGCGCACTTGCAAGCGACCGGACACTCCGGCGGCCATGCCTTTTTTATAGTATTTTTCCATAAATTCAGCGGTTTTGCCAAACACTACACAAGGAATAAAGTCTGCGGTTGGATCCCCTTCGCGGCGTGATCTGCGATTAACGGCAAGAGTAAAGCGCGCTATCGCCAGTGGTTCGTTCCCCTGCGTCCAGCGCACTTCCGGGTCTCGCGTAAGCCTGCCAACCAAAACTATTTTGTTCATTAGCGCCCCCCGTATTTTACGCCTCAAGGCGTACTATTAAATATCGCAACACATTCTCAAAAAAACGTATGCGTCCCTCAATCTCTTTTGGGGCGTTCGGTTCGGCGCTAAACGTTATAAACGCGTAGCAACCTTCAGCAAACTTTTGAATTTCGTAGGCGAGGCGGCGCTTGCCCCATTCGTCAACCTTATCGACGCTACCGCCAAATCGCGTGATAAGCTCTTGCACCTTTTCAAGCTCGCCTTTAAGGTCATCGCCTTCAATGTCGGGCCTAATGATCACGCCCAATTCGTACTTGTTCAATATAATCCTCCTTTTGGACTTTGGCCGATTTGATTAATCGGCAAGGATTTTTAGATTGTAGCATGTTCGCCTGTTTTTGGCAAGAGTCAGTGTTGGCCCGGGTCAGTTGCTGACCCTAGTCAGTTGCCAACCCTGGTTAATTGCGCGGGGCGCATTGCTTTTAATAAGACAATATGCTATAATGCCGCAAAAAAAGCAAGGATGTGTATGTGTGCAGAGTATTTTGGATACGCTTAAATACGCGGCAAATCAACGTTCTTATATCAATGTCGAAGCTGTCTTTTCAGACGAAACCCATAACTTTGTGTGCCCCTGCGAGCCGCGCCTGGGCGAGCCGGTGACAATAAAGCTGCGCGTTGCCAAAAACAACATTGATAATGCCTTTTTGCATATAAATAATACCGTTTACCGTATGCATAAAACAACGTGTGATCACGGATCCCATTCCCTCAGCGCCCATAACGAAAAATGTTCGCATTGCGAGATCTTTGACTACTACGCAGTCGATATAGACGCGACACAGGCTGCGTATCATTTTTCTATAGTCAGAGAAGATAGAACATATTATTACAACAAGCAGGGGCTTACGCGTGAGCTTAACGAAGAATTTAGCTTCCGCATTGTGCCCGATTTTGTAACCCCAGAATGGGCAAAGGGCGCATTGATGTATCACATATTTGTTGACAGGTTTTATAATGGATCTAAGTCTAACGATGTGATTAACAACGAGTACATCTATTTGGGCAAGCCGGCCACGCAAAAGCAATGGGGCGATCCATTGTGCCGCGATGATTTCGGTTGCTTTTATGGCGGCGACTTGTCCGGGATTATAAAAAAGCTGGATTATATTGCTGAACTTGGTGTAGAAGCCATATATCTTTCTCCAATATTTGTGTCGCCAAGCAGCCATAAATATGATATACAAGATTATGATTACGTAGATCCGCATTTTGGGCAAATTGTTAAAGAAGGTGGCGATGCGCTGCACTATGATCGCTTTCAAAATCGCTATGCGACAAAGTATATCGCCAGAACGACAGATGTGGCTAATTTGGAGGCGTCTAACCGGATTTTTGCCCAGTTGGTGCAATTGGCTCACAAACGCGGTATCAAGGTTATTCTTGATGGCGTGTTTAATCATTGCGGAGCGTTTAATAAATGGTTGGACAAAGAGAATTTTTACGGCGGGCTCCGATATCCGTTAGGGGCCTATAAAGACGCAAACAGTCAATACCATGACTACTTCAAGTGGTACGATAGTAACTGGCCCAACAATGACTGTTATGACGGGTGGTGGGGCTACGACAATCATCCCAAGCTGAATTACGAAAACTCTCCCGAACTGCGTGATTATATTATGGGCGTGGGAAAAAAATGGGTGTCGCCCCCCTTTAACGCTGACGGTTGGCGTTTAGACGTGGCCGCCGACCTGGGGCAAAGCGAGGAATTTAACCATAATTTTTGGAAAGATTTTAGAAAAGCGGTAAAGTCGGCCAACCCCGAAGCCATTATTCTTGCCGAACACTACGGCGACCCAAGCGGCTGGCTTAAAGGCGACGAGTGGGATACGGTGATGAATTACGATGCCTTTATGGAACCCATAACATGGTTTTTGACGGGTATGGAAAAACACAGCGAAACATTTGATCAGGGCCGGCTTAACAATGCCATGGCATTCGAGTCGTCTATGCGAAACGCTATGGCCAGGTTTTCGGTACATTCGCTGCACTGCGCGATGAATGAGCTATCTAACCACGATCATTCTCGTTTTTTGACAAGAACCAACAAAACTGTAGGTCGGTTGCACACCTTGGGCGCGGACGCCGCCGATCGCGGTGTGGACATAGCCGTTATGATGGAGGCCGTAGTGTTTCAAATGACGTGGCCCGGGTGTCCGACAATATATTATGGAGACGAAGCCGGGCTTGCAGGTTGGACAGAGCCGGATGCCAGGCGGCCATACCCATGGGGTCATGTAAACGCGTCGCTGATACAGTTTCATAAAGTGTGCGCGGGGTTGCGCAAGCAATATCAGGCGTTGCGCACGGGATGCCTATCATTTCTGTTTAATGATACAGGGCTGCTTACCTATGGCAGGTGGGATAAAGACGAACACATCTGCATAGCCATAAATAATAACGATTCATCACTGCATGAGTCTATACCCGTTTGGAAAATGGAATGTCCTCCGCAATGCGAAATGAAGGTGCTGATAAGCGCGCAAGAAGGGGAATGGAGCACAGAGGGGACGGTTTCCGTTAGGCAAGGCTACGCGGATATATATATCGGCGGGCACGGATGTGTAATACTGCGCCAGGTTTAGGGCGTATCCTGTTGAAAATTTGAATTCATGTTGCGTTTGTGTTCGCATTAGGGTATGCTATGGGCGAGAGGCGATTTTTTTATGGTTGAATTGCGTCAGTTGAGAACGCGGACGCTTCCTTTTGCCGTGACAGATGCGGCGGCTACGCAAACCGACAACAAGCAATTTCGGACGCTTTTAAGTGATATGCGTAACAAGGCCGCTCAAAAGGGATTTATGAGTAATGAGGAAATCGACGCGGAGATACAGGCCGCCCGCGCCGATAAGGCGGGCGATAATTTAGAAATGCAGCATATCCAATAATAAAAAGAGCAGGACCGTCATGTGGTGCTTCCTGTATGACAGCCCTGCTGTTTTATTGTTTTTTATCCATCTCTTTTACAACCTCTATGGCCTTTTGCAATTGCGGATCGTCTTCTGGATTAAGCGAGCCTATTTGCGCCGCTAGTTCTGTAGGCATTTCCACTACATATTCTGGCACTATGCCGTCACCTTGTATGCATACGCCGCTGGGGGTATAGTACCTCGCGACGGTTACCTTTAGCGCGCTGCCATCGTCCAGCATAAAAAGGTTTTGCACTATGCCCTTGCCGAAGGTCTTTTCGCCTACCAATACGCCTGTGCCTGTATCCTTAATCGCTCCAGACATAACCTCAGAGGCGCTGGCGCTGTTGGCGTTAACCAGCACGGCCAAGGGAATGTTTATGCGGTCGGGATTGCTGTATATATACTCCCTTTCTCCGTTCTTGTCTTCTGTGTAGACTATAATACCCTCGGGTATCAATATGTCTGTTATCTTTGTCACGACGTCGAGTAGCCCGCCGGGATTATTGCGCAGGTCTATTATCAGGCCTTTCGCGCCGTCCTGCATAAGCTCTGTGTAGGCGTCTTCAAATTGTCCGGTAGTGACGCGATCAAACGCGTTTAGCTTTATATAGGCTATGTCTTCCGTGAGCATCTCGCTTGTCACTGTGGGGATGTTGATTTTTTTTCGCACAACGTCTACTTCAAACATGTCGTTGCCCTGGGAGCGATATACAGTAATACGCACAGTCGTTCCCGCTTTGCCCTTTGTGATGCCTGTCACATCATCCAGACTCGCGCCAGTAACATCCAATCCGTTAATTTTTACAAACTTATCGCCCGCTTTAATGCCCGCCATGTCCGCCGGCTCGCCAGGGTACACATGTGTTACGGTGGTTATCTTATCGTCGGGGTCAAGTGTGACCTGCAAACCGATACCCGCGTACGACCCCTCGGTAGATTGCAAAAACGTGGCAAGAGACTTTTTATCAAAATAAGTGGTGTATGGATCGCCTACCCCAACGACAAACCCGCGATACATGGATTCTTCCAGCGTGGCGTCATCATACGCGTTGATAGAATGCGCGTCAAGAACGGCTTTTATCTCGCCTATTTTATCATCCATTGACAATCTCTGTCCATAATAACGCGAGTAGAGTCTTTGCCCCAGGCTTAACGCGGAGGTGCACGCCAACATAACGCACATACCGGTAACAAGGCCCCTAAAGAACAAAGAGGTACTAATCTTGCGCGGCTTTTCTTCATTTGTTGGCGCTTCAGCCGATCCAGTCGGCGGTATATTATTGTATTCTACAGGTGTAAAAAAATGATAGACGCTGTTTTTCATGCTGTAACCTCCGGGAAGACGGTATTACTTCCATTAAGTATATTCCCGTCGCCATCTTTTTACAACCGTAGATTAAAGCGCGGATTTACCATGAATTTATCTAAATAAGTCGAGCACATCGTCGGGGATAATGCCCAGCCGCCATACAGACAATCCCTTAACGCCAAATAGCGAGGCAAGCCGCAGCTTGGCGTCTACACTGCGTTCATCCTCATACCATACTATATTGTCAGTCCCATCGTCGTGGTTAACAAATGTTATATACGTGTTGTCGTACTTTTCAGAATAATTAACCGCCGCCCCGTCCGCGATGCGGTTATATATGGCGCTGTAGGCGGGCGTATAAGGCGTGTCATTAAGTATAACGCCGCCCTTTAGCTTCCACTGCGCGGAGGCGAAAGATAATTGAAAACAAATTTTGGATATGTCGGTAACGCCCATTGATCTGTCTGTTATCACGCTTAGGCCATAATATACATCATTAATTGGCGTAAGCGGGGTTGTGGTAAAGCCGCTCGACATTTCTTCGTAGCTCAATCTTTTGGCGTTATAATCGTGCGCCATAAGAATAACCAGATCCGCCACGTTGCCTATTGCCCTAAAATCATAACCGTTAAAATATTCAGACGCGCGCGCGGGCTGAACGGCGACCGCCATATAATTCGCGGCAGGATTCATCATGTTTTTAAGCTCTTTTAAAAATAATACAAAATTGTCTTTAGACGACGCCTTTAAGTTTTCAAAATCAATGGCCACTCCATCGTAGTCCGCCGCCACAGCGGCTATTTGGTTTACCATTTGGCTTCGGAGCGAAGCGTTGGATATAAGATAGGCGGAAAGAGCAATGTCTCCGCCTCCGCTAAAGACATATTTGTTCTCGACAGATACCATCAACAAGGCGCGCTTTCCTTGCCCGCGAATGTTATCCAAAACAACCTCATACTTCGCCGGCCGGTAATAGTCGTTCGAGTTGTCTGTGGATTGATTAATACGCACGCCATTGTCCCATTCTACACGGCACCAGCCCAGGCACACACTGTCCGCCGCAGATATAAGATAAGACTGATCGAAAGAGTCTATGGCGTAGAACATGTTAATCGGCTTGTTTTTTGTGTACGTGTTTGCCAGCTTGTTGTACATTCTTACCATCATCGAGGCGGCCTGCTCTCTGGTGGCGTTCGCTTCGGGATGAAATTCGGTTGGTGTCACACCGTAAATAATCCCCAAATCTTTCGCCATGGTAATGTAGCCGATATTGTTTGTCACATCGTCAAAGGGACTCGCCAAGGTATTAAGTTGCTGCGCCAATGTTTCGTACCCTAACGATCGCACAAGCATGATCGCCATTTCTTCTCTTGTTATGGGATCGTTGGGTCTAAAATCGCGCGCCTCGCTCGCGGATATTGCTCCCGCGTTCATGGCGGCGTTAACATGCGAGGCGTACCACGCGCCGCCTGACACGACAGATGTGTTCCAATTCATCAATTGAGACAAAAACGTCACAAATTGCGCGCGCGTAACGGCCAAGCCCATGCCGAACATGCCATTACCCATGCCTTGGGTTATATTTTTTTCTTTGAGCGTCATAATATCAGAATAGGCCCAATGTCCTGAACCAACATCGGTAAACGCATATGCTGGAACGGCGAACAATATTATGCACGCACAGAGAATAGCGCACATCAAATACTTCAAATTAAATCCCCCCGTCTGCCATAGTCTATCGGCAGCGAGCAATTTTTTAACACATCTTTATTGTGCCCTGATTTTAGCAACGGGGCTATGAAATCATTGGCAATGTGAGGCACAAAGCTCTTGAGCAGGTATCCGCAGCCACATAGTTTGTATTCTCCCATAGAGGCGGGTATAAAGACAGACTGCGACGTTTGCAGCTCCACAGCCCTGTTTGCGCTTTCGACGGTCACATGGCCGTCTACACAAGTAAAGACATAAAATTTTAAAGGATCGGACTTTTCCGCAATGTCATGGCCGGGCTTAAGATCGTATCCAATGCAACAAAAATGCGAGTTAGCTATGTAGTAGGTTTGCTGCCCAACAGTGACGCCGACTGTTGGCGTGTTGAGAATGGGTTTTGCCGAAAGAACCTTTAAGGATTTTTCGACATGCAGTTGACGCGGCTTGCCATCAAGACCAAGCCTGCCATAATCATAAACCCGGTAAGTGATATCGCTGTTCTGCTGGATCTCCGCAACCACAACTCCTCTAGTTATCGCGTGCAGAGTCCCTGCGGGTATGTTTATAATGTCTCCGCGTTTTACCGGCACATAGCCGAGAAGATCCTCCACGCGATTTTGCGTTATGGCTTCGGCAAAAGCGGGCTTGTCCGTACCGGGTTTAAGCCCAATAACAAGCCGGCTGTTTTGCGGCGCGTCAAGAACATACCACATTTCATTTTTTCCGCGAGGTTTGGTGTCTGCCTTTGTGGCATTTTGAGGCGAGGCGGTCTTTTCACAGGCAGGCCCTTCCAATTCCAGCGCCTGCGAGTCGTCGGGATGCACCTGCACAGACAAATTGTCATTAGCGTCTATTATTTTGTACAACAAAGGAAAATCACCAAACGCGAAATTCGAACCCAGCCACGCGGCTCGACCGCCCTCGGCATTCACCACGTCGCAAAATCTTTGCCCGGCATAAACTCCGTTGGACACAACGCTCATTTCATCAGTTCTCATAGAGATATCCCAACTTTCGCCCGTATGGTCAAATGGCGTCATACGGCCAAAGCGCTCCATTTTTCGTCCACCCCAAACCCTTTCTTTATAAATGGGAAGAAACAACAGCGGATACATATACTATCCCCTTGTTTTAGAATGTGCTACGTTTATATCGTATGTCAAAATTCACCCGCTGTCAATGCGAAATTACACGAATTGGCGTATAATAAATAGAATTATAAGTATATATTAATTCAGCGCGATTTTTAAACCGTCGAAATCCAGATAATCCTCAATGAATTGCTTGCGCAGGAGTTCAGGGGGAATAAATTCGTTATATTTTCCTTTTATTTGTACTTTATCAGGAAGCGGCAAGTCATACAAATCAATATCAGAATGTAATATATCGTATATAATGCTCTCCAACTCATCTTTCGTACCATCAAAAATAGCTTCCAGGTAAACACAGGTATTCCATGGCAGTTTGCTTTTAATTTTTCTGCGCCTTAAAGCATAGTTCAATGTCACAAGCTGTCTTGTGCCTGCCCAGGGGAATATGGCGTACTTTTTATCGGAAAGCTGGGTTACAAGGTTATCCGATATCCCACTATTACGGGCGATATATTGAATCTCAACGAGTCGCTCTTTACAGCGTTCGCTTAGATAAGGGTACGAATCGTTTAATAATAAAACGCTCCGAATTTTTCGCACAAGGATTGTATGGAGTTCGTTTTCAAAATCCACGTCCCAATCTACCAACGATATGCCCGGTACCCTCTTGACAAAAATAACCTTGGATTTCACGTTAACATCGACTGTTTCCCAAGTCAGCCCCGCCAGCGCGAAGCGGATGCCAACCGGATATATCTTGTCAACCGTACCGATGGTGCGGCTTTCATCCTTTACAAGCAGGTATTCAGAGGCGATGAATACCGTCAGAAATTTATGGCTATTAACAATTTTTTCGCCTTCCCTGCCGATTATGAGTCCGCCGCGCTCTGTTTTTTGCAGCTGCTCAATGAGGAGCAAATGCGATAACAATTGTTTGTAGTCGTCCTTGTGTATGTGCTTGAAACAACCAAGGGACAGAATATCTTGAGCCAGCGCCGCCGGGGACATCTCGCCAGTGCTTTTCAAATGGCTCATCGTTTGGTGGTACAAAAGATTATACGCATGATTTTGCGGTGGGATCGGTTCTATCCAATGGTCTTTGGTGTAAAGCTCAATAATGGCGATGGTACGAATGAAATCCCAATTAATGGGGCCAAGCGTGTTATCAGAGTTAATCTTGATACTCTCTGTAAAGGTAAACAAAAGCTGAGGAATTTGCCCCCGCCGACCGCAGCGCCCCAGCCGCTGCGCAAAACTGGATACGTTGTAGGGCGTGCCAATCTGCACAGCCTGATCCAGCGAGCCGATGTCGATACCCAGTTCCAATGTCACCGTAGCCCCGGTAACGATCTTTTCATCGGCGGACTTCATTTCATCTTCCGTGTTTTCTCGTATCAGCGCCGATACATTGCCGTGATGAACGCGGTAAACATCGGGCGATCCTTTCCGTAACGCGATCTCTCGCAAATTTGCCATTACATATTCGGTTTCCTCGCGGCTGTTGGTGAATATGATCGTCTTTTTATCAAGCGTTTGTTTAAAAAGATATTCGTAATGCTCCCGATCGCCAATATCACCGCCCGTGCCAGTGGTGGCGCTATCTGCGGCGCCACTGTCTTGTGTGTCGCGTTTGTCGGTATAGTTTACAAAGCGCTCGACGCGCAGCCTTACACGCTTTTTCCCCTCTTCTACAATCGGAGCGTCACACTCGCGCCCTGTCCCGGTATTCAACCAATTTTGAGCCAAAGAGACATCGCCCAGCGTCGCTGACAGGCCGATGCGACGCGGGCTTACACCGGTTAATTTTCTCAAACGCTCAAGCACGCACAAAAGCTGAATACCGCGTGCATCGCGCATGAAATAATGAACTTCGTCAATAATGATAAACCGCAAATCGCCAAATATCTTTAGGCATGCGCCGCGCTTGTTCGTGATAAGGCTTTCCAGCGATTCAGGGGTGATTTGTATAATACCCTCCGGATTTTTAAGCAGCCTGTTTTTTTGGGTCATCGACGCGTCGCCGTGCCATTTTGTCACGGGGATATGGGAATCAACAAGCAATTGTTCCAATCGCTTAAACTGGTCGTTGATCAAAGCTTTCAACGGTGAAATATACATTACCCCAATCGATCGGGATGGCTTGTTGTACAATTCGGTCAGCACAGGCAAAAAAGCGGCTTCCGTCTTGCCGGAAGCCGTGCCGGAAGAGAGCAGGAGGTTATAATCGCTGTCGAAAATCACTTCGCAGGCAGCCACTTGATTACCCCTTAATTCCTCCCATTTGCTTTGATAGATAAAATCTTGAATAAAAGGAGCCAGTCTGTAAAATACATCCATATGCTCTATACCTCAAATTCTTGAAATTCGTCAATCTCTTCACCTGGAAGCCCGCCTTTTGCCAGTTCAAAGCTGTTGTTTCCCAATATCGCTGCTATGCTCATATGCGGGTTTTGATGGAGGATGTTCACTAGCTCAATAAAATCCCTAATAATCTCGCGAGGGGTTATGTGCGTTTCCGCGCCGACTCGGTTATACTCTACAGTCAGAAAATATAGTAGATCGCTGTGCCCCAGGGTTGGGGTATAGTTGTAGATTTGCGCGTGAATATCCCGCAGCTTTTCAACTAAAATATACATCTCTTCCTGCGAAAGCATCTGCAAGCGTATGATGGGGGCAGAGAGATCCTTTATCTCCGAAGTGGCGAAATGGCCCTCCGACAGGCGCGAGCGCAATGCCTCGTAGCTGAATACGCCCTTGTATTTATCCTCAATACATTGTGGCGTTCCGCCCATTAAAAATCCAATATGCTTTGCCTTGCCTTGAAGGACGTCGTTATACATGGTGAGGATTTTTTCGTAATTGTTTGCCCTTGTTATCGAATTGGAAATTTTAAAGATGTTCACCAGCTCGTCAATAATGACGATCAATCCTTTATACCCAGCGCCCACCAAAAAAGCGGCAAAAATCTTAAGAAAGTCGTACCATGTCTCGTCGCTGACGATGAAATTGATACCCAGATCATCCTTTGCTTCCTTACGCGACGTGTATTCACCTCTAAACCATTTTAACACATTGGATTTCGCGGCGGAATCATCCTGTCGATATGCCATCCAATATGTGACCACAGCGTTAGCGAACTCAAAACCATTGACCATGCCCTCAAGCGAGCCTGCCACTGTGTAAATTTGCCTTCCTACCAACCTGTCAAATTCGTCTCCGGCGGCATTAGAACCTACTTTAACAGCCGTTTGTATGCCAGAGATCCACTTTTCTAGAATAAGGGGCAATGCACCGCCATCTGGCTTTGACTTGGTAGATAGGTTTTGAATAAGTTCTCGATAGGTAGCCAGGGCTTGGCCTTTAGTACCGGCAAAACGGCGTTCGGGCGACAAGTCGGCGTCAACTACCGCAAATCCCCTGGCTGTGGCGTAATTGCGAATGGTTTGCAGCAAAAAGCTCTTGCCGCTGCCGTATTTCCCAACAATAAATCGAAAGGACGCGCCGCCTTGCTCTATCATTTCTATGTCGCGCAGAATGGCCGCGATCTCTTGCGCACGTCCAACTGTGATATATTCCAAGCCCACGCGCGGCACAACGCCGCCTTTTAAAGCATTTATAAGAATATTCGCTATCCTTGCGGGCACCTGGTTTGTCATATCGCCTCCACCAACCTTTTCACCTGTTCTTGGTAATCTTCATAAATGATCAACGCCTCATCCAAAAGGTTGTCCCCTATGCAGTCTGCGGCTTTCTCGTTGATACCCTCGGCCAAAACCTCCAACATAACACCGAACGCATCCGCAAGCTTTTTAACATCGGTTGGGCCGCCACGCGCTATTGCCGCAAGGGCTTGCAGCTCGATAGAACTCAAGGCGGCTTTAAATTCTGCCCAACCGCCATGCAATGAAGTTGGATGGTCAGGAGAAGCGGGGATAAAATCTCGTGAAAGCAATTTTTGTCCCTTTATTTGCTCTTCCACCTGCTCTTTTAAGTGAACGGCGCATATGTCAGGCTCTGTCTGATTCTCAACGGTAAGCGCCTCTTGCAGCGCTAGCGCTTCCTGTCTAATACGGTCAAGAGAAGAATGATCCACGATTACAAACGTCTTGGTAGTTTCCTTATAAAATTCCATGACCGCTTCGGTTATAATTCTATCAAGCGAAAGGTTTAGTTTTTTAAGCCTCAGAAAAGCTGGCGTATTAATCTTATCGATCGTATTGATATTGGCGGTAAGCTTAAACCTGTATTTCGTAATTTTTCTCAAAACAGATTCCATCTGTTTCATCACATATCCGATAAATTGTCTGCCGCTTTCCATTGTGGCAATCGTGCTGAGCGTCCATTCGTTATCGCGGCACAAATAAATCTCGTTTTCAGATAGCGTGACCCTTCGATCCGGCTGCTTCATATGCATGTAAAACAACGCGTTTTTAAAGGGCGTCCACACGTTCATATTTTTTGTCGGCTTGAAGACGGCGTCATCAAATCTAATACCAGCGTTTTCAAACGCCTGTTGGAGCCTGTCAATAACGTACCCGAAGCAATCAGCAATTAACTTGCTTGTCTCATTCGAAAAAAACGCGGATTTTCTGATATCATATTTGGAAACGGCGCTATATAATTCGAAACAATCTTCCGAATACGTCATTTTTGGGTAATACTGTGTAAGGTTGCGCTCTCTGGCAAAATCTATAAACGGCTTTGGCGGGTTGTAATAGATATGATAATCTTTAAGCCAGCATAAAACATATTTGTCTACAGTAGAATCGAAACCCCTGTAAGAATCCCAAATAAACAAGAGTTTATTTAGTCCGTCCTGGGGGTCTTCTACGCTTATGTTATTCAGCAGCTCATAAATGTAAATAAACACATAGGCGAGCGAGGTTTTGGCTATATTCCCTTTTCGCGCCTGTGTTCGCCAGGTAAAGTAGGTTCGCAACTGTTCATAATTAAGCATTTGATAACATGGAAAGTATGAAGAAAACGGAACTTTATTCGCAAAATCGTCTGAGAAGTTTTGCATAAACATCGCTTGCTTATAAAATATTCTCGCAATGCTTTGCCGGGCGTTCTTGTCGTAAATTCTTTTATCACGCGAATAAGACGAACCTCTTACGCTCGAAATAGCCTTCATTTGATGAAACAGGCCTCTAATTCCATCTTTTTCGGGATTCTCTACTTTGTGGGATTTTAATACAAATTTGCCAACGCCTTTTATGGGGTATAAACCGGGATATGAATCATATTCTATCTCATAAAACTCGTCTCTGCCAAGGGAGATTTTTGTTTGAGAGGGCGCCTTAACAGCTTCGCCCTCTTGCGTTGGTCGCTGGTCAGGAATTTTAAACGCTTCATATTTTTTGTTTGTTTTGGTATCATCCATCCATAAATCCCCACCCAACAATCTCTCCAAACATCACCTCTAACGCCTCTTATCATACATCGAGTCCTAATAAAATGCAACAAAAGGACGCGGGATATGGTCCGTCTTTACGTTTGCCAAAAATATATCAATAAGTATATAATGGTGAGCAGAAATTTTGACATTCGAGGAGGAAATGGGTGTGAGTTTTGAACGAGTGAGGAAGATACCCAGCGCAAAGGATGTCTTGAAACGCGTACCGCTGCCAAGTGAACTAAAACAAGTGAAAAGGGCACGTGACGCGGAGCTTAAAAAAATTATCACTGGCGAAAGCGATAAATTTTTGCTCGTGATCGGCCCGTGTTCAGCAGATGAAGAGGACAGCGTGTGCGATTATGTGTCGCGGTTGGCAAAAGTAAACGACAAGGTACGTGACGTGCTGCATATCGTGCCGCGCATATATACAAACAAGCCGCGTACAACGGGAGAAGGCTATAAAGGTATGCTACACCAGCCCAACCCAGACGAAGACGATAACATGCTAAACGGCGTTTTGTCCATACGACGAATGCATGTGCGCGCCATGTGCGAAAGCGGCTTGACCGCCGCCGATGAAATGCTCTACACTGACAACCTGATCTACTGTGAAGATTTGCTTAGTTACATTGCCGTAGGGGCTCGATCGGTAGAAGATCAGCAGCACAGGCTTACCGCAAGCGGCATTGATATGCCTGTGGGCATGAAAAATCCTACCAGCGGTGACTTTAACGTAATGTTTAACTCCATTCAAGCCGCGCAAGCAAGCCATTCATTTATATATCAAGGCTTTGAGGTAAAAACCAGCGGTAATCCGCTTACGCACGCGATACTGCGTGGGAGCGTGACCAAGCATGGCGAAAATGTGCCCAATTACCATTACGAAGATTTATCGTTGGCAATGGGCATGTATGCCAAGCGGGGCTTTGAAAATCCCATGATTGTGGTGGACGTTAACCATTCTAATTCGGGTAAATTATTTTACGAGCAGCCGCGCATTACAAAAGAGATAATTCACAGCCGCCGCTATTCGGATAGCTTGCGCCGTATAGTGCGCGGGCTTATGATAGAGAGTTATATTGAAGAGGGGTGTCAGAAGGTTGGCGAGGGCGTATACGGCAAGTCGATCACCGATCCCTGCCTGGGCTGGGCCGAAACAGAAAGATTGATATATTTTATAGCAGAGAATGTTTGACTGTTTCAATTATGACCCTCATTATGACCCTCAATAATGACCGCCGGCTTAGCTGGCTGCCATTATTGAGTAGCGCTAGCGGGATTAATAACTCTATAAACCTCCGCAGTTTTTTATGAGGTCTTGCTGAAAAAAATCAACTTGCCGTAAGGCTATACGGTTCTTTAATATCCAACCACACCCGCAACTTTTCTGGCAAATCGGCGGAATCGATCACATTTTTCATGACAAACGCGTCACGCAAAGCCGCGTAAATCTCTTCGTACAATCGGTTGCATACCGCTCCGCGATGTATAAAACATGGTTCAGGGTCGTTGTAAAACTCTATGCTCTTGGAGATAACCACCTCATCTTTAAGATGCAAAGCCGTGATATCTCCGGGTGGGCAAATAATTTTGCCGTCGCGATAAACGGTGATTGTCATTCGCTTAGTCTTCGCGTCCTTTTTCATGATAATTCTCCCTACAGTCAGTGCCCAAACACAAATAGAATTATAATCATGGCGGCAAACAATAAAAAGAACACGCCGTTAACCAATTTTATGACAGGCATGTTTTTTCTGATAGGCTCGGAGATCGCAAGCGCGGCGCGCCCTTTGCTTAACAGGACGATTATAAGCGACGGCGGGACGAGGGCGGCAAGGGCATATACAATATACAGCCACGGCGATATGTTTCCGTCCTGCGCGGCATATAATATTGACGCCAAAAACGCTTGCCCTGTGCATAAAAATTCCACAGCAGAAACAATAAATCCCGCCGCGAAACATCCCGCGACCAACCACTTACCCAAACTCGCGAATCGTTTGATAAGTTGGTGACACATCTTGCGAAAGGCTAACGGCAATTGCAAAGTAATCTTATCATAGCGCTCATGGCGCGACATATAAAAATCACGAAAACTAAGTCCCGCGACAACCAGGGCGGCGATCGACAAGGCAAGGTTAAATATTGTGATGGCGATACGCGGCAGGCTAGGCAGCAGTTTGCCCAGCAAAGTGTATCCCACCACGCCAGCGAGTACATATAACAGCGTCTTACCGGCCATGTACGCCAAACCATAACGCAAGGTATTATTTTTCGCTCCAATAAGCGTGACGAAAAAAAGTAGCATGGACACGCCACAAGGGTTGAGACCGTTCAACAATCCGGCTGTCAGCGCGGATACAATTTTTGGTGTATCAAACGCCTTTGAAGCGGAATTATCATCCTTCGCTCCATTGGCTGATATTACATACCGCGAGGGGGGAACGGGATTAGGGTTGGCGGATAAATATTGCGCCAGACCGCCGCCAAGCACGTCCTGGGTGGTGAAATAGCGTTCGCCCACAAACACAAGCGGCAGTTGCTGCTCGCCGCTCGGGATATCATAAGCGGAAATGTATAGTTGAAGCTGATTCAAAGCCTCGGCGTCAGCTATGTCGAAAGTGCTTGGAACTATACCCATGTAGGCGAGACGCTCCGTCACCGCCGCGCAGTTATCACATGGAGTTATTTTGAACAAAACAATTTGCGGGCTGGTCTCCTTGGCGGAAACGTTCGCGGCGGCAAATATTACCATAGACATAACTAAAGCTACGCTAATGATCTTAGATACGCGAATGATTTTAACCCTGCCAATTATTTTAGGAATGGTGTCACCGTCCTTTGTGTAGGGGAGATGCGACAAGCGTCAATCCGGCAATTTGAAGTTAAGCCCATCTCCATTCGCCATAGAGATCGGCAACCTTGTGGTTATATCATCATAGCCAATGTAGTAACCTTTGGCGGTAAATACCGCCGGTATTGTCTGCAACTCATCTGGAACGCCGTAGGCCGTATAGAATAAGCGCGCTATGTCCTGGTTTCGATCGGTAAAGGTGTTGACCCGCAGTATGTCGCCTGGCAAGCCGGCAATCACGTCCGATACGCGCCCGCACTCCCCGCAGCCGTTGCGATAAAAATAAAAACAGGTGGGAGTTTTAGCGTTAACCTTGTATGCGCTTAGCAGTTGCTTTGGTGTAGGGGAGCCAGTGGGATCATACGGCTCCTTGCCGTAGATAATCAAATCTTCGCCGGCGGCGAGATACGCCTCGCGCACACTCCCCCCTATATACTCCAAAGTGGGAAATATCATGCCGTCCACTACGAGCACGGGCTGTACAATGAACCTTGCCGCCTGTTCTTCGAAGCCCAGTTTTGTAAAAAATTCATCCCAGGCCGCTTCCCCGTCAGTGGTAAATGTATTGATTTCAATTATTTCATAAGGATAGAGTTGGGCGACATCCTTCAGAGCGGCATTGACGATATCTCTGAACAGCGATGCGCCGTCGCAGGACGAACAGGCTTCGTTGTAGAAGTAGTGCATGGTAATTTTATCTGTAACTTTATCCGTAAGAGCCGCTGACTTGCAAGATGTTAACATGATCACAAGTAGCGCTATAGCAATATAAAATCTACGCATACATAAAAACCACCCTTATAGTTGTGATCTTATTTTTTCACATCTACGGGTGGGATATTCATCAATTTACCTGTTCGCTATATCCGGCTCTTGTTGTTTGTGTATTATTGTCGTGTCTACGTCGTCCGTTTGCGCGTTCTTTTTTTTGAGGGACGGGAGAATAAACAAATGCCGTTTGGGCTGCTTAAATATCATTGATTCGGCATATACTTGCTCGACCGATTGAGCAAAACGCCGGGCGGACAGGTTCTCTATTGAGCTCAGCCCGGTAATCGCCATTTGCCTTGTCTCTTCCTCATGCGTAAGCGCGTAGTACAAAACATCGGCGCATTCGCTGTCGCGCTCGAACCACAGCCCCGTTTTACCATTAATCACGACATTTTCAAAACTTGGGTCGCGTTTAACTATAACAGGTATTTCGCTGGCCATGGCTTCTACATATGTTAGCCCTTGTGTTTCCGATGTGCTCGCTGTGGCAAACACATCCCCTATTTGATAATACAGGGGTATTATCTCTCGCGGTTTACCCCCGGCAAAAATAACACTGCCGCGAACACCAAGCGCGTTCGCCTGTTCTTTAAGAACTTCTGTGTATGGCCCGGGGCCCATGATGACCAGCTTAGCGTTTATTTTGCTTATAAGTTTTGGCATGGCGTTTATAAGCACGTCTATACTTTTTTCTTTAGACACGCGCCCAATACTTAGTATGACCTTTTCATTTGGGGCTATGCCGAGCTCTTTTTTAACGGCGTTTATTTCTATAGGTGTAAAGTTATCTTTTCTAAACGGTTCAAAGTCTAACCCGGTGGGAATGACATATGTGGGGCGCTTCACGCCATATTGCTCCAAACACCGCTTAGCCTTTTCGACAGGCGCGATAACGAGATCCGCTCCGTTGCAAAAAACACGACTGTACTGCTGCGCCATTTTGGGCGTGATCAAATGCCCATTTGCTATATAATGCACATAATCTTCATACATGGTGTGATAGGTATGAACCATAGGTATTCTGAAAAACTCCGCCACTAATTTGCCAAAAATGCCAACGGGAAACTCCGTTTGCGTATGAACGACATCAAGATGTAATTTTCTCAGATTTACTATCAGTTTGGGCGAATACAATATGGTGAGACGATGCGTCGGCAAAAACACGAAAGGCATACTGGGCATACGGAACACTCGGGGCACAGCGTGGGTCGCGTCTGGATCTGTCGTAGTAATGATATATACCGTGTGTCCGAATTTGTTAAGTTCCTTTTCCAGCATACGTATGGATGTGACCACTCCATTAATTTGCGGATAGTATGTATCGGTAAAAATTCCTATATTCATTTATATCCCTCCACCTGCAATATTAATCTTCTGTCGTCTATGATAGTATACCACGATACATGCTCCCAAGTCCATCAGGGCATAAGTAGTATTAACGCTTGATATTGCCAACGCAATCTGCCATAATATGCCTTGTTGTTTAAATTATGTGTATGGGACGGCATGATGAGCAAGCTCAACGACGGCCAGCAAGCCGCTGTAAATCACGTTTCGGGCGCCATGTTGGTTCTGGCGGGTCCGGGCAGCGGTAAAACCACAGTCATAGTAAGCCGTGTTCTTAACCTCATAAAAGAGCACAATATTGACGGCTCAAATATTTTGGTAATTACTTTCACTAAAGCCGCCACGGAAGAGATGAAGCAACGATTCTCCCGTTTGGCGCAATTGTCTCCGACGCGCCAAGAGCATAATGATTGGCGGCGCGACGTTTGCTTTAGCACGTTTCACGCGTTATTTTATCGCATTCTTAACGCGTCGCGAGTTGGCAGTCAAACGATCCTTGCCGAAGGCGAGCGGATGGATGCTGTCCGCGCAATTTTGAGCGAGCTAGCCTTATCCTCCGGCTCATCCATTAATACAGATGACGAAACGTGCCAGTTGGCGGCCAACGAGATATCACGCGTTAAGAATGAGCTAATAGAGTTGCAATACTACAACTCGCCCAATTTTGCGGGTGAAGATTTTGTTCGCGTGTACCATGCGTACGAAGAATATAAAGCGAACAATAACGCCATGGACTTTGACGACATGCTGCAAAAATGCTACGAGTTACTCACACATAGCCCACAGGCGCTTACATACTGGCAAAACAAATATACGCATATAATGATAGATGAGTTTCAAGACATAAACCAGGCGCAGTACAATGTTGTAAAGTTGTTGTCTAACGACGGTAAAAATCTGTTTGTCGTTGGCGACGACGATCAGAGCATCTATCGCTTTCGCGGGTCGCGCCCGGAGTTTTTGTTGCGCTTTCCTCACGACTTTCCCGATACGGCTTGCGTTACGCTTACTACCAATTACAGATCCACTGAGCCTATCATAGATTTTTGCAATCGCGTGATTAGCCAAAATAATACGCGCTACTCAAAAACAATGATCGGGACGGGCCGAACAGGCAAAGCTCCGTTTTTCACGCTATGTGACGACGTTAACGCGGAGGCGCAGTTCACGGCGCGGCAGGTAAGGAGGCTTATTGGCAAACACTGTTCACCCGATGACATCGCGGTCATATACCGCGTTAACCGCCAGTCTCGCGCTATAGCCGACGCGTTTATGAACAGCAATATCCCATATATGATAAAGGATGTTTTCCCCAGCGTGTATGAACATTGGATCGCGTTGGATATATATGCGTATCTTAAATTATCCTATGACACCTCGTCAAACGAATGCCTAAAGCGCATAATTAACAAGCCCGGGCGATACATATCCAACCTGCTCATAACCTCGGCGTTAAAAGGCAATGGAAGTTTGTTGAAAAAACTAGCGCGCCAGGAGCGGTTGCAGGCCTGGCAGCTCGCGCGCTTGGAAAAATTATCGAAAGACCTCGCAATGTTGGCAAGGCTGGAGCCATGGCAGGCAATCAGATATTTGCGCGGTAATGTCGGCTATGACGGTTACATAAACAAAATAAGCGCTTACAGACATATCAGCCCCGTCGGACTGTTTGAAGTGCTGGACGAGCTGCAAGAGGCGGCCAAAAATTTCGGCACAACCCGCGAGTTTGCGGAGCATATGCAAAACGCGGTGATGGCCGCCAAAGAGCAAAAGCACAAATTTGTTAACGACAAACCCGCCGTGCTGCTCTCTACCATGCACAGCGCAAAGGGACTAGAGTTTGACACGGTATTTATTATAGGCGCCACAGAGGGCAGTATTCCCCACGAGAAGAGTACGACTGAACAAGAGATAGAAGAGGAGCGCCGACTGTTTTATGTAGGGTTAACCCGCGCTAAAAGCCATTTGGTGATCACATCTGTAAAGAACAGGTACGAGGCCAAAGCTACGCCGACCAGGTTTTTGCGCGGTGTTATAGATACGGGAGAGGACGCGCAGTTGGCAAGGGAACGGGTAACGAATAAAATAACGGGTTTTCGCCGCGTCAATATCATGACATTCATGAACCATGACGCTCATGAATCATGAATGAAAAAGGATTTACACTTTTGGACGCGTTAACGGCGACGCTGATTTTTTCTATAATGATTATCCCTGTCACGCTAACCGCGCGGAGCGTGTCGGCTAATTTCGCGCGCGCTGTCGCGTCTTATGAAACCGAACAATATTTGACGGTTGTGCTTGCCGACTCGCTGGCAAATCTAGACACGGCAGGCTACTCTCCAACGATAGCCGATAGGTATGAGTGCGTGATAATCGTGTCGCGCCCTCACGGAATAGAGCGCCTAATGGTAAGTCCATCCGGTTCTGACTTTTTTATACAACCTGCCTTGATAGACGGCGCGGATTACTTCAGGATAATAACGTGCGGATTGCGTGACACCGTCACAGGAGTGGTCAAAGTTCAAGCGGCGCTGCTGTTTTAGAATGGGCTGGGAGTAAGTAGTGTTTTTTTAATGGGAAAGGAGCTATGCTGGCTGTGCGGAAAGAGTTCGGCTCTGTCTCTTTGCAAATAATGCTGCTGTTTGCTGGGCTTTCTGTCTTATGCGCCGCCGTCGTGAGCCTTACGACGCGGACGGCGAGTTTTAACGCGCTAAACACCCGTTACGCCGGGTTATACAACCTGGCGGTTTCTTGCGTGAACGCGCAACTTGGCAAAGACAACGCCGACTTAAACGCGTTGTATGCCGACATGACAATAGACGACGAACCGCCCACCGACTCTAGCTTCAAAAACGCGGCGGAGATGTGGCTGGCGTCGCAAACGCGAAACTTCACTATCGCGCATGATAGTTTTACCGTTTCCATTTCGATAAGCTACGCGCGCTACATCGTTGATGGTATAGCGCTTACTTTAACAGCCGTTAACACTAACGAAAACGACGCTACTGTTGTGCTTTTTGCTAAAACTATATGGGACGGGCATAATCTGAAGCTCTCGTCCCTGGCGCGCCAAAGCGGTTAATAGGGCATATCCAAAGATTGTTGAGTATGCCCTGTAGTAGATGTCGATAACCCAGCGATTGGTGAGCTGGGGCGACCCTGATTGATCTTGATTGATTCGCTAATGCGCGGCAGTGCGCATTTGTCTGTATTCGTCTTCCAAAATATCCATAAAAATAATATCGTCATATTGCCCGCGATTAAACACGCGTTGGCGCAAACGTCCGCCTTCCGTGAAGCCAAGCCCTTTATACAGCCGCGTGGCAATTGTGTTGCGCGAATAGACGTAAAGCGCCATGTTATGCAGGTTAAGCGTGTCAAAGGCATAACCCAGCAACAAGGTAACGGCCTCTTTGCCGATACCCTTGCCGCGCCATTCGGCTTCGCCAATGGCTAACGCCATATATGCCGAACGATATACCCCGCTTTTCTCAAATACACTTATCATACCGATGGGCGTGTCGTTTTCGTGAAGCACAATAGCGAAATCTTCGTCCCAATCAGAGTATTTTTCGTTTTCGAGGTCTTTTTTTGTGCGCCCAATGGTATGGCTGTACGGATAAGAACCGTAATTGACGCCCACCTCGGGGTCGTTGTGCCATTTGGTATAAATATCGGCGTCTTCCACGCAAAGAGGTGACAGGTAAACGCGCGAACCAATGACTTTTTTTATGTACTTCATAAACACTCCCAGCAAATCGCAAATTAGATCAGCGAGATTTATGTAAAAATTACTATGAGCGCAAAAAACACAGGGGCAGAAGGATTCGAACCCTCAATAACGGTTTTGGAGACCGCTGTGATACCCTTTCACCATGCCCCTAACATACGGTAGAACGCTCGCATACCGAATACCATGAAAATATACACGAACTTCTATAACTTGTCAACAGATAAAATTACAGGCAGGGATATTTTCATATACAACGCGCCATCCTGCCGCCACGCGATAATATCGCCGTTCATTGCCCTTATCAATTTGCGGGAAACATACAGACCGATACCAGCCCCGTTATGACTGCGGCTGGTATCAGCCATATAAAACCGCTCGAAAATACGCTCTATATCTTCCGGTAAAGGCGCGTCGGTTTCGTTGCGTATTATAACCGCGTGAGCGTTCTCGCGCTCCGCTGTTTGGAAAGAGGTTTGGAACGAGATCGAAACGGCGCCTTTAGCGTAGCGCAACAGGTTTTGTATTATGTTGTGCAAAATCCGTTTCAGGGCCATATCGTCGGCGATAGCTATGGGCGGTCGTTCGGCTTCCGCTATATCAACTTCTATCTTTTTTAAGACGAAGTTTTGATAAAACCCCAAAAAGGTTTCGCAAACAATATGTTCCAAATTTATCGGCTGTAGCGCCATTACATATTCGCCCAAATCGAGGCGGGAAATCTCGTAGAAATTCTCCGTCAAATCGCGCAAAGTGATCGCGGCGTTAAAGATTGTGTCTATATATCCTCGCTGTTTATCCGTTAACGGTTCTTTCGAGAGCAACTGCAAATAGCCCGTGAGGGAGGTTAGCGGCGTTCGCAAGTCGTGGGCAATGGCCGATATGTTAAGGCGCATATTGCGCTCCATTTCTTCAGAGTGGCGCAGTCTTTCCTCGTACCCGTCTACCAGCTTGTTGATTGCCGTTATCGCGGTTTCGAGGGTGGCGTCGCCTTCTTCGAGGTGCAGTCTTTTACCATAGCGGGCGTTATCCGCCAAATCCATAATTTCTCCGCGCAATCTTTTGACTTCACGCCGCAATAAAAAGAAGCGCAACCCGAAAAACGCGCCCCCAATCGTAAGCGCCGCAATCAACCAAGTCATATGGCACATCCTAATCCGCAAGGCGAAAGCCAACGCCCCAAATGGTCTTTATATGTTTATGCTCCGACACCGCCGACAGCTTTGCGCGCAGGTTGCCTACATGTACGTTGATTGTCTTCTCGTCGCCTAAAAAGTCCTCACTCCACACGCTCTCAAAAATATTAGCCCTGCTGTAAACCTTTTGAGGATGACGAAGCATAAGTTCCAAAATATCAAACTCCCGGCGCGTAAGTTGAACGCCCACGCCGGCCGCCATGACAGCGCGCTTGTCCGTGTCCATTTCAATATCCATGTAGCGCAAAATCTTTTCCCGCTCACCGTCCGAATAGACCGTAAACCGTCGAAGCTGGGCGGCGACCCGTGCCGCCAGCTCGTCCGTGTCAAAGGGTTTTGTCATATAATCGTCCGCGCCACCCGATAGCAGTTCCAGCTTACTCTCTTTATCGGTTTTCGCGGACAGCACAATAACAGGCATATGCCCAAAAGCACGAATGGCCGTAAGCACCTCCGCGCCCGGCTTGCCCGGCAGCATAAGATCAAGAATAACGCACTTCCACGGTTTCGCGTTCAGCATAAGAAGCGCCTCATTGCCAGAAAAAACGCCTTGGGGGCAGTAACCCGCCCCCGCCAGCGTTTCACAAATAAGGTCGTTTATCGACGCGTCGTCCTCGACGACGAGAATCGGTATGTCCACGCTATCCCTACTTTACATCTTTTTTGCTAAACACGAGACACCCCAAGGCGCATGCGGCGGCGATGTAACCAGTACACACGATAATTGAGTCGCGCGTGAAGTGTTCCACGCCTATCGCTCCAATTTCCGCCAGCGAGTCGGTTTTTCCAAAAAACGTGCCATAATATTCTGGCGAGACTCGCAGCGCGAGGTTTAGCGGGCCCTCTACATTGATGTATCCTAAAAGAAGTTGCGTAACCGCTGCCATAACGAACATATACATAACGCCAAAGGCGATTGTAAGCGCTGGACTTTTGCCGATAAAGGCTATGGCGCAGAAAATGGCGGCGCAGGGCAAGGCGAAGAGCAGCCGCATAAAGTAATTCCACGCGAAATATGATATAAACTCAACCGCCGACATATCTCCGAAGTTGTAAAGAATAGTGTTGATCAATGTCATCGTCACGCTCACAGCCAAGAAAGCCGAAGCGAAAATAATGACGGTACACAGAAATTTTGAAAAGTATATCCAGGTGCGAGGCTTTCCAAGGCTTATCTCACTCCGGACGGTTCCATACTGAAACTCTGACGCCACAAAAAACGCGACGAACACCGCAAGCCAAAAGGTTATTACAGATGATACGCCGCCCAGAATCTCAACGCCTTCTTGCCCGTAAAAGGGAATGTCTGCAGCGCCTCGCTTAATATAAGAATAGTAGCTAATTAGTGAAAGCCCGACCGAAAGCGCAATAGAGCCGATAATTCCAAAAATGGCCGCCTTGTTGCGCAGCAGTTTATATATATCTGATGAAAATAATGTCGTCATAACTGCTTACCCCCCGTGACATTCATAAAATATTCCTCCAGCCGCTGCTTGGAAACACCGATACCCTCAATAGCAACACCGCTTGTCACAAGCAGGGTGTTCATATCGCCCACGCGATCAATCTGCTCATAAATCCGCAGTTCCGCCGCTGACACCGCCTTAAAGTCTCTTACGCCCATATGCCCCGTGAGAAGCGCGACGGCTTTTGACGCTTCTTTTGTTATTATGCTCACATACTGGCGCGATTCGTCCGCAAGCTCGCTCGCCGATAACTGTCTGACGAGCCGTCCCTCGTGTATAATGCCAAAATACGTCGCCGTCTGCGCCAGCTCGTCTAACAAATGGCTTGATACCAGCAGCGTTATGCCGTCTCGCGCCAGTTGGCACATCAGTTCCCTAATCTCTATAATGCCTTTGGGGTCAAGCCCGTTTACAGGCTCGTCAAGTATCAAAAACTCCGGGTTGCTAATCAGCGCGACAGCCAACGCGAGCCGCTGTTTCATACCCAGCGAAAAATCCTTGACCTTTTTCTTGCCCGTATCCGAAAGCCCGACAATGGACAGCGTTCGTTTTATGCTACTCTTATCTGGCACACCCGCCATAACGCGCTGTACTTCCAAATTCTGCGCGGCGGTCATAGCGGGGTAAAGCGCGGGCGTTTCTATAGATTGCCCTATACGCCGTCTTCCACGCCTAAGCGCGTGTTCTCCGCTTGCCCCAAACAACTCCATCTCGCCGCTGGTAGGAGCGGCAAGCCCTGTTACAAGACGCATAAAGGTAGATTTACCCGCGCCATTGAGCCCAATCAGCCCGTAAATTTGCCCTCGCTTAATCTCCACACTTACATCGCGCAGCGCATACGCGCCGCCATATCGTTTGCTCACAGCGTTTGTGCGTAATACGTATTCGCCCATATGCCTTTTCTCCTTTCAAAATTGAGTATAGGCATAGTATAAATACCAAAAGCCAAGAAAGTTTAAAGGAAAAAGTAAAGAAAGTATAAAGATTTGCAGGAGCGCAAGAGCAAAGACGGATTGATTCACAGGATGTGGGGTCACGCTAAAAGGCAATAGAGGTCTTACTGGACAAAGGGATGGTTTGCGCGGTCACTATACGTTATCGCCAATGCCCTGTAGAATTTATGGAGGCGCCGGGAATCGAACCCGGGTCCGAAAATCTGGCAGTAGGAACTTCTCCCATCACAGTCGGTTATTTTTGTTAAACCGCGCCTGATTTGAATCAAGCGCCCTCAACACGTTCCCTTTACGCGCGGCAAGCCGACAAGACGCGCGGTCGGGTAGCTTCATATATCTTCGGCAATGGCAAAGCTTACATTACTCGAATCCCTCGCCTAATCGACGCCGGTATCTGAGGCGGCGAGCGTTCTCAGGCCGACGGCTGCGTTAACTACGCGGCTTGTAACTGATAAGAGTTGTCAGTTGTTTTTGGATCGGTTTTGATGCGCGGGCACCGTCCGCAGATGGCTATTCCTATTGTCTAAATCCCCGTCGAAACCATTACGCCCCCGACATAAAGATATAATTGCTAATACATATTCTTAACGCGAAACTCGCGCGCGAAATTCGCGCTCTGCCTCGCGGCGCACGTCTTTCTTTGCCATGGCTTCACGCTTGTCATAAAGTTTTTTGCCCTTTGCGAGGGCTATGTCAATTTTGACCCAGCTTTTGTGAAAATAAACACGAAGTGGCACAATGGTAAAACCTTCTTGCGTCACTTTACCGCGCAGCTTGTTTATCTCGTATCTGTGCAGCAGCAAGCGACGCCGGCGCACAGGGTCTTTATTAAACACATTGCCAAATTCGTAGGGGCTTATATGCATACCCTCTATAAATGCCTCGTTGCCGCTCACGCGAACAAAGCTCTCTTTCAGGTTGCATTTGCCCGCGCGCAGTGATTTTACCTCTGTGCCCGCAAGCTCAATGCCAACCTGAAATACCTCGTCTATAAAGTAGTCGTGAAACGCCTTTTTGTTTTGGGCAATCAATTTGCCGCTGTTCTTGTCATGTGGCATAAAATCACCCCTTGCGATCCAAGTCTAAGTATTGCCTAAGATAGAAATGTATTATATTATATATCCAAAATGATGTCAATCATGAATAACGGGATAACGGGAATGTCACGGAGGAATTTTTATGAACGTACCACGCTGGCGGTATCGCCTTTTTAAATACGGTTTTTTTGTGTTTGCCGCAATGTTTGCCGTAATGCTCGCTTATAATTATAACTACACCATTTTTAAATTTCTTATCAGCAGCAATTATATATTCGAAGACTCGCTGAAAAGCCTGTATGTTGAAACGCTGAGCGAAGAAAATGTAAAGGGCCTGGGGCAAAATTTTGATCATTTTGTCGTATCTGCCGTCACAGAGAAAATACGCGCGTATAACGGCGATAGATACACATATCTGTACACCCCTCAAACCTACACGTTGAGCAAAGAGATGGAAAAAGCCGACGCGGAGGAGGCGCGGATCGAACAACTTACCGATAACACGGTATACATGCTGCTGCCCAACATCTCATCGGGCACAAAGGATTTTGTGGTTTCCAAAAAGTCAGAACTCGCAAAGTATAAAAACCTGGTGATAGACTTGCGCGGCAATTATGGCGGCATGTTGATGGACGCCTATACCATGGCGGAGCTGTTTACCGCTCGTGGCGACGTGCTGGGGTACGAAAAAATGCGCCTGCCTTTTTTGACCCATGCGGTCAAGTCGGGCAACGGCGCGTATTTTGATTTCGAGCGCATCATAATCTTGCAAGACGCTAACACGGCAAGCGCGGCTGAAAGCATTATCAGCGCCTTAAAGGGCAATCTGGGCAATGTGACGCTTATGGGGCAAAAATCTTTTGGCAAGGGCATAGGGCAGGTAACTGTGCCGCTAACCGGTGGTTTTGCCGTAAAGGCTACGGTGTTGATTCTTGCCGGCCCCGACGATGTTTCCATACACGGCCAGGGTATCGAACCGGATGTGTTTGTTGACGGCGAAAATATTATTTCCGCCGCGCTAGAGGTTTTAGGCGACAACAAATAACAAATAGCAGACAAAATATCACCACTCCAGCGTAAGCTGATTTGTTTCGGGTATCCCCTTAAGCACGCCGTTTTTGCGCAACAGCTCCAATACCGTTTTATTTGTTTTTGTGCGCTCGCGAAAGTCGTCAACGGTAAAAAATTCTCTATCATTGCGGGCGTCTACGATACTTTGCGCAGCAGACAGGCCCAAGCCCTGTATGGCGCATAGCGGAGGCATAAGCCCCTGCTGGGTCACCAAAAATTCATCCACACTTGCCTTATAGATATCCAACGGGCAAAACTTAAGTCCGCGCGCGTACATCTCGTTAACCAATTCCATTATGGATATTTTATTCTTGTCCTTGGCGCTCAAGTCTTTTTGCTCGCTCAACTCACGCATGGAAGACAAAAGACTCTCGCGCCCCTTGCACATCTCTATATCAAAATCCGTCGCCTTCACAGAAAAGCTGGCGGCGTAAAAGCTGTACGGATAGTACACCTTGTAATACCCAATGCGCACAGTCATCATAACATACGCGACCGCGTGACCTTTTGGAAATAGGTACTTTATTTTGTTGCAACTGTCTATGTACCACTCTGGCACACCGGCGTCCAACATCTTTTCTACTTCGTCGTTGGTAAGCCCCTTGCCTTTGCGCACGTTCTCCATTATTTTAAACGCGGCTTTCTTCTCGACGCCCTGCCGTATTAAAAACAGCATGATGTCGTCGCGGCTGGGGATAATCTCCTTAAGCGTGGCCAAGCCATCCCTTATCAGGTCGGCGGCGTTATTTATCCACACGTCTGTGCCGTGCGACAGGCCCGATATACGCACCAGTTCGGCAAAACTTGCCGGCATTGTATCCAGCAGCATCTGGCGCACAAATTGCGTGCCAAACTCTGGCAATCCAAGCGAACCGGTTTGGCAGGCTATGTCTCTGGCGGTTACGCCCAACGCGTCTGGCGAGGTAAATAGGCTTAGCGCTTTAGGATCGTTTAACGGAACATCCAAGGGGTTAACCCCTGTTATGTCGTGCAGCATACGAACGATGGTCGGCACGTCGTGCCCAAGCAGGTCCAGCTTTAGCAATCGCCCGCTTATCGAATGATAATCAAAATGCGTCGTCACCACGTCACTGGAAGAATCATTGGCTGGCCGTTGCACGGGGCAAAACTCGTATATGCTATGCCCGCGAGGTAAAACCATAATGCCGCCGGGGTGCTGGCCCGTCGTGCGCTTAATGCCGGTAAGCCCCATCTTTAACCGGTTTATCTCCGCCTGACGGGGCATTGGGGCGGGTTCTTCAGACTGATTGGCCTTGCCCTCGAAATATTTAATCACATATCCGTAGGCAGTTTTGTCGGCCAGCGTTGCTATCGTGCCCGCTTTAAACACATTGCCCGCTCCAAATAATTCTTCACAGTAGGCGTGGGCCTTAAGTTGATACTTGCCAGAAAAATTGAGGTCTATGTCAGGCTCTTTATCGCCGTCAAAACCAAGGAAGGTTTCAAACGGGATATCATGCCCCTCGCCCTTAAGCTGCGCGCCACAATGGGGGCACAATTTACCCGGCATGTCGCAGCCCGATCCGCCAGCGTAGGCCAGCACCGCCGGGGTGTCAAATTCAGAATATTGGCAGTGTGGGCACAGA
The DNA here is from genome assembly GCA_031263155.1 of Clostridiales bacterium. Taxonomy (GTDB): domain Bacteria; phylum Bacillota; class Clostridia; order Lachnospirales; family WQUN01; genus JAISGK01. The sequence continues at coordinate 63,452 of JAISGK010000081.1, forward strand.
TAGTGCGGCGGCAATGGGTTTACCTCCGTTATGCCCGCCATGGTCGCCACGAGCGACGACCCGACCGACCCGCGCGATCCTACCGAATATCCATCGTCGTTGGATTTTTGAACCAGCTTTTGCGCGATCATGTACATCACCGAAAAGCCGTTTTTGATAATGCTTTCCAGCTCCCGCGTTAACCTGTTTCGCACTGCTTCCGGCAAGGGATCGCCATATATATTTCTCGCGCGCGACCACACTATCTCTTTCAGAGTGTCTTCCGCGCCGTCTATCTTCGGCGGAAAGGTTTCGTCTGGTATGGGCTTTATCCTCTCGATATTGTCTGCTATGGCGCGGGGATTGGTTACGACGGCTTCATACGCCAATTCGGCCCCAAGGTAAGAAAACTCGGTTAACATCTCTTCCGTGGTGCGCAGATACAGCGGCGGCTGACGCTCTGCGTCCTTATAACCGTCGCCCGCCATAATGATACGCCTGTACACCTCGTCGTCAGGGTCCATAAAGTGTACGTCGCAGGTCGCTACAACAGGTTTGTTATATTGCCGCGCCAGTTCCGCGATTTTTTTGTTTATATCGAAAAGCCGCTGCACAGAGGCTACTTTGCCTTCACGCAGTAAGTACATGTTGTTGTCTACAGGTTGTATCTCAAAGTAATCATAAAACCGGGCAAGATCGTCTATCCGCTTTTCCGGTTCGTTGCGCAGCACTGCCTTAAAGAACTCGCCCGCCTCGCAGGCCGTACCTATAATAAGCCCCTCTCGCAGGTTCGCCAAACAACTTTTCAGTATTCGGGGGCGTTTGTAAAAGTATTGCAAATGTGAAATGGAGATTAGCTCATAGAGATTTTTAAGCCCCACTTTATTTTTTACCAGAATGATCGCGTGATAATATTTGGATTTAAGCGGGTCAACAACGCCCGCCGGTTTGTCAAGATCGTCCACAAGGTATGCCTCTACGCCGTAGATTACCTTAATGCCGGTCTTTTTAGCCGCGTTCATGGCTTCGGGAAAGGCTTGCACAACCCCGTGATCGGTAATGGCTATGGCGTCATGCCCCCATGCCGAAGCGCGGTTTATTAAGTCTGTGGCGGAGTTGATCGCGTCCATGCTTGACATTTGCGTGTGCATATGCAGTTCGACCCGCTTTACCGGGGCGTTGTCCATGCGCTTTATAGACAAATCTTGCCCCTTGCACAACTCCTTTGCCATTATATTGATTTCTTTGGCGTAGGTATCGAACTGCGCGTTGCCTTTAACGACGATATATTGTTTCACGACCAGCAATTGTTTATATGTATTTAGCTCCGAACGATCGGCGAAGAATTTTACCGTAAGGCTGTTACTACCGTCGGTAATGTCAAAGGTGATTATGCTGCTCCCGCTTTTAAGCGGCCTTATGTTAGAGTTTATCACGCGCCCGGTTACTACAACAGGCTGGCCCTCTGCAAAGTTGTTGGATAGCGGTAGGGGATCGCCTTTTATGGTCTCCACGACCTTTGTCTTGCTTTTGCCATTGATCGGAGGTCGATTCGGGCTCCGCTCGTCTTTGGGCTTGAAGCCATGTGGCGCGCGGGCTTGCTTGGTGGAGTCGCTTGCGTATTTGATTGGCACGTCGCCATTTGGAGCCGCGCCAAGTGGCGTTATGCCAGATGGAATTATGCTAAGTGGCGTTATGTTCTCATGGGCTTTGGCAGTCTCGCGCGGGGGAGCGTGCACGTTCGCGCCGCTGTCGGCGGTTTTTTCTGTCGATGTCGTGGCGTGAGAGATTAGTTCGACCGCAATAGATATGCCCAGTTTTTTTTGTATGTATCGTTCTATCTCCAAATCTATATTGCGAAAACGCAGCATCTGCGCCGTATTATTTTTTAGGGCTATGTGGCACACGCCATTTTTCATGCGCCATTCGGAATCTCGCAGGGCGGCGTTCGCCATGGGGCTTTTGCAACGGGTCATGTAGCCTTCACGAATGGCGGGTAACTTTTGTTCGGCGGGTATTTTCTTATCCATCAGCGCTATGTTTTTAACATCAAGAAAGATCTGCTCTATGGCGAATTGTTTCATCATACATTCGCGAAAGCGGTTGAGCGCGTCTTCTGTAAGAGAGTCCGCCTTGTCCGCCCCGACGGACAGTTCTACCAGCAACTGCCTGGCTTTTTTGTCAAAGCGTATGGCCGATATCTCTACGCCAGACATCAAATTTCGCAGATTATCCGGCACCCCACATTTATCAAAAACTCGTTCAAACCTTCTGTCTTCCATCAGGTCACACCAACCATTTTTTCCAACTCCTGTACGAAAGCCGGGAACAACTCGTCCTCTTTCATTGTCGCAAAGATTTCACCCTTTTTGAATATAACACCCTTGCCGTCGCCTCCTGTAACGCCTATGTCCGCGTCCTTGGATTCGCCCGGCCCGTTTACCACGCAACCCATCACGGCGACTTTAAGCGGCGTCTTTATGTCTTTGCAATATGCCTCTATTCGTTCGGCAAGCCCTATTAAATCTATCGACGTGCGCCCGCAGGTGGGGCACGACACAAGTTCCACTCCAAAACGCCGCAGGCCCAGCGATTGCAAAATCTCGCGGGCGCAGCGCACCTCTTCCAGCGGGTCTCCGGTTAGCGATACGCGAATGGTGTCGCCCAACCCGCGAGACAACACGGCCCCTATACCCACTGCGGATTTAATCGACCCGCCGTACACCGTGCCAGCTTCCGTTATTCCCACATGAAAAGGATAATCGGTGTGCTTTGCCAGCAGTTCATAAGCGCTGACAGAAAGCGTCACATCGGATGATTTGACCGCTATCACTATATCCTTAAACGATTGATTTTCCAAAATCTCCACACTACGCAGAGCGCTTTCGACCAAGGCTTCGGGCGTGACTCCGCCGTATTTCGCAAACAGATCCTTTTCCAGCGAGCCAGAGTTAACGCCAACGCGTATCGGCACGCCGCGCGACGCCGCCTCCCGCGCCACGGCTTTCACTTTGTCCGCCCCGCCTATGTTGCCGGGGTTAAGGCGCAGTTTATCCGCTCCAGCTTTCAGGGATTCCAGCGCAAGCCTATAGTCGTAATGTATGTCGGCCACAACAGGAATTTTCACGCGCTTCTTGATAATTCCCAACGCTTGCGCGGAGGCGCTGTCTGGAACCGCCAGGCGAACAATTTCGCACCCTGCGTCCACAAGGGCTTCTATCTGCTTCACGGTTTGATCTACATCGCGCGTATACGTGTTGGTCATAGATTGTATGGAAACAGGGCTGCCCGCGCCTATGGTCACATCGCCCACGCGCACAGCGCGCGATATTCGGCGTATCATCAGCTCACCTCCTATGACTTTGTAATTGAGTGTTGATTGTCGCTTGATTTCATAGCAATTTTTTTATATCGTTAAAGGCGATGAAAACCGCGAGTATCATCAGCAGAACAATACCAATAAAATGCACCAGACCCTCTTTTTCTACTGGCAGCGGTTTACGGCGTATGGCCTCGACAAATACGAAAGCAAGCCGACCTCCATCTAGGCCGGGAAGCGGCAGCAGGTTAAACACACCCAGGTTGGCCGACAAGATTGCGCACAGACTAAGCATATTAAGCACTACAGCCCAGGCGCTAACCTTCACAGACTCGGTGTATGCCTCCCCAATCACGGAAACAATACCGATAGGCCCGCTCAATTGCCCCATATCCAATTGGCCGGTTACGAGGCGCACAAGGCTTACAATGGTGACTTTCACATAAAACGCAATCTCAAAGGCGGAGGTTGTCAAACTTTCCCACGCGCCCGCGCGCTCGTAGCCCTCTACACGCTTTTCAAAAAGCCCGGTGCGCCCACTGGCCAAAAAGCCGATCTTGTATGAGCCGTCCTCGGCTTTGTATGGCGTTATTGTGGTCGTATGGATTTGGCCGTCGCGCACGTAAGTAACCTCTGTGGGCGAGCCGGTATTGCCTGACAATTCAAACGTCACATCGCCGAATATGTTAACGGATGTGCCATTAAGCCTGGTTATTCTGTCTCCCGACCGCAAACCCGCCGCTTCCGCAGGCGAGCCGGGCATTGTCTGGTGTATGGTCGTCGTCGAGAAACCGCTAAACAGCGTGATAAACAAAAAAATTATGAACGCCAGCGCGAGATTCATCATCGCGCCCGCCGCCAATATTATTGTGCGTTGGGGGATGGACTTGCGATTAAGCGCGCCGGGGTCATTGCTCTCGTCGTCCTCGCCAAGCATTTTGCAAAACCCTCCGATAGGTATGCCACGCAGCGAAAAAACGATGTTGTTTTTTGTCCAGGAGAATATTTTTGGACCCATGCCAATGGCAAATTCTTCAACGGTGACGCCGCATTTGCGCGCGGCCCAATAATGACCCAATTCGTGTATAAGAACGATTGCGCCAAAAACCAGTATCGCTATGATTATAGACATTGCTTCGCTTCCCTCTTTCCCGTGCGACTTCTATTGTTAAGCAATTGCTATTGTTTCGGCATAACGCCTTGCCCACGCGTCCGCCGCCAATATATCATCCAAATTCCGCTCACTGCCATTAAGATTATATGCGCTCAAGGTCTTATCTATAATGTGGGCAATGCGCGTATAACTTATTCTATTTTGCAAAAACGCGCCTACAGCGACCTCGTTGGCGGCGTTAAGCGCGGCGGGCATAAGCCCACCCATTTTGGCGGCGTCTATCGCAAGGCGTAGGCAAGTATATTTGTCAAAATCGGGCTTGTGAAATGTCAGGGGGCCGCAGGTGGTAAAGTCCAATTTTTTGAACGCGGAGGCGACGCGGGCGGGGTATGTCAGCGCGTATTGAATGGGTATACGCATATCTGGCGCGCCTAGCTGCGCCAATATCGAGCCGTCTGAGTATTCTACCATAGAGTGTACTACGCTTTGAGGGTGAATGAGTATCTCGATCTCTTCCGGCTTAAGATCAAACAATCGCATGGCCTCTATAAACTCTAACCCTTTGTTCATCATGGTGGCGCAGTCTATTGTTATCTTTGCGCCCATGTTCCATGTTGGGTGCTTTAGCGCGTCGGCCGCAGTCGCGTGAAGCAATTGCTCCGCGCTCCATTCGCGGAACGCCCCGCCAGAGGCGGTGAGGTATATGCGTTTAGGGTGGTTTTTGTTGTCCAAGCATTGAAAGATTGCGGAATGTTCGCTGTCTACGGGAATTATCGGCACGTTTAACCGTTTAGCCAGTTCCATAACGAACTCGCCTCCCGCAACAAGGGTTTCTTTATTTGCGAGCGCGAGCTTCTTTCTCGCTTGTATGGCGGAGACCGCAGGTTTAAGCCCGGCGATGCCGACTACGGCTGACAGGACTGTGTCGCAGCCGCCCATCGCGGCAAGCTGACACAAGCCCTCGCCACCCGCGATTACTTCACACGCAACATTGCGCCGCGCCAATTCCCTCGCTTTGGTTTTATCCGCCACACATACGCATAGCGGGTTAAATTCTTTTATCTGCCGCTCCAGCAAGTCTATATTGGACATTGCCGCCAATCCCACAATCTGTATGCCCACATTACGAGCCACATCCAACGCTTGAACGCCTATAGATCCGGTGGAACCCAATATGCACAGTTTCATCAAAACCTCACTTACTTCGGTGGTTAGATCTCTATCCGTATCATTTATTTAGCAAAATGAGCAGCATCAGATACATCATGGGCGCGGCAAAAATGACGCTGTCGAATCTGTCCAGCACCCCTCCATGCCCGAATATTATTTTTCCAAAGTCTTTTATTTGAGTATCCCGCTTTATGGACGACGCGGCCAGGTCGCCAAAGGTGGAAAAAACCGCTCCAACCGCTCCAACTACGAAACAGTAGGCGACAATGTTGATATCTTTAAAATCATATATCTTCACAAGAACGAAGCCGAACGCGGTCGCCAGCAACGCCGAACCCACCAGACCCCCTATTAGCCCTTCTATCGTTTTGTTTGGGCTTAATTTGGGCGCCAATTTGTGTTTGCCCAGCAGCTTGCCGGTAAAATAGGCAAACGTATCGCAGCCGAACGCGCTGATAAAAATGAGCCATACAAAATATTTGCCAAGCACCTGCATACGCACAAAGTAGATAAACGACATCATGAACGCCACATATAAAAAGCCAAACAGTGTTACAGCACAGTCCATTACATCGAGCTTGCCATGAAATATCACCATGGCTATCAGAGAAAGTGTAATTAGCATAGTGGCAAGCACAAAAAAATACATTTCATTGACTCGTATCAGGTGCAACATGGCATAGTACAAGACGGTAAAGCCATAACCAAGGTAGCTGACACTAAATTGCAGAACGTTGCGCTTAGACTTGTCAGAATTTTCGTCCAAATCAATTTCTACAACGTGACTGCCTGTGTCTTTATGTTTCATAGCGTTGTAGAATTCGGACATACCGATAATAGAGACGATCAGCAAAGTAAATTGCAGAGCGTAACCGCCGATCGATACGATATATATTAATATCGGCAAACCTATAATCGTGGTTATTATCCGTCTTTTCACTGAATCACCCCTTGGAATCATGCCCGCCGTATCTGCGGTCACGCGTGTTATAATGTTCTATGGCTTTTTTTAGGTCGGTGATATCAAAGTCAGGCCATAGTCTATCACAAAAATATAATTCTGTATAGGCGATTTGCCACAGCATAAAGTTAGATAATCGCCATTCGCCGCTAGTGCGAATAAGCAGATCGGGGTCGGGCAAATCGGCTGTATCCAAATAACCAGCAAAAACGCGGTCATTTATCTCGCCGGGCGTAACCTTGCCCGATTGAACGCCGGCGGCGACTTTTTTGACAGCGCGCACAATTTCGTCGCGCCCTCCGTAGTTAAGAGCTATGTTAACGCGCATACCTTTTTTTTCACGCGTCATCTCTTCCAGATTAATAATCTTTGTTTGCAGGTCTTTTGGCAGACGTGTCAAGTCGCCGATAACGCAAATGCGCATATTGTTTTTCTTGGTGTCGTCAATATATTGTTGGATGTAGTGATGGATAAGGCCCATAAGGGTATCCACCTCGTCCTGTGGTCTGCTCCAATTCTCTGTAGAAAAGGCGTACACTGTCAATATTTTAACACCGAGTTTTTCCGCCTCTGTCGCCAAACTCCGCAGGGCCTGCGCGCCCGCCCTGTGCCCGGCGGATTTATTAAGAAAGCGTTTCTTTGCCCAGCGCGTATTGCCGTCCATTATTATGGCCACATGTTCAGGTATACTGATATACTCCCCTCCTGGCTAAAACATAGGGCGGGGATTTTTCTACCCCGCCCCGTTTAGGAATAATCAAGGCCGCAGTTCGCAGGGGCGCGCCCCCTACGAAAGCAAAATCCTTTTGTGAAAACGCACGTTTGAAGATAATAAAGTGAATTGATCGCTTGATCTCAAACGCTATATGGACATAATGTCCTTGCTTTTTTGTTCGAGCCGCTTATCTACCTCTGCGATATACCTGTCGGTTAGCTTTTGCAGCTCTTCTTCCACATCGTTAAAATCGTCTTCGGTTAGCTCGCTCTTTTTCTGCTGTTTTTTGAAATGCTCCATACCGTCTCGACGAACATTGCGTATGGCAACTTTGTAGTCTTCGCCTTTTCTTTTAACATCTTTTAGCAGAGACTTTCTTCTTTCTTCTGTGAGTTCGGGAAACACAAGGCGAATAACCCTGCCGTCACTGGTGGGGTTTATGCCAAGGTCGCTTGAAAGGATAGCTTTTTCTATGGATTTAAGCAGGCTTGAGTCCCACGGCTGCACGACAAGCATCCTCGCTTCGGTTACGGAGATATTGCTTACCTGGTTAAGGGGCGTGTCAGCTCCAAAATAGTTGACCATTATCTTGTCGAGCACACGGGGGTTGGCACGTCCCACTCGTATTGTGTTAAGCTCGATTTCAAATGTCTCTATTGTCTTTTTCATTTTTTCTTCGTATGTTTTTGTTAAGTCAGACATTTTAATCCTCCTCGCGGGGTATGAAAATACGGGAGCTCGATGATCTGACGCCAAGGTTGTCATCGAACTCTTGCAAACTTCTGTGAAGATAATTTACCATACTGGCAAAAAAATAGCTATAGTTTAAGCAAAAAACCATTAAGCAAAAAACCAGGACAATAACCGTCGCGAGTTTAAACGCACGCATTGCGCGCCCGTACGAAGGCAAAATCCTTTTGTGAAAACGCACGTTTAGAGTAAATAGCCCAAGGCCCCGGCTGTTGACTTCAACAGCTTCCTGAAAGCTGATTCTCTTGTCACCATTGCTCAGCTGACGTACCTATTGACATGTTTTTGCTATTGTTGTAATATATTGTCTGACAAGATGTGGAAGGTTTAACGATGTTCTCAAGATAAGCCCTCGACTCTACAGGTGGGCGGCGGGAGTGTGCCACTACGGCTTAGTTCTTGGCGAAGTGAATGTTATACCGTGTTTTTGGAGTGTTTAATGGTCACTGTGTTACTAGCTACGTATAATGGTAAAGCCTATCTTCCCGCGCAATTGGATTCATTATTTGCTCAAACTTTTCAGGATTTTGAGTTGCGCGTGTGCGACGATTGCTCCGCAGATGGCAGCATCACTCTGTTGCGTCAATACGCAGAAAAATATCCGGGTAGAATTTCCATAACCTCCAATCCGGTTAATTCTGGCAGCGCTAAACATAATTTTACTCGCATGATTACTTCTACTCAAGACGATTACATATTTTTATGCGACCAAGATGATTGGTGGTATCCTGACAAGTTGGAAAAGTCTATCGCCAAGCTGCGAGATATGGAAAGCATTTATGGAACGTCAACCCCGTTGCTGGCGCATACCGATCTGTCCGTGGTAGACAAAGAACTTAAAATAATCGCTCCATCATATCGGGAGCAGGTAGTTCACCCCGATTGGCTCGCGTTCGACTTCAAACAGTCGCTCGTTATGAACATCGCTACCGGTTCTACCATCGGATACAACAGAGCGCTGGCCGAGTTGCTCAAAAAACCGATAGAGTATTGCGTTATGCACGACTGGTGGATACTGCAAACCGCTTTCGCGTTCGGCCAAGTGGGGCACATATTTGACCAGACAGTTAAATATAGGCAGCACGACTCCAACGAATTAGGCTCCAGCAACGTTAGGTCATTTGAATACAAATTCAGAAGGTTTTTGCATGGCCGCAAAGTGCGTGAGCGTTTTCAAAATTCATATGAGCAAGCAAAGGCTTTTAGAAATTTATACATTGATAAACTTGATAATAATCAGCTGGCGCTATTGAATACATATTGCGGCATTGGCGGTTTTGGTAAACTGCATCGGCTAAGGACGTTGTTTTCTTTGGGCGTTATTAATTACGGCGTTTCGCGCAAAATAGCAACTATTTTGTTTGCGTAGATATACGGAATATAAAAAAAAGGGGGGGGGGATGCGCCTTTGCTTGCCTAATGGGCGGGCGTGGCGCGCGGCTAATGAAAGGTATTATCCTCGCGGGCGGTTCGGGCACGCGTTTGTATCCTCTCACGCTAATCACATCCAAACAGTTGCTGCCGGTTTATGACAAGCCGATGATCTATTACCCCCTGTCGGTGCTTATGCTTGCGGAAATTCGCGACATACTCATAATATCTACTCCGCGTGACTTGCCCAACTTTATGAAGTTGCTGGGTGATGGCTCGCGATTTGGCGTTAAACTTAGTTATAAGGAGCAGCTAAATCCTGACGGGCTCGCTCAGGCGTTTATACTGGGCGAAGAATTTATTGGTAATGATTGTTGCGCCATGATTTTGGGCGATAACATATTTTATGGCAACGGTTTATCCCGTTTGCTTAAAATGGCCGTTGAAAAGGCCGAAAAACGTGGTCGCGCAAGCGTATTCGGCTATTTTGTAGAAGATCCGCAGCGCTTTGGCGTCGCGGAGTTTGACAAGAGCGGCAAGGTAGTCTCTTTAGAAGAAAAGCCCCTAAGTCCCAAATCCAATTATGCGATTACCGGTTTATACTTTTATGACAACAGGGTGTCGGAGCTTGCCAAGAGGCTTGCGCCCTCCGATCGAGGCGAGCTGGAAATAACCGATCTTAACAAGCTATATTTGCGATATGATAAGCTGGATATCACCTTGTTGGGGCGGGGTTACGCCTGGCTTGACACAGGGACGATACAGGCGCTCATAGATTCGGGCAATTTTGTTCAAATGGTGGAAAAGAGACAAGGCATAAAGATTGCGGCAGTGGAAGAAATAGCTTATAACAACGGCTGGATAAGTAAGGAAGCCTTGCTTGATACCGCTGTAAAATATGGCAAGTCGGCTTATGGTACACACCTGCGTAACGTGGCCGAAGAACGTGTGGCGTTGTGACACTTAAGCCGGTCAACAGTGTTAACGCTTTTAACATTTGTAGGAAGGCAATTTTATGAAAATATTAATCACCGGCGCCAATGGTCAGCTTGGGCGCGAGCTGCAATATCAGTTGCGAGGCGATTGCTTTGAAGTGATCGGCTGCGACCTCCCCGAACTGGACGTTTCGCGGTTGGATGAATTTTGCGGATTGGTGACGGCGAACCGACCTAACGTCATTATTAACTGCGCCGCTTACACAAATGTGGACAAGTGTGAAACAGATGGGGATACAGCCTACGCCGTTAACGCAATAGGCGCGCGAAACGCGGCAATGGCCGCGAACGATGTTGGAGCGAAATTAATTCATCTATCAACTGATTATGTCTTTAATGGCGCGGGCAGTACGTCACAGCGCGAATGGGACATTCCTTCGCCATGCGGGGTCTACGGTTTCACCAAACTCATGGGCGAGCGATATGCGCAAACGTTCTGCAAGCGCGTTTTTGTTGTGCGCACAGCATGGCTGTATGGTTATCACGGCCGTAATTTTGTAAAGGCAATATTGAGCGCCGCAAGGCGAGGCGCGCCTCTCAAAGTAGTTAACGATCAAATTGGCAACCCTACCAACGCGGCGGACCTGGCAAGCCACTTGATTAAATTGGCGCATACGGAAGGATATGGCGTGTATCATTGCGTAAATGGCGGCGAATGTAGTTGGTACGACTTCGCGCGGGAGTTTTTGTCTTTATCAGGGTTAGATTATTCAATAACACCTTGCGGTACGGAAGAGTTCCCGAGACCGGCAAAGCGTCCCGCCTATTCGTCTTTGGATAATATGATGCTGCGATTGACAATCGGCGACGGTATGCGGCATTGGAAAGACGCTATCGCGGATTATATGAGCAGGTACAATAAATGCACGGGAGAATTTGAGAGTTGACATACATAGTAACGGGTGGAGCCGGATTTATTGGCGGTAATTTTGTGCATTACATGTTGAAAAAACACCCGGATGATCGCGTTGTTTGCTTGGACGCGTTAACATATGCCGGCAACATGGAGACACTGGCTGATGTAATGGACAATCCAAATTTCAGATTTGTTAAAGGGAGCATAAGTGACCGCGAAACGGTTTACGCCATTTTTGCAAATGAGCAGCCGGATGTAGTGGTCAATTTTGCAGCGGAAAGCCATGTGGATCGCAGTATTGATAACGCAGGAATTTTTTTGACCACCAATATAATTGGTACGCAAATTCTGATGGACGCGTGTCGCAAGTTTAACATAAAGCGGTTTCATCAAGTGTCCACTGACGAGGTTTATGGCGACTTGCCGCTTGATCGCCCCGATCTGTTGTTTACGGAAAAAACGCCAATACATACCTCCAGCCCTTATTCAGCCAGCAAAGCGGCCGCCGATTTGCTCGCCCTGGCGTATTTCAGAACATATAAATTACCTGTGACCATCTCGCGATGCAGCAATAATTACGGGCCGTATCACTTCCCCGAAAAGCTTATACCATTGATGATTGTCAACGCGCTTAGCGACAAACCTTTACCTGTGTACGGCAAAGGTGAAAACGTTCGCGATTGGTTGTACGTGCTGGATCACTGCAAGGCCATAGACTTGATATTGCAAAAGGGGCGTGTCGGCGAGGTATACAACATTGGCGGCCACAACGAGACGCGCAATATTGATATTGTAAGGCTGATATTAAAAGAGCTTGGTAAACCGGAGAGCTTGATAACATATGTAACGGATAGGGCGGGGCATGACTTGCGCTATGCCATTGATCCCTCAAAAATACGCGGCGAGCTTGGCTGGCAGTCCGAAATCCGGTTTGTTGACGGTATAAAACTCACGGTGCAATGGTATTTGGATAATCGAGACTGGTGGAGTCGAATCCTCAGTGGCGAATACTCCAGCTATTATAAAAAAATGTACGAAGAAAGAACACGCCTGATCTAAGGTGCTCTAAACGTGCGTTTTCCAAATTTGGTATGGGCGCCGCAACGGTTAGTGGGTATGATCTCGTAGGGGCGCGCATTGCGCGCCCGTGGGCCTTTCCAAGTCTCAACAATATCGGGTAATCGGGCGGAACGTCGAGCAGCTCTTTTTGACTTGGTTATCGGGCGGTTGTCGGGTGCGGGCGCGCACTGCGCGCCCCTACGAAGGCAAAATCCCTTTGTGAAAACATGCGTTTAGAGTAAGGCGACTTATCAGCATGGGTAACGCGTTTAATATATAAAAGCATGGGATTTGATAGAGTGGGCAAATTCAAGTTTGTTTCAACAGGTATCGAAGGGCTTACCATAATAGAGCCACCGGTCTTTAGTGATTCGCGCGGGTATTTTATGGAAACGTTTCAGCGCGAAGAGTTTGCGAACGCTGGCTTGCCGACAGATTTTGCGCAGGACAATCAAAGTATGTCGCGCAAAGGGGTATTGCGGGGGCTGCACTTCCAAAAAAATAATCCGCAAGGCAAAGTGGTGCGCGTTATTGCCGGAGCTGTTTATGACGTTGGTGTGGACTTAAGAGCCGGCAGCCAGACCTATGGGAAATATTATGGCGTTGTTCTAAGCGCGGAAAACAAGTTGCAGTTTTATGTACCCGAGGGTTTTGCCCATGGCTTTTTGGTATTGTCTGACACTGCCGAATTCACTTATAAATGCACCCGGCTTTACGACCCCGCTGATGAGGGTGGCGTGCTATGGAACGACCCCGATATTGCTGTCGCTTGGCAGACGGGTGATCTGAAAATTTTATTAAGCGACAAAGACGCGAATCTGCCAAGGCTGAGAGATATAGCCCATGAGTAAAACAGCTAGAATTGTTGCGTTTTTTCTGTGTGTTTTCGTAGGCGCAATTGCTTTCGCGCTGGTCATGGATTTGGTATTTGGTATATCCATCTCGAGCAATGGAGAGATATCAACTTTAGATGTACATAATTATATCGAAACAAAAGACCTTGCAGCCACTGGCAACACTTTTGCCACAACGGGCGACGACTCTCAAATGGTGTACGATACCTCCCATTTGCCCGCATTTTCATACGTAGAGGTAAACTTGAAGTCGGCTTCGTTTAATGCTGTGGCGTCTGACGCCTCACTTGCGCAGTTGTTTTTTGCCTTGGATGGAGAAGACTTTAATGACGCGAAATCCGTTTGGCTCACCTTAGTTTCGGGGCGAAATTTTTTTCAGATACCATCTGCGAATTACGCCTCCATTCGTATAGACTTCTCGCAATATCCCGGCTGCGTTTATGAAATTACCAATATTGGCACTATGACTCGATTGCCATTGCGAGCCAGGCATCTTATCATGTTTTTACTTGCGGTTGTATTTTGGTCAATATTATGCTGGGCGTTATTCTTCTACAACATCAAAGAGATTTATCTACAATGGCATGGGTTTAAGAAGTATAAGTATTTGTTGCAAAGCCTGGTAATAAAAGACTTTACCGTAAAGTACAGGCGCTCGGCGCTCGGTGTTTTGTGGAGTGTGCTAAACCCATTGCTTATGGCGTTTGTAATGTCTATAGTGTTTAGTAATATCATGCGCATTCAGATAGAGAATTACGCCGTGTTTTACCTTACCGGCAGTTTGATATTTGGCTTTATGAACGAGGCTACGTCAGGCTCGCTGGCATCCTTAATCGGCGCCGCCGGGCTTATAAAAAAGGTGTATATTCCAAAGTATATCTTTCCGTTGGAGAAGTGCTTTTTTGCCTTGGTTAATACTGTGTTTGCCATGCTTGCGATGCTTATCCTCATGGTTGTTGTGGGCTTTCCTTTAAAGCCCCAAATGCTGCTATTTTTTGTGCCGCTTATCTACGTATTGGTGTTTAGTGTAGGTTTGGGGCTGGTGCTTGCAACTGCGGGGGTCTTTTTCCGTGACACCATGCATTTGTATGGCGTGGTTGTGCAGGCATGGACGTTCCTTACTCCCATCATATATCCAATGGATTTGCTGCCTGAGAACGTCAGATGGATTGTAGAGCTTAACCCCATGTACTACTACGTAAACTATTTTCGCGATGTTATGATGTACGGTAACATGCCAGATTTGGCGACGAACGCAAAATGCGCGGGGTTTGCGGTTGTGTTACTTTTGATTGGCCTGCTTGTATTTAAGCGCAACCAGGATAAGTTTATTTTGTATGTTTGAGAAGAATTTGTTAACCGCATAAGGGACTTGATAACAGAACTTCACCGAAAAGCCGCTTTGTTCCTCGTGAGTAACTTTGATGTAATCCTACTTCCAACATTCGAAACGAGGGAGATGACAAAGCGCACAAAGCGGCGTATTTGCTCGAAGTCGGCGCGTAACTTGCTTAATTTTTCACATTTTAGGTTTAAGCAGTTCGTGAAACATAAGGCTTTGCAACATGCTAAGGTTGTCGTCGATGTAAATGAAGCATACACGACAAAAACTGTCAGTTGGACAGGTGAAGTCAAGCAGGTCGGTTCCGCAAAACAAATTTCGTCTGGGATCGGGCTCGGAAAAGGTAGTTGTAGACCGTGACTACAACGGCGCGCGTGGTATTATG